>NZ_JBGLRL010000001.1:0-514946 GCF_041402505.1 Aeromonas sp. S2(2024)
CGAGTTTGAATTCAGCAGTAAATGAGCGACGTAATCTTGTCATTGAACACCTCAAGTCATGGTGGCGACTGTACCACCTAAAATGGTGTCCGGGATGATTAGACCACTACAGATCTTTCTTGGGGTGGTACAAGAGCGGCTGAAAGATAATCGGCCGCCCGACAACCTGAGCCTATGGCAACACCATGGGCCCGGCTACCGCACGGGCGGTTTCATCGCCACGCAGCACCCGCACCAGCTCGAGGGCAAACTCGATGGCGGTGCCAGGGCCCTGACTGGTGATGAGACGATGGGCATCATCCCGCACCACCCGGGCCGTGCTCAGTTGCGCGGCGGGCAGGCGGGCCTGAAAGCCCGGGTGACAGGTGGCACTGGCATCACCCAGCAAGTCGTGATGCAGCAATACCACGGCGGGGGCGGCGCAGATGGCAGCGCGCCAGCGGCCCAGCGCCGCCTGCTCCCTCAGCAGGTCGATGGCGAGCGGCGTATCGCGGATCACCTCGCTGCCGGGCAGGCCACCTGGCACGACGATGAGTTCGAAGTCGCGGGTCGTCAGCTCGTCGAGGTGGCAATCGGCCACGATCTGTACGCCGCGGGAGGCGCAGATCTGACGCGCTCCAGTGGGGCAGCAGGAGGCCAGCACCACCTCTATGCCCCCGCGCACCAGGGTGTCGACGATGGCGACCGTCTCGATCTCCTCCGACCCCGGGGCTACCAAAACCAATGCGGTCATCTTGCACTCCTTAGCCTGCCGCCCGCGATCCCGGGCTCAGCGCTTCTCTTTGACGGCCTGATAGAGGCCCTGATTGACTGGCACCGCGATGCCGTGGGCGGCGGCCTTGCCGAGCAGGAAACCGGTAATGGCCTCGATCTCGGTCTCACGCCCCTGCTCCATGTCCTGATACATGGAAGAGTAATTGTCGGCGGTGAGCTCCACCACCATCATCACCCGGCGCAACAGCTCGTCGCGGTTGGCCGGTTGGCCTTCAGCCTGCATCACGTCTGCCACTTCCACGCAGATCTGTTGCAGGGCATCGGCGAAGCGTGGGCCGGCCAGCTCACCATTTTTGAGCTTGTAAAGCGCCGTGAGCGGATTAATAGCGCAGTTGATGGCGAGTTTCTGCCACTGGCGAGTCAGGATCTGCTCATCCCAGCCGGCCTGGCCGAGAGCCAGGGCAAGTTCGTCGGCCAGATGAGAATAGGCTATGGCCGCATCGTTGACCGGGCCGAGCCAGGTTTCGCCCTTGCCGGTGTGGCGGAACACGAAGTGACCGCAGCGCATGGCGCCGTGGCTGGTGACACCGGCAATGACGGGGTTATGCGGAAACAGCTGCACCACCTGTTCGGCTATCCCCATGCCATTGTGCAGCAGCACGATGGGAACCCCTGCCGCCAGCTTGCCTGCCAGGGGCGTCAGGGCCGACACCACCTGACCCGCCTTGGTCATCACCAACAGTCGCTGGATGGCGCCGGGCTTGTCGATGAAGCCCCGCTCGATGGCGAGCAGCTGGGTGTGGCCCTCGAGGGAGGTGAAATCGATGCCGGGGTGCAGGGTGGCGCGGTGCCGCTCGCTCAGCAGGACACGGGTCGGCTGGCCACTTTGGGTCAGCAAGGAGGCGAAGACGCCGCCCAGAGCACCACAGCCCAGCAAGGACCATCGGGGGGAGGAGGGGTGTCGGCTGTTTTTCAGGTTGTTGTCGCGTAATCCGCTTGGCATGGAGAGGCTCAATCAGGGTAGTGGCTGCATTCCGAGCAACCCGCTACCGGGGATAAGTGAAGATGTCGCTAGGCGGACACTAACGGGTCTCGCCATTCCTGTGCGCTGGGGATTCTAGCAGAGCAATCCCATCGAAATCAGCAAATTTGCCCATTTTCTGGTAGATTTGCCCCTTTGTCAGCACAACCTGAAGTACAGCATGAGGAGCCCGGCTATGCCGTCATTCGATATTGTCTCTGAAGTCAAAATGAACGAGGTGTTGAACGCCGTCGATAACGCCAATCGTGAACTGGCGACCCGTTTCGATTTTCGTGGTGTAGAAGCCAGCTTCGAATTGAACAAGGAAGAGGTCAAGCTGGAAGCCGATGCGGATTTCCAGCTCAAGCAGATGGTCGAGATCCTGCGCGCAGCCCTGCTCAAGCGCAACATCGAGAACAGCTCGATGGACGTGGGTGACAGCGTTCACTCCGGCAAGCGTTTCCACCTGACGGTGAAGTTCAAGCAGGGGATCGAGAAAGAGACCGCCAAGAAGGTGGTGAAGCTTATCAAGGATTCCAAGATCAAGGTGCAGGCCGCCATTCAGGGCGACGAAGTGCGCGTCACCGGCAAGAAGCGCGATGACCTGCAGGAAGCCATGGCACTGGTGCGTGGCGCCGAGCTGGGTCAGCCGATGCAGTTCCAGAACTTCCGCGATTGATGATGAAGGGGGGAGGGCCTTGGCCACTCCCCCTCATCGACGAAGCGGCATAAAAAAACCGGAGCAGCTGCTCCGGTTTTTTGTGTCCGTGTAACGAGTTCGATTAGAACTTGTAGGTCACGGAGAAGTAGTGGCCGAAACCAGTGGTCTTCAGACCGTAGGAACCGTTCTGGATGCCATAGATGTCGTTGAAGTACTTCAGACCGTAACCGACGGCGTAGCGGTCGGAGTGCCAGTACAGGCCGTTGAACATGGCGGTACCGTCGGTGGAAGTGTCCTTGGCATCAAACAGGTGATCCAGGTAGCCCTGATAGGCTACGAAGCTGCCGTTGGAGAAGGTGTAGAAAGGCTTGAACCAGTTCATGGAGAACTGATAGCCGTTCCAGCCCTGCTCGCCGCCGCCTTCGTTGACGTGACGGGCATACAGGTTCATGCCAACCTTGCCGAACCAGGGCACTTGTACGTCTGCACCCAGACCGGTCATGGCTTCAAACAGACCATCCGGACCACCCACGTTGATCAGGTTGGCGATGTAGACTTCCTGCACCGGGCCGAAGGAGAGATCTTTGCCGGTCATGGCATCGATGGAGATACGCGGTGCGAACTTGATGAACAAGTTGTCTTGGTTGTGCTTGTCGTCGTGACGGTTCTGGAAGATGTCGAACACGTCGACGTAACCGTACAGATCGAAGATACCAGAGCGGCCACCAAACTCCATTTCGAAGTAGGTATCGTTGTAACCACCTTCAGATTCGCTGTAGGGCAGCTGATCGATGGTGTGCATCACGTTGAACTGGAACCACTTGTAGTCGTTCTTGTGGATGTCGCCGCTGTAATCGGCAGCAAAGGCCGGAGTGGCGGATGCAGCCAGCAGACCGGCAGCGATCAGAGTCTTGGTAAATTTGGCCATTTTATTGGTCTCTTGTGCGTTAGTTGAGGTTTTCCGTAGCCTGCCCACAAGGAGCGGAAGGGATTCTAGCCAAATAAATTCATCGGATAAACAAGAGCCAGGGAACTTTGTCCGGTTTTGTGAATCTAATCACCCCCAAAATGGCGCAAACGCTTGCTATTTGTCCGCTTGTGGTAACAAAGCATCGCCTCGTTTGGCAACCATGATGATCAGTATCATGACCGGAATGCCGAGCAGACTGGTGCCGACGAAGAAGCTGCTGTAGCCGATCTGCTCGACCACCTGACCGGAAAAACCCGCCAGCAGCTTGGGCATCAGCAACATGATGGAGCTGAACAGGGCGTACTGGGTCGCCGAGAAGGCGACATTGGTCAGGCTCGACAGATAGGTCACGAAGGCCGCCGTCGCAATGCCGGCGCTGAGGTTGTCCAGGGAGATGATCAGGGTCAGCAGCTCCAGATCGTGACCCACCTCGTTGAGCAGGGCGAACAGCAGATTGGTGCTGGCGGTGAGCACGGCGCCGAGAAACAGGATGCGCAGGGTACCGAAGCGCATCACCAACACGCCCCCCAAGGCCGCCCCCACCAGCGTCATGATGACGCCATACACCTTGGTGATGGTGGCCACCTCCGTCTTGCTGAACTGCAGGTCCACATAGAAGCTGTTGGACATCACCCCCATCACCACATCCGAGATGCGATAACAGGCGATGAGCCCCAGGATCAGCAGGGCCGAGCCGCCGTAGCGACGGAAGAAATCGGCAAAGGGGCACCAGATGGCTTCATAGGTCCAGGCGCCCAGCCCGGCCAGGGTCTTGGGCCAGCCCCGCTCGAGCAGCAGCGCCTTGCGCTCCATCTGCTGCTCGTTCTGGCGATGGAGGTCGATATCCGGCTCGTGGCTGAGCAGTGTGGTGATGACGCCGAGGGACATGAGTCCCGCCATCAGCAGGTAGGTGAGCTGCCAGCCGCGGTAGTCGTAGCTGTCGTTGCTGCCAAGCCAGGCCGCCAGCGCCAGCGCCCCCGCCCCCGCCATTATCATCGCGAGCCGGTAACCCGTCATGTAGGAGGCTGCCATGGCCGCCTGCAGACGCTCGGGTGCCGACTCGATGCGGTAGGCGTCGATGACGATATCCTGTGTCGCGGAGCAAAACGCCACCAGCAGGGCGAACAGGGCGAGCTGGGCGAGCTGGGTCTTGGGATCGCAATAGGCCATGCCCACCAGGGAGAGGGCGATCAGCACCTGGGAGAGCAGCATCCAGCTGCGTCGCCGTCCCAGCAGCCGGGAGAGCAGCGGCAGCGGCAGTCGATCCACCAGGGGAGACCACAGCCACTTGAAGCCATAGGCCAGCGCCACCCAGCTCATGTAGCCGATGTCGGTCAGGCTGACATCGGCTTCGCGCAGCCAGAAGGAGAGGGTGCCGAACACCAGCAGCAAGGGCAGGCCGGAGGAGAAGCCCATGGCAAACAGAGTGAGTACCCGCGCCTCCAGATAGACGGCGAGGGCGTCTCGCCAGCTTGTGGCGCGGTCCGGGGTATGGCTGGGCGGGCGGAGATTGTTCAACTGCCTGACTCCTCAGAGAAAAGGGGGTCATTTTGTCAGGTTCGAGGGGGATAGCCAAGGCAAGCCGAACGGGGCGACCCGGGATTCAGGGGCGTGAGCCGATGCAGTGGCGTGGACAGGTCCCCCCGGCCACGAGAAAGGTGGCGCAGGCCATCAGTTGCTGCCGCAGCCAGGTGTCGGTGACGAGCTGATGCTCGTCCCACAGGTGCAGGCTGTGGAGCAGGTGCCAGAACACCCCCTCCTGTTCGGTGGCGGGCTCTTTGTCAATCGGGATGGCGGGCAGCGCCTGCCAGTGGGAGAGGAGTTGCCAGCTCAGATCCTCGAGCTGTCGATAAGGAATTTCCCGTGCCAAAAAGTGACGAACCGCCTGGGCCAGCACAATGGCATGTTGGGCAATGTAATCGTGACAAGTCACCGGAACCTCCTCTCTCTGCCTGGTCATACTCCGTCCACATCGGACAAGGCCAGAGTATAGAAAGGGGCGCCGGTGACCCGGGTTACGTCGTGGCGGAATGTGATCCGCCCCGCGTTATTTGTCCGCCAGCAGCACCACTTTTTTCAGGATGATGGGACTGGTCGGCACGTCATTTGCGCGCAGGATGGAGCTGTAGCCGGTCTGCACCTGAGCCAGCTTGTCCAGCACCTCCATGCCCTGCACCACCTGGCCGAACACCGTGTAACCGGCGCCGGCATTGGCGTTGAGGTTGTCGTTGTCCACCAGGTTGAAGTAGAACTGGCGGGTGGCGCTGTCGACCGCCTGGGTACGGGCCATGGCGATGCTGCCACGCTTGTTGGGCAGGCCGCCTCTGGACTCGTTGACCACGGGATCGAAGGTTGGCAGCGGCTGGAACTGCTGGTTGTAGCCCCCACCCTGCACCACGAAGTTCTGGATCACCCGGTGGAACAGGCTGCCGTCATAGCTGCCGTCCGCCACGTAGCGCAGGAAGTTCTTCACCGTCTGCGGCGCCTGCTTGGGGGCCAGCTCCACCACTATGTTGCCGTGGTTGGTCTCCATCTGGACTTTTTGTCCGGCGAACGCCAGGGGGGCGATCAGGGTGGCCAGTAACCAGAGAGTCTTCATTTATATGCTCCTTGCTCAGCTCGGCTGGCCTTTGAGATAACCGCGCAGTGCCTCGTCGGCCATGATCTGTTGCAGCACGCTGCCCAGTTGCTGGTTCAGGATGGACTCCAGATCGGCCATGGTCGGCTCACCCGGCTCTTCCTTGCTGGAAGACATGTTGAACTGCTTGGTCAGTCTGTTGCCCTGGAAGTCGGCGATCACCTGCAGGCTGACCTTGGACTTGGTGACATAGGTGAAGGTCTTCTCTTCCACGGTGACGGCGACAGTGGAGATGGCCAGGGTCAGGTTGGTGGTGCCGCTGTTGCCCACTTCGAGACCCTGGCTGCGCAGCCCTTCCGCCAGTTTTTCCGCCAGCAGGTTGTTGAGGGGCTGACTGCTGTTGACCAGCACGGGGGCCTTCTCTTTCTTCTTGATGGAGAAGACATAGGCGGCCTCGCGCTTGTCCACCCCTTCCATGGTGATGCGGTTGCCAGAGTAGTACTGCTGGTTGGAGGGGATGACTTGCGGATTGAGCAGCGCCGTCTCCGGCCAGTGGGTGGCACAACCGCCCAGCACCAGGGCGGCCAGCAGCAAGAGTGACTTTTTCATCATGGGTTTCCTTTAGCGTTTGATGGCTTTCAAAATAACGAATTTGCTGTTCGACGCAACGACTTGTGCGTTGGCAAACAAGCGCTTGAGTTTGTTGTGATAGTCCAGATGACGGTTGCCTACTATCCAGAGTTCACCCCCCTGAGGCAACACCCGGTGTGCGTCGGTGAACATCTGCCAGGCGATGTGATCGGTGATCGCCTGCAACTGATGGAAGGGGGGATTGCAGAGGATCCTGTCCGCCGCTCCGACCGCTACATCGTCGAGACAGTTGTTGACCAGGAAGTGGGCCCGCGGCAGGGCAGCCGGCAGGTTGTGCTCGACGTTGAGGCGCGCCGAGGCAACCGCCATGTGGGATTCGTCGATGAAGGTCACCTCCACCTCGCTGTCTTTTGCCAGCAGCGAGAGACCCAGCACCCCGTTGCCGCAGCCCAGGTCGATCACCTTGCGTGCGCTGTGGATCGGTAAATTGTCCAGCATGAAGCGGGCGCCTATATCCAGACTGGTGCGCGAAAACACGTTGGCATGGTTGTGGATCAGCATGTTGGTGCCCTCCAGCGGCCAGACGGTCGGGAAGGGGTTGGTCAGGGCAGGGCGCTCGGCCTGTGGCTCGCAGTGAATGAGGCGCGCCTTCTTCCAGGCGAGCGAGGTGCGGGTCTCCCCCAGATACTTCTCGAACAGCTTGAGGGTGGAGCTGTGGATGTCCTTGGCCTTGCCAGCGGCCAGGATGCGAGTGGCCGGGGTGACCACCTCGCGCAGGGCCAGCAGTTGCTGTTCCAGCAGTGCCTGATACTTGGAGACCTTGATCACCACCAGTGCAGGGGCTGCGGGCAGCGGGGCCAGGGCGTCCTGCATGGTTATCTGTGCGGGATCCAGTCTGTTTTCCGCCAGATTGGCCAGGGTGGCCCGTTCGCTGATATGGGAGTCGCT
This sequence comes from Aeromonas sp. S2(2024), assembly GCF_041402505.1. NCBI lineage: Bacteria > Pseudomonadati > Pseudomonadota > Gammaproteobacteria > Aeromonadales > Aeromonadaceae > Aeromonas > Aeromonas sp. S2(2024). The sequence continues at coordinate 7,484 of NZ_JBGLRL010000001.1, forward strand.
CACGCAGACCGGGCCATGGCCGTGCAGATAGGCGGCCAGGGTGCCGAAGCCGTCGTTCATGATGATGACGGGGCCGGCCTGTTCAAGAGGGGACTCCGCCAATGTGTTGATCAGGTACTCGTCCGCCGCATCCCAGGCCTGCAGGGGATCCTGGCTCTGCCGTGGGTAGCGATACAGGGTCAGACGACAATGGGCAGTGTCGAGCAGGGTTTGCATAAGAAAGAGTCCAACGTGTTGCTGATAGATGAGGCCCGCCCGCACCGTGTTGCCCGGCAGGCAGGGAAAGTGGCGCTATTCTAGCGGCGGCGGAGAATTTCACCAGCCCGCAGCGAGGAGGCGCCCGGCCTCCTTCTATTTAAAGCGGGCCTGATGCATCCGGCATGCAACCCTGGCTACAATGGCCGGATATCCAACGAGGGAGTCTTGCCCGTGAGCATGCAACAACAGATAGAGGCCAAACTGGCCGCCGCCTTGTCCCCCAGTCATCTGGAAGTGATTAACGAGAGCTACATGCACAGGGTGGAGCCGGGATCCGAGAGCCACTTCAAGGTCATAGTGGTGAGCCAGGCGTTCGAGGGGCAGCGCCTGCTGGGGCGCCATCGTCAGGTCAACGGCGTGCTGGCAGAGGAGCTGGCAGGGGCCATCCATGCGTTGGCGCTGCATACCTATACCGAGGCGGAGTGGCAGGCCCGGGAGCAGGCCCCCAAGACCCCGGGCTGTGTCAGCAAGTCCCCCTTTGCCTGAGCCTTTGACCTTTTCATTACCCAATTGTCGATTAATCAACAAAATTGTCATGATGGGGCCGGGGCACCAGCCGCCGGCACCTGAGAGCATTGGATCAGGGTAATGATTACTTTTTCTAATCAACTCCAGGGACGGATAAAATTACCTCCATGTGGGTAGTAAAACAAAAAATCCTTTAAAACCACGGCTTGCAGGGATGGAAGGGAAATATTCAGTAGAGGTTAATTTTGTGATAGGACGGGGATTTTCCCCATTTGGCGTGGCGACTGACTTGTCTAAGGTGGTAAACTCAGGCGCTTTTGAATGATCCTGTATGTTGCTGATTTGTTTGTTTCTTCGACAGTTTTCCGTGATGTTGACGGGCTCATTCAACAACTCGTCGTGATGTATTTCTCGGCGCTAACCAACCTGTCTTCCCTTAACGGTAGTGCAAGTGAGTATGATTACAATTAAAAGAGGACTGGACATCCCCGTGCTGGGTGCTCCGGAGCAAGTAATCTACGATGGCCCGGCCATCACCCGTGTTGCTACACTCGGCGAAGAGTTCGTGGGGATGCGTCCTACTATGTTCGTCAAAGTAGGTGATCGCGTCATTAAAGGTCAGGAGCTCTTCGAAGATAAGAAGAATCCCGGCGTTAAATTCACGGCCCCTGCCACCGGTGTGGTTACTGAGATCAACCGTGGTGCCAAGCGTGTTCTGCAATCCGTTGTCATCGACATCGATGGTTCTGACGAGCAGGTGACCTTTGAACACTTTGCGTCTGCCGAGCTGGCACAGCTCGAGCGCAGCAAGGTGCAGGAGATCCTGGTCGCATCAGGCCAATGGACCGCATTGCGTACCCGTCCATTCAGCAAGGTGCCGGCCGTGGGCTCTGCCCCGCGTGCCATCTTCGTCACCGCGATGGACACCAACCCGCTGGCCGCCAACGCCGAGATCATCATCAAGGAACAGGCCCAGGCCTTCCTCGACGGTCTGACCGTGTTGAGCCGCCTGACCGATGGCACCGTCCACGTCTGCAAGGGCGAGGCGAGCCTGCCGCACGCCTCCCTGGCCCAGGTCAAGGAAGCCGTGTTTGTCGGTCCGCACCCTGCCGGTCTGCCCGGTACCCACATCCACTTCCTGGACCCGGTCGGTGCCAAGAAAGTGCAGTGGCACATCAACTATCAGGATGTGATCGCCTACGGCAAGCTGTTCACCACTGGTCAAATCTTCACCGACAAGGTGATCGCCCTGGCCGGCCCGAACGTGATCAAGCCGCGCCTGCTGCGCACCCGTCTGGGCGCCTGCATCAGCCAGCTGACCAACAACGAGCTGCGTGCGGACGAGAATCGCATCATCTCCGGTTCCCTGCTCAGCGGTGCCAAGGCCGAAGGGGTTCATGACTACCTGGGTCGTTACCACAATCAGGTGAGCGTACTGGGTGAAGGTCGTGAGAAAGAGTTCCTGGGCTGGGTCAAACCCAGTGCCGACAAGTTCTCCATCACCCGTACCACCCTCTCTCATCTGATGAAGGGCAAACTCATCAACTTCACTACCACCACCAACGGTAGTGATCGCTCCATGGTGCCTATCGGCAACTATGAGCGCGTGATGCCGCTCGACATCCTGCCGACCCTGCTGCTGCGGGATCTGGTCTCCGGCGACACCGACAGCGCACAAGCGCTCGGCTGCCTGGAGCTGGATGAGGAAGATCTGGCGCTCTGTACCTTCGTCTGCCCCGGCAAGACAGAGTACGGCCCAGTCTTGCGTGAGTGCCTGACCAAGATAGAACTGGAAGGTTAAGCGATGAGTTTCAAGCAACTTCTTGAAAATATGGAACATCACTTCGAGCCGGGTGGCAAGTACGCCAAGTACTATGCCCTGTTCGAGGCGGCGTATACCCTGTTTTATACCCCCGGGTCCGTGACCCGCAATGCCGCCCACGTCCGTGATGCGATCGATCTGAAGCGCATGATGATCATGGTGTGGCTGGCCGTGTTCCCGGCCATGTTCTGGGGCATGTACAACGTCGGCAACCAGTCCATCGCCGCCATCGCCCATCTGGGCAGCGCGGCCGGTGCCGATACCTGGCAATACACCATAGCGACCCTGCTGGGTGCCTCGCTGGATCCGGCCGTGGCCGGCATCGGCAGCAAGATGCTGATCGGTGCGGCGCACTTCCTGCCCATCTACCTGACCGTGTTCCTGGTCGGTGGCTTCTGGGAAGTGCTGTTCGCCATGGTGCGCAAGCACGAGATCAACGAAGGCTTCTTCGTGACCTCCATCCTGTTCGCCCTGATAGTGCCGCCCGAGCTGCCCCTGTGGCAAGCCGCGCTCGGCATCACCTTCGGCGTGGTGCTGGCCAAGGAAGTGTTCGGCGGTACCGGCAAGAACTTCCTGAATCCGGCCCTGGCGGGTCGTGCGTTCCTGTTCTTCGCTTACCCGGGTCAAATCTCCGGCGATGCCGTCTGGGTGGCCGTTGACGGCTATTCGGGCGCGACTGCGCTGAGCCAGTGGGCCCAGGGCGGCCAAATGGCGCTGATCAACGGTGCCACCGGCGAAGCCATCAGCTGGATGGATGCCTTCCTCGGCAACCTGCCGGGTTCCATCGGTGAAGTCTCCACCCTGATGATCCTCATCGGTGCGGCCATGATCGTCTACATGCGGATCGCCTCCTGGCGCATCATCGCCGGCGTGATGATCGGCATGGTAGCGACCTCCCTGCTGTTCAACGTCATCGGCTCCGATACCAACCCCATGTTCAGCATGCCGTGGCATTGGCATCTGGTGCTGGGCGGCTTCGCCTTCGGCATGGCCTTCATGGCAACCGATCCTGTTTCCGCCGCCTTTACCAACAAGGGCAAGTGGTGGTACGGCGCCCTCATCGGCGTCATGGTCGTGCTGATCCGTGTCGTGAACCCCGCGTTCCCGGAAGGCATGATGCTGGCCATTCTGTTTGCCAACCTGTTTGCCCCCTTGTTTGACCATTTCGTGGCGCAGGCGAACATCAAGCGGAGGATCGCACGTGGCGTTTAATAAAGACTCTACTACCGGCACTCTCGCCGTAGTGACCGGTCTGTGTCTGGTCTGCTCCATCGTGGTCTCCGTGGCCGCCGTGGGTCTGCGTCCGGCCCAGCTGGAAAACAAGGCGCTGGACAAGCAAAGCAACATCTTGTCCGTTGCCGGTGTCGATGTCAGCTCGGTAGCCAAGCGTGACCTGGCCCAGCTGTATGGCGACAAGATTGAAGCGCGTCTGGTGGATCTGGCCACTGGTGAATTCGTTGACGGCGATGCCGACAACTTCGATACCAAGCTGGCGGCCAAAGATCCGGCCAAGAGTGTTCGCCTGGCACCTGCCGACGACAAGGCTGGCTTGCGTCAGATCTCCAAGCTGATCCCGGTGTTCTTCGCGAAGGATGCCGAGGGCAAGGTCGACAACATCATCCTGCCGATCTACGGCCAGGGTCTGTGGTCCACCATGTATGCCTTCGTGGCGGTAGCGGCCGATGGCCAGACCATCAAGGGCATCACCTACTATGACCACGGTGAAACCCCGGGTCTGGGCGGCGAGATCGAGAACCCGGCCTGGCGCGAGCTGTTCGTCGGCAAGAAGTTGTTCGATCAGGACGGTCAGCCTGCGCTGCGGGTGATTAAAGGCCATGCTCCGGCTGGTTCCGAGCATGAAATCGACGGCCTGTCTGGCGCAACCCTGACCGGTAATGGCGTACAGCACACCTTCGACTTCTGGATGGGCCCCAAGGGCTTCGGTCCCTTCTTGGCCAAGGTACGTGCAGGAGAAATCAACAATGGCTGACAAGAGCGAAATGAAAAAATTGCTGTTGACGCCTGTGCTCGGCAACAACCCCATCGCACTGCAGGTGCTGGGTGTCTGTTCCGCGCTGGCCGTTACCAGCCAGATGAAGACGGCGTTCGTGATGACGCTGGCCGTTACCGCGGTCACCGCCTTCTCCAACCTGTTCATCTCCCTGATCCGCAACCAGATCCCGAACAGCGTGCGGATCATCGCCCAGATGGCGGTGATTGCCTCGCTGGTTATCGTGGTTGACCAGGTGCTCAAGGCCTATGCCTATGACATCTCCAAGCAGCTGTCGGTGTTCGTCGGCCTCATCATCACCAACTGCATCGTGATGGGTCGTGCCGAAGCCTATGCCATGAAGAGTGCCCCGCTGCCCTCCTTCCTGGACGGCATCGGCAACGGCCTGGGTTACGGTGCCGTGCTGCTGGTCGTGGCCACGGTGCGTGAAATCCTGGGCTCCGGCACCTGGTTCGGCATCGAGCTGCTGCCGCTGGTGAACAATGGTGGCTGGTATGTGCCTAACGGCCTGCTGCTGCTGCCGCCGAGTGCATTCTTCATCATTGGTCTGATCATCTGGGGCGTGCGCACCAAGGATCCCAAGCAGGTGGAGGCAAAGGATTAAGGTATGGAACACTATCTGAGTCTGTTGATTCGTTCGATTTTCATCGAAAACCTGGCGCTCTCCTTCTTCCTGGGGATGTGTACCTTCCTGGCGGTGTCCAAGAAGGTCAAGACCGCCATGGGCCTCGGCATTGCCGTTATCGTGGTTCAGACCGTTGCCGTTCCGGCCAACAACCTGATCTACAACTACGTGCTCAAAGACGGTGCCCTGGTCTCCGGCCTGGATCTCAGCTTCCTGAGCTTCATCACCTTCATCGGGGTGATTGCGGCCCTGGTGCAGATCCTGGAGATGGCGCTGGACAAGTACTTCCCGGCGCTCTACAACGCCCTCGGCATCTTCCTGCCGCTCATCACGGTGAACTGCGCCATCTTCGGTGGTGTCTCCTTCATGGTGCAGCGTGACTACAACTTCGTGGAGTCCGTAGTCTATGGCGTGGGGTCGGGTGCAGGCTGGATGCTGGCCATAGTCGCGATGGCGGGGATCCGCGAGAAGATGAAGTACTCCGATGTTCCGGAAGGCCTGCGCGGCCTTGGCATCACCTTCATCACCGCGGGTCTGATGGCGCTGGGCTTCATGTCCTTCTCTGGTATTTCCCTGTAATCGGAAAGGAAATATAGATGGAAATTATTCTGGGTGTGGTCATGTTCACCGTGATCCTGCTGGCCTTGGTGGCAGTCATTCTGTTCGCCAAGTCCAAGCTGGTGACCGCGGGTGACGTGACAATCAGCATCAACGGCGACCCGGCCAAGGCTGTCACCAGCCCGGCGGGTGGCAAGCTGCTCGGCGTGCTCGCCGGCAGCGGTATCTTCGTCTCCTCCGCCTGTGGCGGCGGCGGCTCCTGTGGTCAGTGCAAGGTGCGAGTCAAGGCCGGCGGCGGCGACATTCTGCCGACCGAGCTGGATCACATCAGCAAGGGTGAAGCCCGTCATGGCGAGCGTCTGGCCTGTCAGGTCACCGTCCGTTCCGACATGGACATCGAGCTGCCGGAAGAGATCTTCGGCGTGAAGAAGTGGGACTGTACCGTCATCTCCAATGACAACAAGGCCACCTTCATCAAAGAACTCAAGCTGCAGATCCCCGATGGCGAGAGCGTACCGTTCCGCGCCGGTGGGTATATCCAGATCGAAGCCCCTGCCCACCACGTGCAGTACAAGAACTTCGACATCCCCGAGGAGTATCGCGGGGACTGGGATCGCTTCAAGATCTTCGAGCTGGAGTCCAAGGTCAACGAGCCGATCATTCGTGCCTACTCCATGGCTAACTATCCGGAAGAGTTCGGCATCATCATGCTGAACGTGCGGATCGCGACCCCGCCGCCGAGCAACTGGACTGCCCCTCCCGGCCAGATGTCCTCCTACATCTTCAGCCTGAAGGCTGGGGACAAGGTGACCATCTCGGGTCCGTTTGGCGAGTTCTTCGCCAAGGACACCGACGCCGAAATGGTGTTCATCGGTGGTGGTGCCGGCATGGCGCCGATGCGTTCCCACATCTTCGACCAGCTGCGCCGCCTGAAGTCCAAGCGCAAGATGAGTTTCTGGTACGGTGCTCGTTCCAAGCGCGAGATGTTCTATGTCGAAGACTTCGACATGCTGGCCGCCGAGAACGACAACTTCCAGTGGCACGTCGCCCTGTCGGATCCGCAACCGGAAGACAACTGGGATGGCTACACCGGCTTCATCCACAACGTCTTGTTCGAGAACTACCTCAAGAACCACGAGGCGCCGGAAGATTGCGAGTTCTACATGTGTGGACCTCCCGTGATGAACGCTGCCGTCATCAACATGCTGAAAAACCTCGGCGTTGAAGACGAAAACATCCTCCTGGATGACTTTGGTGGTTAATCCATGCACAGTGTTGTAAAGACCTGGCTAGCCTTCGGGCTAGCCTTTTTCTTGACGGGGTGCGGTCAGGAATCGGTCCAATCCAAGCCGGAGATCCACATCACCGGCAGCACCATGGGCACCTACTACTCCATCAAGGTGGCGGATGCCGCCGTCACGGATGCCGCCAAGCTGCAAGTCGAGGTCGATGTCCTGCTGGAGCGGGTCAACGATCAGATGTCCACCTATCGCCCGGATTCCGAGTTGTCGCGCTTCAACCAGCACAAGGGCAGTACCCCGCTGGTGGTCTCCCGTGACACCGCCCGGGTGGTGACCGAGGCCATTCACATTGGCCGCGAGAGCCGCGGGGCGCTGGACGTCACCGTGGGCCCCCTGGTCAATCTGTGGGGCTTTGGGCCGGATGCCAAACCGACCAAGGTGCCATCCGACGAGCTTATTACCCAGACCCGGCAGAAGACGGGCCTCGGCAATCTGCATGTGGTAACCTCGGTCGACGCCGACACCCTGCAAAAGGATATCCCGGGCCTCTACGTAGATCTCTCCGCCATCGCCAAGGGCTTTGGGGTGGACAAGGTGGCCGAGTACCTGGAATCCCTGGGGGCGCGCAACTACCTGGTGGAGATCGGCGGCGAGCTGCGGATCAACGGCGTCAACGGCAAGGGTCACCCCTGGCGCGTCGCCATCGAGAAGCCGACCGCCAATGCCGGTTCGGTGCAGGAGGTGATAGTGCCCGGGGACAACGGCGTCGCCACCTCGGGGGATTATCGCAACTACTACGAGCTGGATGGCAAGCGCTTCTCCCACACCATAGATCCACTGACGGGCAAGCCCATCACCCATCGGATGGTCTCGGTCACCGTGATCCACCCCTCCTGCATGACCGCAGACGGGCTGGCCACGGCGCTGACCGTCATGGGGACGCAGAAGAGCCTGGCCTATGCCAAGGAGCGGGGTCTGGCCATCTTCGTGATCACCAAGACGGACGATGGCTTCGAGGAGGCTTACTCGGATGCCTTCAAGCCCTACCTGGCCAAGCAGCCCGGTTAATCGTCAAGAGGCAGCCATCACTCACCGGGATGGCGGTATCGAAGAATCTTGTAGCCGGATGCCGTTGAGCTGTATCTGGTTGAACAGTAAGGGGTAATACCATGCAGATCTTTCTGATCACCTTCGGGGTGTTTCTGGTGGTGGTGGTGGCCATGGCCATCGGCTACATCTTCCAGAAGAAGACCATCTCCGGCTCCTGTGGCGGTCTCGGCACCATAGGGATCGAGAAGGAGTGTGACTGCCCGGAGCCCTGCGACAATCGCAAGAAGAAGATGGCCAAGGAAGAGGCCCGTCGCAAGATGCTGGTGGATAACCGCATCCTCTGAGGGCGAACACCCGCGTGCGGGTGTATCGAATACACGCGAGCCGACCCCGGGTCGGCTCGCGTTTTCATGGCGTTCAGTAATCGTATTGGCTGCAGGCCTTGTTGCGAAACTCCACCTTTCGCTTTGCCAACTCCTCCCTCGTGCCCAGCTCGTCCCCCTGCTTGATGGCCTTCTCCAGTATCTCGATACGTTCAAACAGCCAACTGCACTCTGCGGTCGGATGGTCCTTGGTCATGCCCGTCAGTGGCAGCAGCAGGCAGAGTCCCGGCCAGATTGCTCTCATCTCTCTCCTCCTTGAGTTCCATGTGGATGGTGCCTTGAGAGTCTATCCGCCCGCCTCCTCCCGTGCGCTGGCAGAAATGACAGGGCTGGGGTAGCATGGGATGCCAACTGGTTATTCATACAGTGGTGTTTGACGTCTCATCATGGCTGTGACGGGGGGCACGCAACCAGGCTCTTGGTGGCGACCCTGCGAGACGTGACCTCCGGCTCACCGAGATGAGCCCTGCCTCAACCTGGCACCATGTGTCGCAACCGTGCGGCAGGTGCCGACAGCTCAACAGACTCTGGCATGCGCAAGATCATTCACATCGACATGGATTGCTTCTTCGCCGCGGTGGAGATGCGGGACAATCCGGCCCTGCGGGAAGTACCGCTCGCCATCGGCGGCTCGGCCGACAGGCGCGGCGTCATCTCCACTTGCAACTATGTGGCGCGCCGCTTCGGGGTGCGCTCCGCCATGCCGAGCGCCCTGGCCAGGAAGCTCTGCCCGCCGCTGGTGCTGATCCCCGGGCGGATGACCGTCTACAAGGAGACCTCCCGCCAGTTGCAAGCCATCTTCCTGCGCTACACAGAGCAGGTGGAGCCGCTCTCCCTCGATGAAGCCTACCTCGATGTCACTGACAGCCCCCACTGCGGCGGCAGCGCCACCCTGATGGCGGCCGAGATCCGCGCCGCCATCGCCCTCGAACTGGGGCTGACTGCCTCGGCCGGGGTGGCGCCGAACAAGTTCCTGGCCAAGCTCGCCTCCGAGCAGCGCAAGCCGGATGGCCTGTTCGTGATAAGGCCAGAGGAGGTGGATGAGTTCGTGCGCCAGCTGCCCCTTGGCAAACTGCCCGGCATCGGCCGCAAGACAGCGGAACGGCTGGAGTCCCTCGGGCTCTACTCTTGCGAGGATGCCCGCCAGCTCGGCAACGAGGAGCTGGTGAGCCGTTTCGGCAAGCTCGGGGAGATGCTCGCCGGTCGCATCTGGGGGCATGACGATCAGCCGGTGCAGGCCCGGCGGATACGCAAGAGCATAGGGGTGGAGACGACGCTCGCCAGCGACGTGCTGGATGAAGCCGCCTGCCGGGCCGTGCTCGGCCGGCTCATTCCCGAGCTGGAGCTGCGCTTTGCCAGGGCTTGCCCTGCGGAGGCGTTGATGGGGCAGGGGATCAAGCTGAAGTTTGCCGATTTCCACCAGACTACCGTCTATCGCAAGGGGAGCTACCAGGCGACCCGTTTCCACGATCTGCTGCACGAGGGGCTGCAACGGTCTCAAGGAAAGCCCATTCGTCTGCTCGGGCTGGTGGTGGGACTGCCCGGGGCCGGGGAAATCAATCAACTCAGCCTGGATCTCAGTTGATTTGGTTAAGTTTTTGTTTCCAAAACCGATACAGTACTTACATCTTTAGACGTCAGGAAATGTGGCATGAGTTCTCTTTCTGTTCAGGGGCGGATCACCCTGATCGCCGGTTGTTGCCTGTTGGCCAGTGCCGCCGCACTGGTCGCCTCTTCCCTCTTCAACGCGGCGCGCATGCAGGAACAAGTGCTCACCTCCACCACATTGGAGGGGCAGCACGCGGCAGAAAACTGGATGAAGGCCATGGGGGCCACCCAGGCGGCCAGAGTGACCAGCTACCTCGACGAGGCCTATTTCAGGGCCACCCTGCTGGCGGAGGGCATCCTGTTCCAGCGCAAGAACGCGGCGGACAACTTCGTTCACTCCGAGGCGCTGCGCAGTGCCGTGAACCAGCAGTTGCAGGACGCGGCGGAGTCATCGGCCAACCTGCTCGGGGTCTATGCGGTATTCGAACCCAACCAGCTCGATGGGGAAGATGACAACTATCAGGGCTCGACGGCGCTCGGGGCCAACGACAAGGGACGCTTCTCCAGCTACTGGGCCAGAGTCGATGGCAAGGTGACCCTAGAGGTGATGGACGAGGCGCTGCTGGCCAACGACAAGCCGTCCGGGCACGGCGGCCTGGAGAATGACTGGTACAGTTGCAGCATTCGCAGCAAGGCTCTCTGTTTGCTCGATCCCTATGTGGACGAGGTGGGCTCCCGGCAGGTGCTGATGACCTCGGTGACGGCCCCCTTGCTGGAGCAGGGCAATCTGCTCGGCATGGTCGGGGTCGACATCTCGCTGGCCACCTTGCAAAGCCTGGTGGAGGAGATGGACAAGACGCTCTATGACGGGCAGGGCAAGGTGCTGCTGCTCAGTCACGAGGGGCGGGTAGCCGGGGTCGAAGGGTTCAAGGTCGCCCTTGGGGATACCCTGGCGCAGCAGGGGTTGGCGGCGGATCTCAACGGCTGGCTCGCCAAGGGGGAGGTAGTCACGCGCTGGAGCCCGGATGGCGCCCTGCTGCAGACCTTCGTGCCGGTCAGCATGCGCGGGACGGATCGTCAGTGGGGCATCTACATCGAACTGCCCCGGACCGTGGTGCTCGCCTCCGCCCTGCAACTGCAGGATGAGCTGGAGACCCAGTCCCAGCGCAGCGTCGCCACCCAGCTGCTGATCGGTGGGGCCATCTCAGCCCTTGCCCTGCTCTGCATCTGGCTGATGGCCCAGCGCATCGTCGCCCCTATTCGCACCGTGGTGGCCCGCCTCAAGGACATCGCCAGCGGCGAGGGTGATCTGACCCAGCGCATCGACCTGCGTCGCGATGACGAGATCGGCGAGCTGGCGAAGTGGTTCAACAACTTTCTGGACAAGCTGCAGTCCACCATCAGCCAGGTGATCGATACCGTGGCCGGTACCCGGGCCAGCGCGGCGCTGGCGGCGCAAGGGGCAGCTCGCACCAGTGCCGGCATGCAAGCCCAGTATCAGGAGGTGGATCTGGTGGCGACGGCGTTCGAGGAGCTGAGCGCTACCGCCCTGCAGGTCGCGGGCAATGCCAGCTCGGCGGTGAGCGCAGCCAACCAAGCGGACATGGCGGCCCAGGAGGGCAAATCCGTGGTCGCCGATACCCAGCAGGCCATGTCCAGGCTGATGGCGGTGATCAGCGATGCCAAGCCCGTGGTGGAGCGGTTGGCTGCCAACAGCGACAACATCAACGATATCCTCGTCGTTATTCAGGGAATAGCCGAACAGACCAACCTGCTGGCGCTCAATGCCGCCATCGAGGCGGCGCGGGCCGGTGAACAGGGCCGCGGCTTCGCCGTGGTGGCCGACGAGGTGCGTAACCTGGCCGGTCGCACCCAGAACGCCATCGTCGAGATCCAGACGCTGATCACCGAGCTGCAGTCGGGCACCGAGGCGGTGGTCAAGGCGATCATGACGGGCCACAGCCAGGCGGATGTGACGCTTGGCAAGGTGGAGCTGTCGGTCAGCGTGCTGGAGCAGATCATCCAGGCGGTGGCCACCATCCATCAGATGAACGAGCAGATAGCCAGGGCGGCCCAGGAGCAGAGCGGGGTGGCGGACGAGATCAATCGCAACGTCAGCAATATTCGCGATGTGAGCCACACCATCCGGGCCGAGGCGGCGAGCTCTGCCGACAACGGACGCGAGTTGTCGCAACTGGCGGACAAGCAGCAGCAACTGGTGGGGCAGTTCAGGGTATAGAGATAAGAAAAAAGGCGCCATCCAACCGGAGGCGCCAAACACATTCAGATGACAGACTGGGTTAAATCGCATCGATTTAGCCCTTCTTCCCGCAGAGGAAGAAACACAACACCACAACCGTTGTCGGCCCACTCACAAAAACCACATGTAAACCAACATGGAAGAGAAGGTGTGAGCCATATGGCAACGGATTGCGTGGCGAATTATGTTTATTCACTGGTCGACCCGCAACCGACAATTTATAATGCGCCCCATTAGAAAAACTCATCGTCGGCTGGTGTCATGTCTCGTCGTTTACCCCCGCTCAATGCCCTGAAGGCATTCGAAGCAGCGGCTCGCCACTTAAGCTTTACCCGCGCAGCAGAAGAGTTGTTTGTGACTCAGGCCGCCATCAGTCACCAGATCAAGGCGCTGGAGGAGTACCTCGGCATCAAGCTGTTCCGTCGCAAGAACCGCTCCCTGCTGCTGACCGAGGAGGGGCAGAGCTACTTCCTCGACATCAAGGACATCTTCGCCTCCATCTCCGAGGCCACCGACAAGCTGCTGGCCCGCAGCGCCAAGGGGGCGCTCACCGTCTCCCTGCAGCCGAGTTTCGCCATCCAGTGGCTGGTGCCCAGGCTGGTTAAGTTCAGCGAGCGCCACCCCGACATCGATGTGCGGATCAAGGCGGTGGACATGGACGAGGGATCCCTGACCGACGACGTGGACGTGGCCATCTACTACGGCCGTGGCAACTGGCCCGGACTGCGCTCTGACAAGTTGCACACCGAGTACCTGATCCCGGTCTGTTCACCGCTGCTGCTGACCGGCCCCAAGCCCCTGCGCACCCCTGAGGATCTGACCAGGCACACCCTGCTGCACGACACCTCCCGACGCGATTGGAAGGCCTGGTTCCGTCAGCTCGACATCGACGCCCCGAACGTCAACCAGGGGCCCATCTTCAGCCACTCCACCATGGTGATCCAGGCGGCGATCCACGGTCAGGGGGTGGCGCTCGGTCACAGCGTGCTGGCCCAGCCCGAGATCGAAGCGGGCCGCCTCATCTGCCCGTTCGAGCAGGTGCTGGTGAGCAAGAATGCCTTCTACCTGGTGTGCCAGGAGCAGCAGTCCGATCAGGGCAAGATAGTGGCCTTCCGCGACTGGATGCTGGAGCTGGTGGAGCAGGAGGAGGCCCGTCGCCGGGCCCGTCTCGCCGATGCCTGAGGGGATGGATGTGACAAGAGAGGGGGCGAGCGACGCCCCCGTTCGCATTCTGCTGGCCCACGGTGCGGGCGCCGGCATGGATCATGCCTTTCTCGCCGAGCTGTCGCGCCTGCTGGCGGGGCCGGACATCGAGGTGGTGCGCTTCAACTTCCCCTACATGAGCAAGCGGGCCCTGGATGGCAAGCGCAGGCCGCCGGACCGGCAGCCCGTGTTGCTGGCGCACTGGCGCGAGATGGTGCGCGCATTTGCCCATCCCCGCTTGTTCCTGGCAGGCAAGTCCATGGGGGGGCGGATGGCGGCCGAGCTCTATCATGAAGGGGGCGACGAGATGAATGCTGCAGGATTGCTCATTCTCGGGTATCCTTTCCACCCCCCGGCCAGCCCCGACCGCTGGCGGGGTGAGGTGCTCAAGCAGATCACGACGCCGACCCTGCTGCTGCAGGGGGAGCGCGACACCTTTGGCTCTCGCGCCGAGCTGGCCGATTTCCCCTTCTCCCCCGCCGTATCGGTCCACTGGCTGACCGATGGGGATCATGGCTTCAAGCCGAGGAAGGCCAGCGGTGTGAGCGAGCAGGAGAACCTGCGACAGGCTGCGGAGCGAATTAAGGGGTTTATCGCGGCGACTCCGTTCCGGTGCGTCTGAAGGGGTGGCCGCGCGCAGAGAACGAGGAGAGAGGATGCAAGTCCATCGACATTGGCTGGTGCTGGCGGGTTGCTTCGGCCTGACGGCCACCATGCTGGGAGCCTATGGGGCTCACGGGCTGGCGGCGACCGGTATACCCCCTTCACTGCTGGCGGCGTTCAACACCGCGGTGCAGTATCAGTTTTTTCACGCCCTGGCCCTGCTGGTGCTGGGGTGGTGCGGCGTGCGCAGCAAGGTGATTACCTTTGCAGGCACGGCCTTTGTGCTTGGGATCCTGGGATTCTCCGGCAGTATTTACGCCATGGTGCTGCTTGGCAGCAAGGGGCTGGGGCTTATCACCCCGGCCGGTGGCCTCTGTTTTATGTTGGGATGGGCGGCTCTGATATGGGCCGGCTGTCGTCTTGGAGGAAAAAATGAATAATCTGCTGCTTTATTGCCGCCCGGGTTTTGAGAAAGAGGCGGCGGCAGAGATCACCGAACGAGCCAGCAACATGCAGTGCTACGGCTTTGCCCGGGTCAAGGACGACAGCGGTTACGTGATTTTCGAGCTGTATGACGAGGAGCAGGCGGATCTGCTGGCCCGCAAGCTGCCGTTCCGTGAACTCATCTTCATCCGCCAGATGCTGGTGGTGACCCATGAGCTGAAGGATCTGGACCTCTCCGATCGGGTTTCCCCCATCATAGAGGCGACCCGTGACTATGCCATCTGTGGCGATCTGCGGGTGGAAACGGCCGATACCAACGAGGCGAAGGAGCTCTCTGCCTTCTGCCGCAAGTTCACGGTGCCGCTGCGCCAGGCGCTGCGCGGCAACGAGATCCTGACCAAGAAGGAGACGCCGCACCGTCCGGTGTTCCACGCCTTCTTCATGGCCAATGATCACCTGTTGCTGGGGTACTCCTACTCCTTCAACAACTCCGAATTCCACATGGGCATTCCGCGCCTGCGCTGCCCGCCGGACGCCCCGAGCCGCTCCAGCCTCAAGCTGGAAGAGGCCTTCTATGTGTTCGTGCCGCGGGAAGAGTGGGAGCTGCGTCTCACCTCCGGTATGAAGGCCGTTGATCTGGGCGCCTGCCCGGGCGGCTGGACCTATCAGCTGGTGCGCCGTGGCATGATGGTGACCGCGGTGGACAACGGCTCCATGGCCCAGTCCCTGATGGATACCGGTCAGGTCAAGCACATTCGCGATGACGGCTTCGTCTGGCGGCCAGGCAAGAAGAACACCTACTGGCTGGTATGCGACATGGTGGACAAGCCGGCGCGGGTGGTTCACATGATTGCCGACTGGTTCCGCGAGAACGACTGCCAGGAAGCCATGTTCAACCTCAAGCTGCCGATGAAGAAGCGCTATGCCGAGGCGGTGCACAACATAGAGGTGCTGCGGGAGATGCTCAAGGAGATCGACAATGCGTTCGTGATCCAGGCCAAGCAGCTCTACCACGATCGCGAAGAGATCACCGTGCACGTCTACAACAAGTTCTGGGTCTCCAAGCTCGAACCCAAGTCTTGATTCGGGCACCCGCGTCACCTGGTGTGACGCCAAAAAAACCGGACGGGGGTAGCCCCGTCCGGTTTTTGCTTTCTGGCGGCCCTCAGAAGCGGTAGTCGAAACGCATCATGGACTCGTCATTGGTGATCTTGAGCTCGACCTGAAGTGGAATGGTCTTGTCGGTGGGGTTGAACTGCATCTTGACGCCGTCACCCCGGAGTTTGACCGCCGTGTTGATACCGCCGGCATTGAACTTGATCCTGGGTTTGTGCTTTTCGAAGGAGAGGCTCACGCTCTTCTCGGCCGTCAGATTGAGTTTCTGGTAGGCCGTGATCCGCTGGGTGCCGTTGCTGTCGGTCATGATGTCCACGCCGAGGGAGAGCGGCTTGGGGCTCTTGAGCAGGTCGTTGGTATCTATGGTGGACCGCCAGGTCTGCTTGGCCGGTTGCTCGAACTGAGGGGGCGGTGTCAACCAGGCGTTGTCGATGGGCCTGTCTAATGCCATGGTACTGCTGCTGAAGATCAGCAAGATGAAGGTAGCACGCATAGTGGATCTCCTTATCCCTCATATGAACATAGTATTCATCTGACGAGGGAGGTAGGGGGATCCTGCATAAAACGAAGGGAGCCGAAGCTCCCTTTTTAAATCAATCAGTTAGATATGATTTATAGACGGTCTATGATGGCCTGGGTGAATTCGCTGGTGGAGGCCGTGCCCCCCAGATCCCGGGTCACCCGATCTCCGGATTCGATGGTCGCCCGTACTGCCTCGCGGATGCGTTCGGCCTTGTCCTGCATGCCGAGGTATTCCAGCATCTGGATGGAGGCGAGGATCACCGAGGTCGGGTTGGCGATGTTCTTGCCGGCGATGTCCGGCGCCGAGCCGTGTACCGCTTCGAAGATGGCGGCGCCCTCACCGATGTTGGCTCCTGGAGCCATGCCTAAGCCCCCCACCAGACCGGCGCAGAGATCCGAGAGGATGTCGCCGAACAGGTTGGTGGTGACCATCACATCGAACCGCTCCGGGTACATCACCAGGTTCATGCAGGCGGCGTCGACGATCATCTCTTCGTTCTGGATATCCGGATAGCGGGCAGCCACCTCGCGCGCCACTTCCAGGAACAGACCGGAGGTGGACTTGAGGATGTTGGCCTTGTGGATGATGGTGACCTTCTTGCGCCCTTCCTGGCGCGCCAGCTCGAAGGCGAAGGTGACGATGCGTTCGGCCCCGTCGCGGGTGATGATGCTCATTGCTTCGGCGCTCTGGTTGTCATCGCTGCGCTTCTGGCCGGCACCCGAGTACATACCCTCGGTGTTTTCACGCACCGTGATGATGTCGATGTTGTCGTAACGGCTCCTGGTGCCCTTGAAGGAGATCACCGGACGCACGTTGGCGTAGAGGTTGAACTTCTTGCGCAGGGAGACGTTGATGGAGGTGAAGCCGCCGCCGACCGGCGTGGTGAGGGGGCCCTTGAGGCTGACCTTGTTCTTCTCAATCAAATCGAGGGTGGACTGGGGCAGCAGCTCGCCGTGCTTCTCCAGCGCGACCAGACCGGCATCGGCATAGTCATAGTCAAAATCACAGCCGGCGTGGGTCAGGATCTGGATGGCGGATTCGATGATGCTGGGGCCTATGCCGTCGCCCGGAATGACGGTAATTTTTCTTTTTGACATGAGACGTATCCACTTCTAGGGAACAGAGGGGGAGGATTCGGCGGTTTTATACCATTTTTGCACCACTTCCTCCATGTTTCTTTACATTTTTCCCATTTATGTCAACAGGTACGGCCTGTTTCGGGGAATTGTGTGCCGGGGATCACGCCTCCGAATCGGGCTCGGGCGAGTAGCGGATCTCCCGCAGATTGAAACCGAGGGGGATGTCCTGCTGCAGCCGCACCAGCCGCTGGGCCAGCAGGGCATCCTCCCTGTGCTGGCGCAGCTTGAGCAGGGGTTTGGCCGCGCTCTCCTGCTCGCAGGCGTCCAGCATGGCGGCCAGACCGCCATATTGCTGCAACAGCTGGGTCGCCGTCTTTGGCCCTATGCCCGGCACGCCCTTGATATTGGAACCGCCAATGCCGGTCAGGGCCCAGAAGTCCACCAGCTGCGCAGGGGCGACGCCATATTGCTGCTGGACGAAGACCTCATCCAGCCAGCGCTTGTTGAAGTAATCTCGGACCCGGATCTGCGGGCAGATGAGCTGGCAGAAGCCCTTGTCGGTGGAGATGATGGTGGCCCTGGCACCGTGCTGGGCAATACCACTGGCCAGGGTGGCGATGAGATCGTCCGCCTCGTCGGTCTGGGAGAGCAGGGCATCCACACCGCACTCCCAGAAGGCGTCCTGCAAGTCGGCCAGCCCCTCCCTCAGCTCCTGTGGCATGGGGGTGCGCCCCTCCTTGTAGGCCGGATAGATCTCCTTGCGCCAGCTGTGCACCTCGCCGTCAAACACGGCGATGACATGGGTCGGCTCGCTGCCGGTCAGCAGTTTCTTGCAGGTATTGATGAGGTTGGCGCGGGTGGCGATCAGGGCCTGGGCCGGGGTCAGTGCCTGCTGGGCCTGCACCGCGTGCAGACGGCGGATGAGGTTGAGGGCATCGATGATGAGCAGGTGTGGCCTGAGGTGTTGCATGGCAGGGAGCACTCTTGTCGGTCGGGACGGCCCATTGTAACAAGGGATGGGCGTCATGCTAACCCCGGACGCCAGGGCCGGGAAGTGGAGGAGGGGCACTGGGCCCCTCCTGTCATCACGGGCGCTGCGCCCTTATTTCACGATTTCGTAGCAGGGGATGTACTGGCTGCCAGGCAGCTTCATCCGCTGCTGCCTGACGAAGCTCTCTAGCAGCCTGTCCATCAGGTGCATCAGCTCCTTGTCGCCGTGCAGCTTGAAGGGGCCCTTCTTCTCGATGGCGCGAATGCCTCCCTCCTTGACGTTGCCGGCGACGATGCCGGAGAAGGCGCGCCTCAGGTTGGCCGCCAGCAGTTGGGGCGGCTGGTTGCGGTGCAGATCCAGGCTCGCCATGCTGGCGTGATCCGGCTCGAACGGCAGCTGGAACTCCGGCTCTATGCGCAAGGACCAGTTGAAGGAGTAGGCATCCCCCACCGATTTTCGGTATTCGCGGATCTTCGGCATCGCTTCCTTCATCACGCGCGCCACTTCCGGGGCATCCCCGACGATGATGCGGTAGAGGCTGGTGGCCGGTTCACCCAGGGTGGCCTTGACGAAGTCGTCGATGGCGCGGAAGTAGTCGGCGCTCTCCTTCGGACCGGTCAGTATGATGGGCATGGGCTGCCGCTCGTTGGCCGGGTGCATCATGATGCCGAGCAGATAGAGCAGCTCCTCGGCAGTGCCGACCCCGCCCGGGAAGATGATGATGCCGTGTCCCAGACGCACGAAGGCCTCCAGTCGCTTCTCGATGTCCGGCAGTATCACCAGCTCGTTGACGATGGGGTTCGGCGGTTCGGCGGCGATGATGGAGGGTTCGGTGAGGCCGATGTAGCGGCCATTGCGCACCCGCTGCTTGGCATGGCCGACGGCGGCCCCCTTCATGGGCCCTTCCATGGCTCCAGGCCCGCAGCCGGTGCAGATGTTGAGCTCCCGCAGGCCCAGCTCGCTGCCCACGGCGCGAGTGTACTGGTACTCCACCTCGTTGATGGAGTGACCACCCCAGCAGACCACCAGGTTGGGGTCTGCCCCCGGCAGGATCGCTTTGGCGTTGCGCAGGATGGCGAACACAACGTTGGAGATGTGGGTGGAGTTGGTCAGGTTGACCAGGCGATTGGACTCCAGCTGGGTCGAGACATAGAGGATGTCGCGCAGCACGGAGAACAGGTGCTCCTGGATGCCGCGAATGATCTCGCCATCGACGAAGGCGTGCTCGGGGGCGTTGAACAGCTCGAGTTTGACCCCGCGCTCGCGCCGGATCACATGAATGTCGAAGGACTTGAAGCGCTCCAGTATCTCTTTGGAGCTGTCGGTGTGGCTGCCTGAGTTGAGCACCGCCAGCGAGCAGTTGCGAAACAGTTGATAGATATCGCTGGAGGCGGTCTGCTTGAGGCGATCCACCTCAAGTTGGGACAGCAGGTCCATGCTGCCCACGGGATTGATGTGTGTAATCATAATTTCCCCTTTCACTCGCTTGTTATCGTTGTGCTTTCCCTGGGGAGAAAACGGGATGCCATGGCATCCCTCGATTTCGATAGTAGAGGCAAGGGGTGGGGCAGGGGAATAGGGGAAAAGTGCGTTTGCCTGTTTTTTAGCCGTCGTTCAATCCGGATTCAGGCCAGATTGACCTGATCCCGGCCCAAGTTTTTGGAGCTGTAGAGCGCCTTGTCGGCGCGCTCGAATGCGTCCGTGGTATGGTCCCCTTCACGGAACAGGGTGGCGCCGATGGAGATGGTGATCTCGACCCTGGCATCCCGGAAGCGGAACGGAATGCTCTTGACCGTCTGGCGCAGGTTCTCCAGGGGTTTCTGGAACTTGTCCGGATTGATGTTCGGCAGCAACACCACGAACTCTTCCCCCCCGAAACGGGCGATGAAGTCGGTGTCGCGCAAGGCGTTCTGCAAGGCCTTGGCGACCACTTTCAATGCCTTGTCTCCGGCCATGTGACCGTAGTTGTCATTGATGTTCTTGAAGTGATCGATATCGATGATGGCCAGACACAGCGGGGTGCCGTAACGCAGCCAGCGCTTGTATTCGAGCTCGAGCCGCTCGTCGAGGGCCGCCCGGTTGTGCACCTGGGTCAGGCTGTCGAGAAACAGCTTGTGCTTCTGGATGGTGAGCCGCTTCTTGTACTCGGCCGTCTCCTCCTTCATCAGTCGCAGCTTGGCTTCCATGTTGGAGAGGTGGGTGAGCAGGTGACGCTCGCGGCTGGCCATGGCCTCCCGCTCCTGCTGCAGGCGACGGATGGTATCCAGGTGGCTGGAGATGGCTCCCTTGAGGGACAACGGGGAGTCATGGGTCGCCATGGTGCGATCGATGGCGGCGAGTTCCCGCTCCAGCGCCTGGCCGCTGAGGTGGGCGGCATTTTGCAGCGCCCGCCCCTCGTCCAGGGACTCGGTAAAGTTGAAATGTACCGCAGAGAGGCTCTCGTTGAGAGAGCTGAGGAAGGCCTGGGAGGATTTACGCTCCTCCCGGGTCCCTTCAATGATGAGTTCGATGATCTGCAGGCAGATCTCCGCCAGCAGGGGCGGCGTGATCCCTCCCAGCAGCTGGCGGCGGATGTCCGCCAGGCTCTCGCCCACGGAGCCGGCAAAGTCGAGCTCGGTGATGAGCCGCTGCAGCTCATCGGAGATCTGGGCGTGGGCCTTGATATCGAAAGAGTCGGTGGGCGCCGGGTTGGAGAGCTCGGTGGCCATCTCGGGGGCGAGCAGCGGCTGGCGTGGCAGCAGCTGGATCTTGATGGCCTGCTGGTAGAACTCCAGCAAGCGGATCACCTTCTTCTGGTGATCGCCGATGCCATAGCCCTCGGGGCTGGCGAGAAACTCCTTGAGGGTGCGACGGGTCTCTTCCGGAAAGCCCTTCAAGGACTTGAGCTGCTTGCTGCCCAGTTCGATGGCGGCCCGGGTCAGACTGATGGACTCCTCCATGGCGTGACCATGTTGCTGCAACAGCTTCTCGATGACCGCGAGGTCGGCGTCGAGCGATGACAGCGGGGGATTGCCATCGAGCTTCTGCTTGAGCTTGGCGAGTCGGTTGTCCAATTCACGATCGTGACCACGGCAGGCCTGCATCAGCTTGCCGATAAACTGGATGCTGCGGGTGCGTTCGGCATCGGAGAACGTGGCCATGCCATCGAGCTCCTGCTGTTTTTGCTGAAGGGATTCCCTGAGTCTTGCCAGTTGTCCTGTTACGGCAGCGATATCATTCATTGTTCAGGTCGCCCTGTTGTCATTATCGTTTTTGTGTCGTCCAGCAACAGTAAGCCAATGAAAGACCCCGTTGAGTACCTTGTTGTCATGGCTTATCCGGCGCTTTCGTCCGTGAAAGCAGAAGCCAATTAACCCATTGCTTTTCATGAGAAGAATTTACTTTTACCAGTCCCTTGTCAATTGCCATCAAGCAGCATTGCCACACATCGCCATTAAAAAATGCGGCCTGTTGGCAATCGATGGCCGCCAGCTCCAACCAGACGCTCTGCTGGTATTTTTCACTGAGTTGCATGGCCCCCGAAAGCGCCAGATAACAGAGGTCGAACAGGCCGTGATGGTCGAGGGCCATCGCCGCCTTGGGCAGGAAGGGATGGCTGACGATGCCGAGGCTGATGTGCCTGTCCAGCGGGTATTCGCAGGGGAAGGCGGCCAGGGTGTCCAGCAGCTCTTGCGCCAGCTGGTGCAGCTGGGCCACGTGGCGCTGGGGCACCACATAGAGCAGGTGTCCCTCGCGCAGATCGTAGATGCGGCCATCCTGGGGGGTCAGCTGATTGATATAGTGGCCGAAGGCCTGCTCAATCTCGCGGCTGACCTGATATCCATGCTGCTCCAGGTTGTTGACCAGGAAGGGTACCCGGAACAGCAGGTAGTGGAGCTTGTCGTCAAACTCGCTGGTGGGCCGCTCGCTCAGGTACCAGCGATCGGATTTTTGCTGACGCTTGGCCATCTCGCGAGGCCAGCGGCTCATCAGCCTCTGCCAGTTGGCCAGGCCGCTGCGCGGCTCGATGAGCAGGGCCTCGCCCAGCTGTCTGGCATTGAGGCGGGCGACCCGCAGCTTGAGCCAGAGGGTGAAGAACAGGTAGATGAACAGAACCAGCAGCAGGCCCGTGCTGACGCTGGTCCAGAGATAGCGCTCCTGCTGATGCCGGCTCTGGTCGAGGCGCTGCTCCAGCTCCTTGACCTGCTGGGCGCGTTCCACCTGGGCGTAGTTGTCGCGGACCGCCTCCTGCTCCAGATCGAGCTGCTGCTGGCGGACCAGCTCGCTGCGCTGGTGATAATTCTTGTAGCTCTCGAGGGCCTGCTGGAGGTAGCCCTTCTGCTCGTAGGCGATGGCGAGCAGCCGGAAGATTTCAAACTGGCGGCGGATGTCGCCAAGCCGGTTGGCCAGGGTCAGGGCATTCTCCAGCTGCAGGATGGCGATGCCCGCCTCCTGCTGCTTGAGGTGCAGCTCGCCGAGCAGCAACAGGGTGTCGATCAGTGACTCCTTGTCGTCTCCCAGCTCGTGTGACTGGCGCGCCGCGTTGAGGTAGTTGCGGGCCAGGGTCAGGTTGCCGGTCTGCAGATAGGTCTTGCCTATCTCGAACTTGAGGTGGGCGATGCGGGTGCGGTTGTTGCCCTCGTCCAGCAGATCCAGGGCGTTGAAGAAGTAGACCAGCGCCATGTTCATCTCCCTCTGATCCCGGTTGAGGCGGGCGAGCACGATCAGGGCATCGCTCAGCAGGGAGGGGTTGCCGAGGGCATGGAAGTAGTTGGCCGCCTCGTTGGCATACTGCAGCGCCTTTTGCGGCTCCTGCTCCGCCTGATAGAGGCTGATCATCTGGTTCGACAGCAGACCGAGGAACAGGGGATCCTGCAGATTCTTGGCCTGCTGCTGGGCATCGATATACTCCCCGAGGGCGAGTTGGGGCTGCCCGAGCGCCTGATAGAGGTCCCCTCCCACGGCGCTGACCCAGGCCCTGGCCAGGGGATTCTTGGCCTGCTCTGCCCATTGACGCGCCTCGGTCAGCTGGCGTTTGGCCAGATCGAACTGCCGTTCCTCCATGCTGGCGTTAACGTGCAACAGGCGGCTGTAGACCTGCAACTGGCTCTCTTTGAGGCCGGGGTTGGTCAGCAGTTTGTCAAGCTGTTCGAGCGCCATCGTGCTGGCGCCAGGGGCATGCTCCTGCATCTCCCTGCTGCGGATCTTGAGGTAGAGACCATGGGCCTGCAGCTCGAACTGCTGCTCCTTCTCGGCCATGGCGATGCCCTTGTCGAAGGCGTCCTGGGCCGGCTGGCGCTGTCCCAGCTGTTGCAGGCACTCGCCCTGAAGCAGGTAGGCCCCCGTGGTCTGGGTCGCAGTGCCATAGCTCAGGATCGGCTCCCGATAGCCGTACTCCTGACGGTTGCTG
Organism: Aeromonas sp. S2(2024); assembly: GCF_041402505.1. NCBI lineage: Bacteria > Pseudomonadati > Pseudomonadota > Gammaproteobacteria > Aeromonadales > Aeromonadaceae > Aeromonas > Aeromonas sp. S2(2024). The sequence goes on from NZ_JBGLRL010000001.1 coordinate 31,056, forward strand.
ATGATCTGCTTGGGGTTGTTGGCCGTGCGTTCGAGGAAGGAGGTGGCAATCTGGACACATCTGGCGGGATCGCTCAGCACCAGGGTCTGTGCCTGCTGCAGATCGATAGACAACTGCTCCTTGGCCAGATCCAGATCCGGAGCCGACAGGGAGGACATCATCATTGCCAGAAAAAACAGTTGATTCATTGGATTAAGAACGGCACGGAGGTGCAGGCATGTTATCCAAGCCCACCCCCGCCCGTCCAGAGTTCATTGCTGACATGAGTGATGGGCCTGATCCCCCGGCTTGTGGCGCCGGGGTTACTGGCGGATGAGGCGCAGGTTGGCGGGCACGGGTTCCCAGTCACTGCGGAAGGGGTTGATGTCCAGGCCCCCGCGGCGAGTATAGCGGGCATAGACGGTCAGCTGCTGCGGGGCGCAGAAGTGCTTGAGGTCGATGAAGATGCGCTCTATGCACTGCTCGTGGAACTCGTTGTGCTGACGGAAGGAGATGAGATAGCGCAGCAGCTTCTCCCGATTGAGGCGCGGGCCGCGGTAGTGGATCACCAGGGATCCCCAATCCGGCTGGCTGGTGACCAGGCAGTTGGACTTGAGCAGATGGCTGTGCAGTGTCTCCTCCACTATGTCCGCCTCTGCGGCCCCTTGCAGCAGGGTCTGGTCAAACTCGTAGCGGTCGATCTCGATGTCCTGCTCGTCGATGCACTCGCCCGGTAGCAGCGCTATCTGGTGAGGGGCCTGATCGAGGGGGAACAGGGTGACGCTCACCTCAGCTCCGGCGCAGGCGCTCAGGTCTTTGGCCAGCAGTGCCTGCACCGCTTCCAGGGAGTCGCAACGGGTCTGGTTGAAGGAGTTGAGGTAGAGCTTGAACGACTTGGATTCGATGAGGTTAGGGCTGGTGGCGGGCACGGCCACTTCGCCGAGCGCAACCACGGGCTTGCCCTTGGCATTGAGCCAGGAGAGTTCGTACAGGGTCCAGACGTCGCAGCCCTGAAAGGGCAGCGTCTCGCCAAGGCCGAGATCGTCGCGATTCAGACTGCGTGGCACGGGTTGCAGCAGGGACGGGGTGTACTGGCTGATGTAGGCAGACTGCTGCCCCAGGCTCAGGCCCTGCAACGCGCTGGCGCCTGCGTATCTCTCTTGTTTGCTCATGCTTGTGTGCTCACGCTTGTCTGATAAAGGGTTTGATGGTGCAATGCCCGGATTTTTCGGTCAGGTTCTTGCGGCGATCAGAGGCCGCTATTGTGGGGAATATCGATGTCGGATCAAGTCCTGTCTGCCCTGGAGCAGTTCTTTTTACGCTGGCAGCGCGATGGCGAGGCGAGGCGAGGGCTGCCTCTGTGCGAGTGGGAGGCCGACTGGCGCTCACCTTGCGAGCTGGATGAGCCCAGAGAGGGGCGGGTGGCCTGGCGTCCGTACCGTCGCCCTGTGCCTGCCGACTTTGCGGCCATGGCCGATGCCCTCGAACTGACCCTGCACCCGAGCGCCCTTGCCCTGTTTGGCCACTGGTTCAGCCGCCCGCTTCCCTGCTCCTACAAGGGGCTGCGCATCGAGCTCATACTGCCGTGGAACGAGGTCGATCTGGATCTGCTCAAGGAGAACCTCATCGGCCACCTGCTGATGCTGCGCAAACTCAAACGCACGCCGTCGCTCTTCATCGCCACCACCCGCAACGAGATGACGCTGGTGTCGCTCGATAACGAGAGCGGCCAGGTGTGGCTGGAGTGGCTGGATTCTGGTCGCCGTCTGGTGCTGGCCCCCTCCCTGCCGGCCTTCCTCGCACGGCTGGAAACCTTGCCGCAGTAAGCGGACCGTTTTTCGCTCGCCCAGTATTAAAGAGAAGGGCCTTGCCATCTGGCAAGGCCCTTCTTTCATGGGGGGAACAGCGCAGGTGGAGCTAGTCCTTGAAGTCCCAGGAGAGGTTGGAGACCAACCGGCAGGGATCGCACTTGAAGTCGAAAATCTCGTGCAATGGCGCTGCCAGTGCCCACTCGCCGCCGCAGCTCGGACAAGGGCGGGCTTTCTCCTCGGCCGCGCTCAGGCCGCCCACCCGATACAGATAGTAGTAAGTCGGGATCCCGCAGAGCCCCTCCAGCCGTCTGGCCAGGTCGCTGCCCCGGCGCTGCAGGCGGCTGCCCACCTCGCTGATCTCGTGCAGTACCGCGTGCTCGGCGATGGAGCCGTTCATCTGCAACTGATCGCAGGCCTCCCAATCCTCCTGCCACTTGATGATCTGCTTGTGGTCACCGTTGGCGATGGCGGGCAGGCGGTAGAGCGGAATGGGGGCGAAATGATCGCCGCAGCGCAAGGGAGAGCACGTGTGCACAAAGCTGGTGTAGAGCAGCATCCAGCTCGGCCGCTCACCCTCCTGGCCGCAAGGATCCGTACTGTCGGAGAGCAGATCCATGCCGAGCAGCTGGGGCTTGGGGGCCAGCAGCCCCGCCTGGTGCAGGCCCTGTTCGGCCAACGCGACCTGCTCGCTCTGGTTGTCCGGGTGCAGGCTGTCCTGCTCCGGGCAGACCACCCGAGTGACAAAGCCGCCATCCTGCATGCTGGTGGGAAACTCCCTCCCCAGGATCTGCCCCTGGTAGCGCAGCATGTCGAGGTAGTTGACGATAGCCGGCTCGGCCTCGCCGAGGGAGGTGTCACGGTAGCATTCAAAGTTGAGTTCGAGGATATACATGGGGAGGCATCAATCCTGCTGCTGTTTGAGCAGCAGGGCGGTCAGGCGATCGACCTTCTGCTCGAGGCGATTGAGCTGCTCGCCCAGTTGTTGCAAATCGATGGCCTGTGCCGGGGCTGCAACGGCGGGTGCGCTGGCCGGGACCGGGTCTGCCGACTGGGGTTGTTGCTTCCACTGGCTCAACACCTTGAGCAGCTCGGCCATGGGCACGGGGTGACTGAGGCGGGCCTTGACCATGGCGGTGGAGGGGGTGATCCCCCTGGCACTCAGTTCGTTGGCTATCTGGATGATCTCTTGGGCTGACATCTTGGCTCCTGCGCGGCGCTCTTGCTGCTTGCGGATGGTGGCACAGAGCTTAATCAAAGCCTGCCCATCAGGAAAGCGGTGCTAAGGGGGGAGGCTTAGTTTGTTGAGGTGGGGAAGCCAGGGGGGTGAGACGTGACTGGTGGCACAGAGCTCACACCCCGGCCCTCGGGAAAGCGGGGACGCGGGCCGGCTCAGCTTGCCTGGCGCAGCATCACATCCAGTTGATCGATGGCTTCGGACCAGTCGGAGTCGTTCCAGAGCGCGTCACGCAGGAACACGGCCTGGGAGGGGCTCCAGAAGCTGGCCTCCGGCAGCAGGGTCTGATTGTCCAGAGGGTGCTCGCGGATAAAGCGGTGCAGGCTTATCTCGTCATTGGCCAGGCCCAGCTGGGCGAAGAGGGCAGGCATGTCATGGGTCAGCAATTCCATCTCGAGTCTCCTTGAAGGGCGATTGTCGAGAATTATAGCCAGTCGCCACGGCCTTGCCCCATGGGCTAGGAGGGGAGGCGATGGGGTGGCAGCTCGACCCCGGCGACATGCAGGCCCTGCATGCAGAGCTGGCCCTGGTAATGGCTCTCCCCGTCGCTGGAGAACTCGAACTGGTAATAGGTCAGCAGGCGCAGGGGTTTGTGCCCCAGGGCGCGATGGGTGCGGGCCAGCGACAGCAGTTGCAGATCGTGATGCTGGCAGTAGCGCCGCATGTATTGCCAGGCCAGCTCCGCCTGGCGGCGTTGTTGCCAGAAGGCCCAGCCGACGACGCCAAGCAGCAAGATTCCAAGCATTTCTCCCATCAGCGGGTTCCTTCTGTGATGTATGGCCTGGGCCGTGCTTCCCGGGGAAAGCACGGCCGCACCGAGAGTGGTTATACCGAGGCGAACAGTCGGCCTATGGCCTGGCCGAGGGCCTCGCTGCGCTCGGGGTCACGCAGTCTTGCCAGCATATCATTGCGCAGGGCGGGCAGTGTCACCAGCTCGGCAAAGACCTGATTGAAGAACTGGGTGGGCTGCAGGGCGAGCTGCTCCAGAAACAGTCCGAGCAGCTCGGGTTTTTTCAGATCGGGCCACAGGCGGCCTGCGATGGCGAGCAGCAGAGCCGGGCTCGGCCGGGTGTGCAACAGGGTCAGCAGCTTGTTGCTGCGCAACGCATTGCCGGAGCAGGAGGCCAGCGCCCGGCACAGGTAGGCGAGGGTCTCGGCATTGGGTTCGGCGCACTCCTGCTCCTTGCCGATACGCTCGAGCAGGGCACCTTGCAGCGCCGGGGGCAGGGGGGCGTTTTCCAGGCTCTGGCACAAGGCGTAGAGCGGCTCCAGAGGCAACTTGGGCAGCGCCTTGCACACCAGGGCCAGATTGCGTTCATCCTGCAGTCGCTCCGCCAGATCGGCGAAGCCTTGCAACCCCAAGGCCTGCCACCCCTCTTCCCCTGGCGCCGCCAGGTAGTGGCAGAGGGCCTCGTAGTAGGCGGAAGGGGCCTGCTCCAGCTGACGTGCCAGCTTGGCATGCAGGCTGGCCATCTTGGCCTCGGCCGGTCGGAAGGTGTAGGGGTTGTCGGCCAGTCGCTGTGCCTTCTCCTCGTCCAGATCGCCGGTGAGCTTGTAACCCAGGGTTTCGACCACCTGATCCATGAAGTGCTTGGGGCCGCTGGCGATGAGCAGGCCATGCTCGTCGAGGGCAAACTTGAGGAACCAGAGGTAGTGCCTGGATTCCGCTGGCTGGAAGAAGTGCACACCGAGCCAGGCATGCTGTTGCAGTGGCCAGGGGTAGGGTTCCTGCTGCTGTTCGATGCGAGCGAAGAGATCGCTCGCCAGCGGGCGCACCTGGCGGCCCATGTCGAACAGCTGGAACTGGGTCTCGGCCTGGGTCAGAAATTCGGTCAGGGTATTGATGGCAGACATGAGGGCATCCGGCTAAATGTGATGCGGGCGATTATAAGGAGGCTGCATCAGATAGCCAGTGGCTCAGGTGCGGGCCATGAAAGTGATGGCGGCATGGCAGCCACCCCGGGGGCGGTGTATAGTAACGCCCCTTTTTGGTACGCGTGTTTGAAGAAGGCGGCCTCCCTGCCCCCTGGCAGCGGGATGACCGTCGAGACGAGGAAGAGGACGAGATGAATCAATATTTGCTGGTCGCCGGTCTGCTGGGTGAACTCACCGCCGAGTTGCAACGCCTCGAACGCTGGCAAGCCGAGCATCCGGGGGCCGAGGCGCTGGCGAGCGAGCTGCCGTTTTGCGTCGATACCCTGAGCTTCGATCAATGGTTGCAGTTCGTGCTGATACCGCGCATGGAGCAGCTAGTGCTGCTGCAGGCCCCGCTGCCCACTAGCGTATCCCTCTATCCCATGGCGAGCGAAGTCTACAAGGACGAACTGGCCGAGGTGGCCGGGTTGCTGCGCCTCATCGGTCGTTTCGATCTGCTGCTGACCGGAAAAGTGGTGGAGCAATGATCACTACCCTGCCTGCCCAGTCACGGCACCTGGCCGCGGCGCGCTGCATTGACGATACCCGGGTGGTGGCATGAAGCTGACCCTGCTCTATCAGGATGACTGGCTGGTGGCGGTCAACAAGCCGTCGGGCCTGCTGGTGCATCGCAGCTGGCTCGACAAGGCCGAGACCCGTTTCGCCATGCAGATGACCCGGGATCTCATCGGTGGGCGTCATGTCTACCCTGTGCACCGGCTCGACAGGCCCACCTCCGGGGTGTTGCTGTTTGCGCTGGATCCCGCGGTGGCCCGGACTCTGACCGAGGCGTTTGCCGCCCGTCGGGTGCACAAGGAGTACCTGGCCCTGGTGCGGGGCTGGGCCCCCGAACAGGGGCTGATCGACTATCCCCTCAAGGAGCAGCTGGACAAGATAGCCGACGCCATGAGCGACCCCGATCGCCCCGCCCAGGAGGCGGTGACGGCGTTTCGTCGCCTGCACCAGGTCGAGCTGCCCCATGCCGTCTCCAAGAAGCATCCCACCAGTCGCTATAGCCTGGTTCGGCTCTTCCCAAAGACGGGTCGCAAGCATCAGCTGCGTCGTCATCTGGATCACCTGTTCCACCCCATCGTCGGTGACACCACCCATGGTGATGGCCGGCATAATCGCTTCTTTCGCGAGCACTATGGTTGCGAGCGGCTGCTGCTGGTCGCCCACCGCTTGAGCTTCGAACACCCTGTGCTCAAGGTGCCGATGCGGATCCAGGCGCCACTTGGTCCAGAGGTACTGGGCCTGTTCGCCAGGCTGGGGTGGCCCGCCAGCGAGAGCGACTACGGCGCCTGATACCCGTCATCATTTGTGGCCTCTGACCGGGCTGTGGCATGCTGTAGGCCACGTTCGTCAGAGGAACCACTTATGGCTCAACGAGATACCCCGCTAGCAACCCCGCGTACCCAGACCCTGTCCGGGGCCAAGACTCCGGACAGGGTGCCAGAGCCGGGACTTATCCTTCGTTCGAGGAGTCGCTGATGGCCGACATCGATATCCTGGTCGGTAGCGTCTATGGCTCGGCCATGCTGGTGGCCGAGACACTGCGGGATCACCTGCAAGCCCAGGGGCATGTCTGCCAGCTCTTCGACGAAGCTGAGTTGACTGACATAGATGCGTCCCGCTTCTTGCTGATTGTCAGCGCCACCACGGGGCAGGGGGATATTCCTCCCAATCTGCAACCCTTCGCCACGGCCCTGGCCGATTGCGCTCCTTATATGAAGGGATGGCGTTATGCCCTCATTGCCATGGGGGATAGCAGTTATGAACATTTCTGCGGGGCTGGGCGCAGGCTCGATGAACTGTTGCAGGAGTTGGCTGCCGACGCGCTGGTGCCGCGCCTGGAGATAGACGCAACGGTGGAGGATGAACCGGAAGTCGCGGCGCTGGCCTGGTTGAAAACCTGGGAAAATAAGCTGTAACCGGATTGTCAGCGTATTTTAAATTTCGCCCCCGTGAGCTTGCTGACGGGGGCGTGTTATTTTGGGACTCACTTAACCTTCTTTGAAATATATCCCGCACTTTGTCAGGTTATTTTTCCCTCGCCAGATCGCATTTCTCATCCCCATATTCATCAGAACGGCGACACGTCAGAAAATTAAAAGTTCCGCACTGAAAGCGATTTCAATCATGTTTTCGTCACTATTCGATCGATAAAACACTTAATCATCATCGCGAATTAATATTTGAAAGCGCTTTCTTTGGTGTTTTTTTGTGTTTTTTTGTATTTTTTTGGTTTTTTATTGCTTGGTTGTGCCTTTTTGATGTCGGTGTTCGTCCTCCATGATGGGGGTGCGCGATTTGTCACCGTTTTGTGAATCAGCTCATGTTTGTCGCGAAATTGGCTACATATAATCGACCCCGGTTATCGCTGAAACGTTTTTCAGTGATAAGAACTTGAATATCAGGATCACACTCCCAGCGGGAATAAGGAAAATGAAAATGAAAGCAAAGTGGCTCCCGATTGCAGCAGCAGTAACCGCTGCCCTGGCTTCTCAAGCCGCCTTCGCCGTTGATTTCCACGGCTACTTCCGTTCCGGTGTCGGTGTTTCCGGTGACGGGGACATGGTTAAATACAACGTCAACAAGGTTGGTCGTCTGGGTAACGAAAATGATACCTACGGCGAAGTGCAACTGGGTCAGGAAGTCTTCAACAAAGATGGCAAGACTTTCTACGTAGATTCCATGTTTGCCATGACCTCCAACGGTTCCAATGACTGGGAAGGCACCGGTACCGTCTGTAACTTCGACGCCAAACAGTGCAACGGCGACTCCGACTTCGCGCTGCGTCAGTTCAACGTTCAAGCCAAGGGCCTGCTGGGCTTCGCGCCGGAAGCCACCCTCTGGGCCGGTAAGCGTTTCTACCAACGTCACGACATCCACATCTCTGACTTCTACTACTGGAACATCTCCGGTGCCGGTGCTGGTATCGAAGGTATCCAGGCCGGTCCTGGCAAGGTCTCCCTCGCCTGGATCCGCAACGACCGCAGCGCGGCCGATGTGTTCGGTCAGTACACCGAGACCAGCCCTGGTGTCTTCCAGAAGAACGAAGATCTGAACGTCAACACCCTGGACGCTCGTTATGCCGGCATCCCGCTGTGGCAAGACGGCTCCTTGGAAGTGGGCGCCATGTACGCCCTGGTCAACGAGACCGAAGCTCAGAAAGATCTGAAAAACGACAACATGAAGAACGGTCTCATGTTGACCGCCGAACTTACCCAGGGTGTGATGGGCGGCTTCAACAAGACCGTACTGCAGTACGGTACCGAAGGCTACTCCAAGACCATGGCCTACTACGGTGACGGCTCCTGGTACGGTGCCGAGGCCAAAGACGGTGCCGATGGCTACCGCTTCATCAACTGGGGCGTCATCCCGATGGGCAACTCCTGGGAGATGGGTCACCAGCTGGTCTACGGGGTAGGCAACGAGATGTGGGATGGCCACGACAAGACCGAAACCCTGTCTGCCGTTATCCGCCCGATGTACAAGTGGGATGACTTCAACAAGACCATCTTCGAAGGTGGTGTGTTCAAGGACAAGACCAGCTACAACAACGGTGGCAGCGACAAGGATGGTGGTTACAAGCTGACACTGGCTCAGGCCTGGTCTGCCGGCTCCAGCTTCTGGGCCCGTCCGGAAATCCGCGTCTTCGCTTCCTATCTGGCTGATACCGAAGCCGATGCTTCCGGCAGCAAGAACAGCTTCGAAGGTGGCACCTCCAAAGACACCTATCAGGTTGGCGTACAAGCAGAAGCCTGGTGGTAAGCAATATCTTCAGTTAAGTTAGTCACTGCCCCCTTATGGGGGCAGTTTTGTTTAGCAGGATTTGGCAACCGGGTTATGGAGATAAGAAGAATGAAACTGGTAAAGATGTCTATCGCGGCCGTGGTTACCGCGCTGTTGGCCGGTTGTTCCGGTAGCATGGTGGTGCCCGTACAGGAACACGCCTCCATCCTGAGTAATGCCGACCAGGCCAAGCAGGCGCTCTCCCAGGCCACCAGTTGCTGCGCAGGGTTCAACGAATTCAATTATGTTTCCTTGCCGGAAGGTGAGACGCTGCTGACCATCGATGGCAAGCAGCCCAGTTATCAATTTGACGAGGGGATGAGCTATCTCGCGGCCTATCGCCTGCCGGTCAATACCGGCAACCTGGCCATCACCCTGGCCTCTCAGGTGAGCAAGACGGTGCTCGTGCCCAAGGTAGTCATGCTGGATGCCCAGTTCAAGGTAACTCGTGTGCTGGGTGAATCTGTCTTCACGTATCAACCCGCCCACCTGCTCGACAATGACAGGATTGAAGGCAAGGTGTTCGTGGATCGCAGCATGCCGGGCAACCCGGCGACCGAAACTTACATGGTGGTCTACGCCCCGGCCGACGAGCTGTCCGGCAGCACCACCATACTGCATCCTGCCAAGGCGTTCGCCCGTGCCAATGGAACGGTTGAGCCGGATATCAAGGATCCCGTGATCCCCCATTCTCCTTGGGGTCTGCTGCAAATAAAGGTCGTTGACATGGCCAAGGGACAAGGCCTGGAAGCCGTGTTCAAGCCCGAATATTCGGACAAGGTGGCGATGAGTCAGGCCAAACCGGCTACGACGGCCGTGGCGGCGACGGCAGCGACCACTGCTGCGGTGGCAGCAACCCCCAGTACACCTGCCCCCGCGATGTTGAGCGAAACAGAGACCTTCTACAGCAGCCAGATCGAGAAGGCGGTCAAGGCCGGGGATATCGACAAGGCAATGCAGCTGGTGAATGAAGCCGAGCGTGCAGGTTCAACCAAGGCGAAATCCGTCTTTATTGATGCGATTAAACGTTCACAAAAGAACTGAATAAGCGGATTTATTCAACGTAATATTTATTGCAGGCCTCCCTTGTTGGAGGCCTTTTTAATCGGTAGACTGGATAATATAAAGCTGCAATGAGTTACATATCGTTACAATTGGTTTCCTTGGGTATTTATTGGTTTCCTTTTGAATTATCATGAAGTGTTTTTTTTCTTTTTGCGGAAAAGCTATAACAATACGAAATAATATTCAAGATAGCCCCCTTCCTGCTTATTTATTATCTTGTGATCTCTCCTCCAAATTTATTATTCCCTTGGCCTCGATGGAGGTATTTCCGACCCTGCTGGGTTATATTCTGTAGGTCAAAATAAACACCCCGGAAAACGCATTCGATGCAGCCATGGATGAAGTACACCGTCATCAATAAACTGCACTGAGTCGTTGTCGGAAAAAAATCCATTCAGGAGCGCACACATGTTAAAAAATGCTTTCTCTAATCTGCAAAAGGTCGGTAAGGCGCTGATGCTGCCCGTATCGGTCTTGCCCGTTGCAGGTATTCTGCTGGGGGTGGGCGCCGCTCACTTCAGCTGGTTGCCGGAAATTGTCTCCCAGCTGATGGAGCAGGCCGGTGGTTCAGTGTTTGGCCAGATGGCGCTGCTGTTCGCCGTCGGCGTGGCACTCGGCTTTACCAATAACGACGGTGTATCCGGTCTGTCTGCCATCGTCGGCTACGGCATCATGGTCGCGACCCTGAAGGTCATGGCACCTGTGATGGGGGTCGAAAGCATCGATACCGGTGTGCTGGGGGGTATCCTCGCCGGTGGTGTCGCTGCCTGGGCGTTCAACCGCTTCTACAAGATCCAGCTGCCCGAGTACCTTGGCTTCTTCGCCGGTAAACGTGCCGTGCCCATCATCACCGGCTTCGTCTCCATCGGCCTGGGTGTTGTACTCTCCTTCATCTGGCCGCCGATCGGTGGTGCCATCGGTGCTTTCTCCGACTGGGCTGCCAACCAGAACCCGGTACTGGCCTTCGGTATCTACGGCGTGGTTGAGCGCTCCCTGATCCCGTTCGGTCTGCACCATATCTGGAACGTCCCCTTCTTCTATCAGGCGGGTACCTGTGTCAACGCCGCTGGCGAAACCGTACACGGCATCATGACCTGCTTCCTGACTGCTGATGACGCTTCTCGTGCTGCCGGTAACGGCTTCGGTCAACTGGCCGGTGGTTACCTGTTCAAGATGTTCGGTCTGCCTGCTGCTGCGTTTGCCATCGCTCACGCTGCCAAGCCGGAAAACCGCGCCAAGATTGTTGGTATCATGGCCTCCGCTGCCCTGACCTCCTTCCTGACCGGTATCACCGAGCCTATCGAATTCTCCTTCCTGTTCGTGGCGCCTGTGCTGTATGCGATTCACGCCCTGCTGGCTGGTCTGGCCTATGTGCTGACCAACTCCCTGGGTGTCGTACACGGTCACACCTTCTCCAACGGCTTCATCGACTTCGTGGTGCAATCACCCCGTGCCGACAACATGCTGCTGCTGGTCGGTCTGGGTCTGGTCTACGCCGTCATCTACTACGTGGTCTTCACCGTGGTGATCCGTGCCATGAATCTGAAAACCCCGGGTCGCGAAGACGAAGCTGCCGAAGAGACCGTTGGTCAAAGCAAAGACGAGATGTCTGCTGCCCTGGTGTCTGCCTTCGGTGGTAAAGAGAACATCGCCTCCCTGGATGCCTGCATCACCCGTCTGCGTGTCGGCGTGAAGGACGTGGCCAAGGTTGACCAGGCTGGTCTGAAGAAGCTGGGTGCCGCCGGTGTGGTGGTTGCTGGCTCCGGTGTACAAGCCATCTTCGGTACCAAGTCCGACAACCTGAAAACCGACATGGACATCTGGATGAAGAGCAACTAATCCTGTTGCCTGAATATCAGAGTTCTTGAAGAGGGAGGCGCAAGCCTCCCTTTTTGCTGGGCGCTTGTCAGCCAGCTGGGCGAGGGGCCGAGCAGATCCGGGGTGAGGGCGCTGGCAGCCGCCCTGTGCACCGACATTAAAAAGGCGCCTGATGGCGCCTTGTGCAGGGTGGGGGGCTGCCTAGAGTTTTTCCAGGTCCCGCTCTATTTCGCTGATCTTGTTCTGCACCACCTTTTCCAGGTGGCGCAGGTCACGCAGGATTTTCTGCTTGATGTCCTGATCGATCTCGACGTGCACGCCCTGGGTCAGGTTATCCAGCTCATCCACCACGTACTTGAGGTTGGCGTTGATCTCGGTGACATCCTTGTACTCATGGGTGCCCGAGTCTATCAGCATGGTCTTGCGCTGACGGGGATACTTGAATTTGACGCTCTTGGCGAAGAACTCCCCCTTCTGCTTCTTGAAATAGATCTTGAGGATGTCGTGGTTGGCTTCCTGGCGCAGGGTATAGCTGTCCACTGAGGTGGGTTCCTGGATCCCCAGGCTCTTCAGATTCTCGTACATCGGGCTTCCTCGGTTTGAAACGATCCTGACCCATCTATCTTAACCGAGTCACCATGGCTTGCCTGTGACAGGTGCGCCAAAATCAAAAGGGGCCCAAAAGGCCCCTTTTACCATGATGGCTGGTCGATCACTCGTCGATGGAACGCAGCAGGGCGTTGATGCCGACCTTGGCACGGGTCTTGGCATCCACCTTTTTGACAATGACGGCGGCATACAGACTGTACTTGCCGCACTTGGAGGGCAGGGAGCCGGAGACCACCACTGAACCGGCTGGCACGCGACCATAGTGGATTTCGCCGGTTTCGCGGTCATAGATGCGAGTGGACTGGCCGATGAAGACGCCCATGGAGATGACGGAACCTTCCTCGACGATCACCCCTTCAACCACTTCTGAACGGGCACCGATAAAGCAGTTGTCCTCGATGATGGTCGGGTTGGCCTGCAGCGGCTCCAGTACGCCACCTATGCCGACGCCGCCGGAGAGGTGCACGTTCTTGCCGATCTGGGCGCAGGAGCCCACGGTGGCCCAGGTATCGACCATGGTGCCTTCATCGACGAAGGCACCGATGTTGACATAGGAGGGCATCAGCACGGTATTGGGGGCGATGAAGGAGCCCTTGCGAGCGGTAGCCGGCGGCACCACACGCACGCCCGCCGCCTTGAACTGCTCGGCGCTGTAGTCGGAGAACTTGAGGGGAACCTTGTCGTAGTACTGGGCGTCGTCGCCCTTGATGATGCCGTTGTCATTGATGCGGAAGTAGAGCAGCACGGCCTTCTTCAGCCACTGGTGGACGACCCACTCACCGGCAATCTTCTCGGCAACCCGCGCCTTGCCGGAGTCCAGCAAGTCGATGGCCTCCAGGATGGCGGCCTTGGTGGCGGCATCGACGGAGCCGGGGGTGATGGAATCACGGCGCTCGAAGGCCGCTTCGATGGTCTGTTGCAACTGGGTCATGACAGGTTTCCTTTAAAAAATTCTGTTTGTTGTATCACACTTTTCCAATCGTTTTTAAGGGCTCTGGCCGATTTCTTCAAAAGAAAGGCGATTTATTATACTTAAGTGGCCCAACCACTTGTTCTGATTGATAAATCAGAACGATAAACGGCGTCTTGTGAAGCCTTTCCAGAGTATTATCGCCCCTCCTCGTCCCCCTGCTCCTGCGGGTTGAGCTGATTGACCAGCCGCTCCTCCAGCGCCTGCTGCTCGGCCTGATTCAGCGGCTCGCCCGCCAGGGTGGTGAGGCTGAAGAAGTCTTCCACCCGCTCGCCTATGGTGGTGATCTTGGCGGCATGCAATTCGATGCCGCACTGCTGGAAGACGGCACCAATGCGGGCCAGCAGACCCGGGGTATCCAGGGCGGTCAGCTCCAGCAGTGTGTGGCGACCCTCCCCCTTGTGGGGCAAGAAGACCACTCGGGTTGGCACGCTGAACTGGCGGTGGCGCCGTGACAGGGGCTTGTTGCGCAGCACCAGCTTGCCCGGCTCCTGCAGCGCCTTCTCCAGCGCTTTCTTGATGGTGGCGGTGCGGTTGGGGCTGATGGGTTCGCCATTGGGTTCGAGCACGATGAAGGTATCCAGCACATAGTCGCTGCGCGAATTCATGATCTGGGCGTCGTGGATATTGAGGTTCTTTTGATCCAGCGCCGAGGCCACGGTGGCGAACAGATTCGGGGTGTCGCGGCAATAGATGAACACCTCGCTGCCACCCCGGATGGGGTGCTTGCCGATCAGCACCAGGGGGGCCGGATTGTCGCCGTGCGCGATGATCTTGCGGCAATGCCAGGCGATCTGCCCCGGGCTGTGGCGCAGGAAATAGTCGGCCTTGAAGTCGTTCCAGAGGGCGTTGACGGCCTCCTCTGGCACCTCTCGCTGGGCCAGAATCTGTCTGGCCTGACGCTGGTTCTCGCGGATCTTGAGGCGCATATCCGGCGGGTTTTCCAACCCCTGGCGCAGCGCCTTCTGGGTGGCGAAGTAGAGCTCCCGCAGCAGGGTGCCCTTCCAGTCGTTCCACAGGGTGTCGTTGGTGGCGCAGATATCGGCCACGGTCAGGCAATAGAGCAGATCCAGGTGCAGTTCGTCGCGCACCTTGTGAGCAAAGTCGGTGACCACTTCGGGATCGTAGATGTCGCGGCGCTGGGCGGTGACCGACATCAGCAGATGGTGGCGCACCAGCCATGCCACCAGGCGGCTCTCGTAGCGATCCAGCCCGTGCAACTGGCAGAACTCCAGCGCATCGACGGCGCCGAGCTCCGAGTGATCCCCCCGCCGTCCCTTGGCGATGTCGTGGAACAGGGCGGCGATGCTGAGCAGCTCGGGCTTGCGCAACTGGGTGAACACCTCGTGGCAGAGCGGGTGGGTCTGGCGGCTGGCTGTATTGGGGAAACGATGGATGTTCTGGAGCAGGCGATGGGTGTGCTCGTCCACCGTGTAGGCGTGAAACATGTCGAACTGCATCTGGCCGACGATGAGGTTCCACTGGGGCAGATAGGCCGCGAGGATCCCGTACTTGTGCATCAGGGTGAGGGGCTGGCCGATGCCGTTGGGGTGGCGCAGCAGCGCCATGAACAGGCGACGGCACTCCGGCAGGTCCTGTAGCCAGCAACTCAGGGTGCGTCTGGCCTCCCGCAGCTGGCGCAGGGTGGCGGAGTGGATGCCGGCGATGTCCGGGTGCTGGGCTATCTGGTAGAAGAGCCGCAGTATGGCGGCGGGGTCGCGGCCAAACAGCTCGGAGTCCACCGCATCGATGAGGCGACCACGGAGCTGGAACTCGTCGCTGATGCGGCGCACATCCATGGCGGTGTTGCCAAGGATCGCCTCGTCAAACAACTGCAGCAGCATCTCGTTGAGCTCGGCCACCCGCCGTACCGTCTGATAGAAGCGTTTCATCATCTGCTCGACCGGGCCGTTGCCTTCCCCCTCAAAGCCCAGCATCTGGGCCACGGTGCGCTGGCGATCGAACAAGAGGCGGTTGTCCCCCTTGTTGATGGCCATGTGCAGGGCGAAGCGCACCTTCCACAGGAAGTTCTGGCAGTCGAGCAGTTCGCGATACTCGGCCCGGTTGAGAAAACCGTGGCTGGTCATCTCGAACAGGGTGGTGGCCCCGAAGTGACGGCGGGCGACCCAGGCCAGGGTCTGGATGTCGCGAAGTCCGCCGGGATTGTTCTTGAGATCCGGCTCCAACTTGTAGGCGGTGCCGAGAAACTGCTGGTGGCGCAAGCTCTGCTCCTCGCGCTTGGCGCGAAAGAAGGCCTCGCTCGGCCAGAAGTGCTGGGGCTGGGTGGCGGCCTGCAACTGCTCGAACCCCGCCATGCGCCCGGTGATGTAGCGCGCCTCGATAAGGTTGGTGGCCACCGTGATATCGCCGCGCCCTTGCTCGATGCACTCGCTCACGTTGCGCACCGATTGCCCGACCTCCAGCTTGAGATCCCACAGCAAGGCGATGAACTCGCCGATGCGCAGCCCCAGCACCTCGTCCAGCTCGTCCCCTTCGTAGAGGATCAGCAGGTCGATGTCGGAGTGGGGGTGCAGTTCGCCGCGGCCATAGCCGCCCACCGCGATCAGGGTCAGGCTGGTCTTGTCGAAGCCGAACTTGTGCCAGAGCCTCGTCAGCAGCGCGTCCATGTACTCTGAGCGGGTGGCCACCAGTTCGATGATGTTGTCACCGGCATCGAAGCGCTCGTGCAGCCAGACAAGGAAGCGGCTCAGATACTCCTTGCAGTTGTCACGGGTGAGCTGGTCATCGGGTAACAGGTGGGGGGAAAGCAGACTGGCATCCATGGCATCTCACACACAAGTAGCAGGCAAACGGCTGGAACGGGCAGTAAAAACCCCGGCGCTGTTGAGGTTAGGGCCGGGGTTCGATGTTAGCTGTGTTTGATGACGCGGTCGATAGTGTCATCGGGGCGCAGGGTGAGTACCTCGCAGCCATCCTCGGTGACCAGCAGGGTGTGTTCCCACTGGGCGGAGTCGCCGCCGTCCTTGGTGGTAACAGTCCAGCCATCCTTGGGATTGACCTTGCAGTGATACTTTTTGCTGTTGACCATGGGCTCGATGGTGAAGCACATGCCCGGTTTCAGCTCCAGCTTGCCGCCGTTGCGGTAGTGCAGGATCTGCGGCTCTTCGTGGAACTCGGCCCCGATGCCGTGTCCGCAGTAGTCACGTACCACGGAGAAACCGGCCTGCTCGACGATGGGCTGGATCACGGCACCAATTTCGGTGATGCACATGCCGGGACGCACGCGCTGGATGGCGGCGTACAGGCTCTCCTGGGCCACCTTGCACAGCTGGCGACGCAGGGGTGTGGTCTGGCCCACGATGAACATGGCGGAGGTGTCGCCGTGGTAGCCATCCTTGATGACGGTGATGTCCAGGTTGATGATGTCCCCTTCCCGCAGCTTCTTGTGATTGGGGATACCGTGGCAGATCACATCATTGACCGAGGTGCAGATGGACTTGGGGAAGCCGTGATAGTTGAGCGGGGCGGGAATGGCTTGCTGCACCTCGACGATATGGTTGTGGCACAGGGTGTTCAGCTCGTCTGTGGTGACGCCAGCCTTGACGTGCGGGGCGATCATGACCAGCACATCGGCGGCCAGCTGGCCGGCGATGCGCATCTTTTCAATCTCTTCCGGTGTCTTGATTTTAATGGACATGGGATCTCTCTTGGGGCCCGACTGCGCATCCTGCCGATGCCCAACAATCAGGTAATGAAAAATAGATGCGTTTGCAATCAGGGCAAAATTTTATCCCCAACCCCCGTTTACTTCCAGTGTGATCGTCATCGCAACGTCATCCAGCGGTCGCAGCACCTACCGGGATCCATTTTTAGCGGTC
Source organism: Aeromonas sp. S2(2024) (assembly GCF_041402505.1). Lineage (NCBI taxonomy): Bacteria > Pseudomonadati > Pseudomonadota > Gammaproteobacteria > Aeromonadales > Aeromonadaceae > Aeromonas > Aeromonas sp. S2(2024). The sequence goes on from NZ_JBGLRL010000001.1 coordinate 48,090, forward strand.
CATCCGGTGGTGTCCTGACCAAAGTTATGGTATAAAGCGCGCCGGAATGGGGAACTTGTGTCCCTTTCCATCACCCTTACTCAATAACACACACACATCGACACCTGTACCGGGGTGCCCCTTTGGGGTCGGTTACATGGGATGTGTGGAGGCCTAACCCCAATACAGAGGTATAAAATGGCTAAAGTTTCTATGCGCGACATGCTGCAAGCCGGCGTTCACTTCGGTCACCAGACTCGTTACTGGAACCCGAAAATGAAGTCCTACATCTTCGGCGCCCGCAGCAAGGTTCACATCATCAACCTGGAAAAAACCGTTCCGATGTTTGACGATGCCATGAACTTCATCAGCTCCGTAGCTGCCAAGAAGGGCAAGGTCCTGTTTGTAGGTACCAAGCGTGCCGCGTCTGAAGCCGTAAAAGAAGCCGCTGAGCGTTGCGACCAGTTCTATGTTAACCACCGCTGGCTGGGCGGCATGCTGACCAACTGGAAAACCGTTCGTCAGTCCATCAAGCGCCTGAAAGATCTGGAAACCCAGAGCCAGGACGGTACCTTCGACAAGCTGACCAAGAAAGAGGCGCTGATGCGTACTCGCGAAATGGACAAGCTGGAGAAGAGCCTGGGTGGTATCAAGAACATGGGCGGCCTGCCTGACGTTCTGTTCGTTGTCGATGCCGACCACGAGCACATCGCTATCAAAGAAGCCAATAACCTGGGTATCCCGGTAGTTTCCATCGTTGATACCAACTCCAACCCGGACGGCGTTGACTATGTCATCCCGGGTAACGACGATGCTATCCGTGCCGTACAGCTGTACCTGAATGCTGCTGCTGACACCGTACTGGAAGCTCGCGCTCAGGACATCGTTGTTCAAGCCGAACAAGATGGCTTCGTTGAAGCTGAGTAATTGATAAGGACTGTAAAGCCCTTATTAACCAAGCTGATGTAATTGGTTAGCAGGGGCCCTTGTGGCCCCTGTTTCTTGTCAATTCAAGACCGAGGATACTGGACATGGCTAACGTTACTGCCGCCCTGGTAAAAGAACTGCGCGAGCGCACCGCCGCTGGCATGATGGATTGCAAAAAAGCACTGGAAGAAGCCGCTGGTGACATCGAGCTGGCAATCGAGAACATGCGCAAATCCGGTCAGGCCAAGGCCGCCAAGAAAGCGGGCCGTATCGCCGCTGAAGGCGTGATCTTCGCCCGTACCGAAGGCAACATTGCCGCCATGATCGAGCTGAACAGCGAAACCGACTTCGTCGCCAAAGATGCCAGCTTCATGGCCATGGGCCAGAAGATCGCTGACATCGCCGCGACCCAGAAAATTGCTGACATCGACGCCCTGAAGGCCGCCGATTTCGGTAACGGTGAGTCCGTTGAGCTGACCATCACCAACCTGATCGCCAAGATCGGTGAGAACATGAACCTGCGTCGCGTGATGCTGGTTGAAGGTGACAACCTGGGTACCTACGTACACGGTTCCCGTATCGGTGTTATCACCAAGCTGACCGGCGGTACTGCCGACCTGGCCAAAGATCTGGCCATGCACGTTGCTGCCAACAGCCCGCAGTTCGTCAAGCCTGAAGACGTGTCTGCTGAAGTCGTTGCCAAAGAGCGCGAAATCCAGATCGACATCGCCATCAACTCCGGCAAGCCGAAAGACATCGCCGAGAAGATGGTTGAAGGCCGCATGAAGAAGTTCACCGGTGAGGTTTCCCTGACTGGTCAACCCTTCGTGAAAGATCCTTCCATGACCGTTGCCGAGCTGCTGAAGAAAGAAGGCGCTGACGTTGTCTCCTTCACCCGTTTCGAAGTGGGCGAAGGCATCGAGAAGCAAGAGACCGATTTCGCGGCTGAAGTTGCAGCCCAGATCGCGGCCGCTCAGAAGGCCTAATCGAACCGGTTTTTCCGTTTCCCCAGACCGCGACTTATGTCGCGGTCTTTATATGACCAGGAATCAGTGACATGAGTACCAATCCCAAGCCTGCATACAGACGTGTTCTTCTGAAGTTGAGTGGTGAAGCCCTGCAAGGATCCGAGGGTTTTGGCATTGATCCGGCGGTGCTGGAGCGGATGGCCCAAGAGATCAAAGAGCTGGTTGAGCTGGGGGTTCAGGTCGGTCTGGTCATCGGCGGCGGCAACCTGTTCCGTGGTGCCGGTCTTGCCAAGGCGGGCATGAACCGCGTGGTGGGTGACCACATGGGCATGCTGGCAACCGTCATGAACGGCCTGGCCATGCGTGATGCCCTGCATCGTGCTTATGTGAATGCCCGTCTGATGTCTGCCATCTCTCTGCAGGGTGTCTGCGATTCTTACAGCTGGGCCGAGGCCATCAGCCAGCTGCGTGCCGGCAAGGTGGTGATCTTCTCCGCCGGTACCGGCAACCCCTTCTTCACCACCGACTCCGCAGCTTGCCTGCGCGGCATCGAGATCGAAGCCGACGTGGTGCTCAAGGCGACCAAGGTCGATGGTGTGTTCACCGATGATCCGGTCAAGAACCCGGATGCAGTGCTCTATCAAGAACTGAGTTATGATGAAGTCCTTGAAAAAGAACTCAAAGTGATGGATCTTGCTGCTTTTACCCTGGCCCGCGACCACGATCTGCCGATCCGGGTGTTCAACATGAACAAACCAGGCGCCTTGCGTCGGGTCATCATGGGTGAGCCGGAAGGTACCCTGATCCACCACGTCAGCAAGTGAGACAAGCCTGAGCCGCCTGGCGCGCTTGTCCATTACGCCAGTAAACAAGATAGATACGGGCCGCATGTCGGCTCGTTCGCCAAAAGGAAAACACTGTGATCAACGAGATTAAAAACGACGCCAAGGACCGCATGGCCAAGAGCGTAGACTCGCTCAAGACCCAGATGTCCAAGATCCGTACTGGCCGTGCTCACCCGAGCCTGCTCGACGGTATCCAGGTGGAGTATTACGGTGCCGCCACTCCTCTGAAACAGTTGGCTAACGTAGTGGCAGAAGATGCCCGCACCCTGTCCATCTCCATCTTCGATCGCTCCATGATCCAGGCGGTGGAAAAAGCCATCCTGACCTCCGATCTGGGCTTGAACCCGTCCAGCAATGGCCAGACCCTGCGTGTGCCGCTGCCCCCGCTGACCGAAGAGCGTCGCCGCGATCTGACCAAGATCGTCCGTGCCGAGGCCGAAGGTGCCCGGGTTGCTGTGCGCAACATCCGTCGCGATGCCAACGCAGACCTGAAGGCACTGCTGAAGGACAAGGAGATCTCCGAGGACGACGACCGTCGTGCCCAGGAAGAGATCCAGAAACTGACCGACGCCTTCGTCAAGCTGGTGGATGAAGCCCTGGCCGCGAAGGAAAAGGAGCTAATGGAAATCTAAGCCTCCGACAGGTATATTACGAGCGCCGTGTAGTGCCCCTGCACGGCGTTTTTGTCTTTGTGGGAGAAATGAATGTCGCTTTTGGCAGCGCTAGGCGATAGCGCCAGCTCGTCCTTGCCTCGTCACGTCGCCATCATCATGGATGGCAATGGTCGCTGGGCTCAGAACCGTGGCAAGATGCGGGTCTCTGGCCACAAGGCGGGCGTGAAATCCGTGCGTGAGGCCGTGGCCTTTGCCGCCCGTGCCAAGATGGAGGCGCTGACCCTGTTCGCGTTCTCCAGCGAGAACTGGCGCCGCCCGGAAGGGGAGGTCAATGCCCTGATGGAGCTGTTCATGACGGTGCTTGGCCGCGAGGTGAACAAGTTGCACAGCAATGGCATCCGGCTCAAGGTGATAGGCGATACCGCCCGTTTCAGTGAAAGGCTGCAGGCCAAGATCGCCAAGGCCGAGGCCCTGACTGCTGGCAACCAGGGACTGACCCTCAACATCGCCGCCAACTATGGCGGTCAGTGGGACATCGCCCAGGCGGCCCGCAAGCTGGCTCGCGCCGTGGCCGCGGGCGAGCTGGATGCAGAGGCGGTTGATGAAGAGGCTCTGGCACGTCAGGTCTGCATGGCTGACCTGCCTCCGGTGGATCTGCTGATCCGCACCGGCGGGGATCATCGCATCAGCAATTTTGTGTTATGGCAGCTTGCTTATGCCGAGCTCTATTTTACCCCGGTCTTGTGGCCCGACTTTGACGAGGCCGAGTTCAGCGGGGCAGTTGCCTCCTTCGTTGCTCGCGAGCGTCGCTTCGGGTGTACGGGTGAACAGATACGGGAATTGATCGCCGCGCAACAGACCGGCTAAACCCCGCTCCCAAGAGAGAGGTTTCTTTTGCTAAAACAACGAATTATTACCGCATTACTGTTAGTACCCCTGGTGTTGGGGGCACTGTTTTTCCTGCCATTGAAATTCTTTGCCCTGCTCGCTGCCCTGGTCTTTCTGCTGGCCAGCCGTGAGTGGAGCGCCTTCGTCTCTGCCCAGCCGCAACAATGGTTGCCGCTGGTGTTTTGCCTGTTGCTCGGTGCCAGCCTGTTCTGGGTGCCGGTAGAGCAACTCTGGATCCCTCAGCTGCATCCGCTGGTGATGGGCGTGCTCTGGACCGCCATCAGCTGGTGGCTACTCGGACTGCTGCTGGTGCTGCGTTACCCCAGAAGCGCCAGGTTGTGGAAAGAGTCCGTCTGGCTCAAGTCCCTGTTCGGTCTGGTGACCCTGGTGCCCTTCTTCTGGTCACTGGTGGCCATCCGTGGGTACAACTTCTATCACGACCCCATGATGGGGGCCTGGATCCTGCTGTTCGTGATGGGCCTGGTCTGGGCGGCAGATTCTGGCGCGTATTTTTTCGGCAAGGCGTTCGGCAAGCACAAGCTGGCCCCGGCCGTCAGCCCGGGTAAAACCATAGAGGGCATGCTGGGCGGCCTCTTTACCGCCAGCGTGCTGGCCATAGGCGTGACCTGGTTCATGGGCTTCGTGCCGGCCAAGATGGGGGTCGTGCTGCTCTGCTCCCTGCTGGCGGTGCTGGCGTCCGTACTCGGTGATTTGACCGAAAGCATGTTCAAGCGGGAGGCCGGCATCAAGGATTCCGGTACCCTGCTGCCGGGCCACGGCGGCATCCTCGATCGCATCGACAGCCTGACGGCGGCCCTGCCCGTCTTCCTGCTCAGCTATCTGCTACTCGGTCAGGAGTTCTGATGCGCAATCTGGTCATTCTGGGGGCCTCAGGCTCCATCGGTCAGAGCACCCTCAAGGTGCTGCGGCAGAATCCGGGACGCTGGCAGGTGCTGGCGCTGACCGCGGCTCGCAGCGTGGACGCCATGGTGCGGGATTGTCTCGAATTCTCCCCCCGTTTCGCCGTCATGGTGGATGAGAAGGCCGCCAGCGATCTGGCCGGTCGACTCAAGACCCACGGCTGTGCCACTCAGGTGCTCTGTGGTCAGGCTGCCCTGTGCGAAGTGGCCGCTCACCCTGACGCCCACAGCGTGATGGCGTCTATCGTCGGTGCGGCGGGTCTGGCACCCACCATGGCTGCCGTGCGTGCAGGCAAGCGGATCCTGCTGGCCAACAAGGAGGCCCTGGTGATGTCCGGCGCCTTCTTCATGGAGGCGGTGCGCCACCATGGCGCCGAGCTGCTGCCCATCGACAGCGAACACAATGCGATCTTCCAGTGCCTGCCCGAGGCGATCCAGCGCGAGCCTGGTTTCTGCGATCTGGCAGGGGCTGGCATCAGCAAGATACTGCTGACCGGCTCAGGCGGCCCCTTCCGCTATACCGACATCGACGAGCTGGCCAGGGTTACACCGGCTCAGGCGGTGGCGCACCCCAACTGGTCCATGGGGGCCAAGATATCGGTGGACTCTGCCACCATGATCAACAAGGGGCTGGAATACATAGAGGCGCGCTGGCTGTTCAACGCCCTCCCGGAGCAGATCCAGGTGGTGATCCACCCCCAGTCGGTGATCCATTCCATGGTGCAGTACAAGGATGGTTCCGTGTTGGCCCAGCTCGGCAACCCGGACATGTGTACCCCCATCGCCCACGCCCTGGCTTACCCGGCCAGGATTGAGTCTGGTGTGGAACCTTTGGATTTCTTCAGTGTCGGAGAGTTCAGCTTTATCCGCCCCGACTACGCCCGTTATCCCAACCTGGCACTTGCCATGGCGGCCTGCCAGCAAGGGCAGGCGGCGACCACCTCTCTCAATGCCGCCAACGAGGAGGCCGTCGCGGCTTTTCTTGCAGAGCGCATTGGATTTATGGATATTGCCAGAGTCAACGAATCCATCATGACGACACTGGGCACCAGTGCCGCAGGTTCGCTGGAGGATCTGATTGCGCTGGATGGCAGGGCCCGTGCCCATGCCCAGCAACTGATAGAGGAACTTGCTCGATGAACGGACTGTGGTGGCCAGCGGCCTCTCTCTACGCCTTCGGGAATGATGTCGAGGTGAAGCTCTGATGGGCGGCGTGTTGTGGAACATAGGCGCTTTCATCGTTGCCCTCGGGCTGCTGGTGGCGGTACATGAATTTGGTCACTTCTGGGTAGCCCGCCGCTGTGGTGTCAAGGTTGAGCGTTTCTCCATCGGCTTTGGCAAGGCTATCTGGCGCCGCGTCGGCAAGGACGGCACCGAGTATGTGCTGGCCCTGATCCCGCTGGGTGGTTACGTCAAGATGCTGGACGGCCGGGTCGACGAACTCAAGCCGGGGGAGGAGGCACAGGCCTTCAACCACAAGAGCGTCTGGGCGCGAATGGCCATCGTCGCGGCCGGCCCCATGGCGAACTTCGTGTTCGCACTGTTCGCCTTCTGGCTGATGTTCATGATAGGCGTGCCCAGCGTCAAGCCGGTGGTCGGCGAGGTGCGCCCGGCCTCCATCGTGGCCCAGGCCGGCATCGAGCCCGGCATGGAGATCGTCGGCGTCGGCGACGAGCAGACCGGGGACTGGGAGAGTGTGACCTATGCCCTCATCAGCCATCTGGGTGATGATTCGGTCCAGCTCAGGCTGAAGGCGCAAGGCGCCAGCTACGCGGTGGACAAGACGCTCATGCTGGGGGATTGGACCTTCGATCCGGACAAGGAATCTCCCATCGGCAGCCTGGGGATAGTACCCCTCGGCGGCAAGGTGCTGCCGGTGGTGCAGGCCATAGTGCCCTCGAGCGCCAGCGAGAAGGCGGGCTTGCAGGTGGGCGATCGCATCAAAGGCGTGGGGGATCAGGCGATCACCGAATGGGCTGAGTTTGTCCTGCGGGTGCAGCAATCACCGGAGCAGCCACTGCAGGTGACGGTGGAACGCGGTGGCAGCGATCTGACCCTGACCCTGACCCCGGATGTGAAAAAAGTACGGGGCCAGCTGGTCGGTTTCGTCGGCCTGTCGCCGCAACTGGTTCCATTACCGGATGAGTATCGAGTTCTGTTACAGTATGGGCCTTTGCAAGCCTTGTGGCATGGGGTCCAGAAGACCTGGAGCCTGATCACGCTGACCTTTGACATGATCGGCAAGCTGATCGGTGGCATCGTCTCCCTGGACAACCTGAGCGGCCCCATCTCCATCGCCAAGGGTGCCGGCAGCAGCGCAGATTACGGGTTGGTCTATTTCCTCGGTTTTCTGGCGCTCATCAGTGTCAACCTGGGGATCATCAATCTGTTCCCCCTGCCGGTGCTAGATGGAGGCCATTTGGTCTACTTCCTCATCGAGGCAGTCACCGGCAAGCCGGTACCAGAAAAAATTCAGGAAATTGGGTTCAGGATAGGCGCCGCCATTCTGATGTTACTGATGGGCATTGCGCTGTTTAATGATTTCGCTCGCCTCTGAGGCTAGAGCATCAACAAGGACACATAAGAACAAAATGGCTGTTAAAAAAGCATTGGTGTTGAGTTGCCTGCTGGGAGCCAGCTTCCTGGCTCAGGCGGCCCCTGCCTCTTTTGTGGTGCAAGACATTCAGGTCGAGGGTCTGCAGCGGGTGACCCTGGGCGCCGCCCTGTTGAATCTGCCGGTCCGGGTCGGTGACTCCGTGGACTCGGTGGCCCTGGCCAACGCCATCAAGAAGCTCTATGCCTCCGGCAACTTCGAGGACGTCAAGGTCTATCGTGACGGCCAGGTGCTGCAAGTCGTGGTGAAGGAACGCCCGACCATCTCCAGCATCGAGTTTTCCGGCAACAAGGACATCAAGGAGGAGCAGCTGACCCAGAGCCTTGAGTCCTCCGGCATCCGCGTCGGTGATCCCCTGGATCGCACCGTGCTGAGCTCCCTCGAGAAGGGACTGGAAGATTTCTACTACGGCGTGGGCAAGTATTCCGCCAAGGTCAAGGCCATCGTCACCCCGCTGCCCCGCAACCGGGTCGACCTCAAGTTCACCTTCGTGGAAGGGGAAGCGGCCAAGATCCAGCAGATCAACATCGTCGGCAACCAGGTGTTCCCGGAAGAGAAACTGCTGGCCCAGCTCTCCTTGAAGGACGATGTGCCCTGGTGGAACTTCACCGGCGATCAGCGCTATCAGAAGCAGAAGCTGGCCGGTGACATCGAAGTGCTGCGCTCCTACTACATGGACCGCGGCTACATCCGTTTCGCTCAGGAGTCCACCCAGGTCTCCATGACCCCTGACAAGAAGGGCGTCTACGTCACCCTGAACATCAAGGAAGGGGATCAGTACAAGGTCTCCGGCGTGCAGCTCAAGGGCGATCTCATCGACCGTGGCGGCGATATGAAGGGGCTCATCCCCATCGAGGCAGGCAGCGTCTACTCCGCCAGCCAGGTGACCCACACCGAAGAAGTACTCTCCAAGTTCCTCGGCCGTTATGGCTACGCCTACCCCAAAGTGGTCACCTTCCCCCAGGTGAATGACCAGACCAAGGAAGTGGAGCTGATCGTCAACATAGAGCCGGGTCCCCGGGTCTATGTGCGCAACATCAACTTCAGCGGCAACATCACCACCAAGGACGAAGTGCTGCGTCGCGAGATGCGTCAGATGGAAGGCACCTGGCTCTCCTCCGACAACGTCGAGCAGTCCAAGACCCGTCTCAACCGCCTCGGCTTCTTCGAGACCGCGGAAGTGGACACCAAGCGGGTGGCGGGCAGCGACGACCAGGTCGATCTGGACTTCAAGGTCAAGGAGCAACCGGCGGGTTCCATCAACGCCGGCATCGGCTACGGTACCGAGTCTGGTCTGAGCCTGCAGGCGGGCCTGCAGCAAGACAACTTCATGGGGACCGGCAAGAAGATCGGCATCAATGCCAGCACCAACGACTACTCGAAGAACATCGATCTCAGCTACAACGATCCCTACTTCACCGTCGATGGCGTCAGCCTGGGTGGCCGCCTCTACTACAACAAGTTCAGCGCGGCCGATGCCAACATCGTTGACTACGAAAACACCACCATAGGTTTCCGCCTCTCCAGCGGTTTCCCGGTCAACGAGAACAACCGTCTCGACTTCAGCCTCGGCTACGAGAACAACAAGCTGTCCCAGCCCAACCCCTATGTGCAGGTGGATGAGTTCTGGAAGGTCTACCAGGCCAACCTGGACGGCGACAACCGCATGGTGTTCAACACAGTGGACGTCACCGCAGGCTGGACCCGCTCCACCCTCAACAAGGGTCAGTTCCCGACCGCCGGTGACCGTCAGCGGGTGAACGCCAAGGTGACTGTGCCAGGCATGGACCTGCAGTACTTCAAGCTCAACGCCGAAGACTCTCATTACTTCCCGTTTGATGCCGACCACCAGTGGGTCATGCTGGCCAAGGCCCGCGCCTCTTACGGCAATGGCTACGGCAGCAACGGTGACTACGACCACGTGCTGCCCTTCTTCGAGAACTACTACGCCGGTGGCTTCGACACCCTGCGTGGCTTCAAGAGCAACACTGTCGGTCCGAAGGCGCTCTACTACTACAACCTGGGTGGTAACGACGTGATCCAGGGTACCGACAGCTCTGTGGGGGGCAATGCCCTGGCGGTGGCGTCCCTCGAGATGATAGTGCCGACGCCGTTCGCGTCTGAAAGCTATCAGCCGCAGTTGCGGACCAGCTTCTTCATCGATGCCGGTACCGTGTGGGACACCACCTTCGAATATGGCCAGTACCAGAACCGTTGCTTCAGTGGTTGCAACTATCTGATGGATTATTCCGACCCCAGCAATATCCGGATGTCGGCCGGTCTGTCACTGCAGTGGCTCTCTCCCATGGGGCCCCTGGTGTTCGTGCTGGCGCAGCCGCTCAAGAAATACGAAGGGGACGATACCGAAGTCTTCTCCTTCAACATCGGCCGTACCTTCTAAAGGTGGGCCCGCCCCCACCAGGGGGTATTCAATGATGGGACGCGCAGCGTGCGTGCCTCACCAGGTAACAAGCCGGTCCCAGAGATCGCTTGCACAATCAGGTAAATCAGGTAGCCCTCGACCGAGGGACCAAGGAGTAAGTGTGAATAAAGCGTTGAAAGTAGCTGGTTTGAGTTTTGCACTGATGGCTGCCGGTATGGGCTCCGCCTGGGCTGAGACCAAGATCGCCGTGGTCGACATGGGCGAAGTCTTCCAAAAGCTGCCCCAGCGTGAAGCCGTGGCCAAGAAGCTGAAGGGCGAGTTCGAGCCGCGTATGCGCGAGCTGCAGAAACTGGAATCCGACGGTCAGGCTCTGGTCGAGAAGTTCAAGAAGGACGAAGCCTTCATGAGCAACGAACAGAAGAAGCAGAATCAGGAAAAACTGGCCAAACTGCAGATGGAGTTCAACCAGAAGCGTCAGGCGTTCGAGCAGGACAACGGCCGTCGTCAGTCCGAAGAGCGCAACAAGATCCTGACCAAGGTGCAAGCTGCCATCGATTCCATCGCCAAGAGCAATGGTTATGATCTGGTGCTGGAGCGCAATGCTGCTCCCTATGCCGCCAGCAAGCTGGACATCTCCAGCCAGGTTATCTCTCAGGTAAGCAAGAGCAACTAATTGATGGCATTCACTCTCGCACAGCTGGCCCAGCAACTGGGGGCCGAGGTCCATGGGGATGGGACCCGGGAAATCCGCAAGGTAGCGACACTGGAAAAAGCCGGGGAGGGGGAGATTGCCTTCCTGTCCAACAAGAAGTACCGGCATTTCCTGGAGCAGAGCAAGGCGACTGCCGTGCTCATCACTGAGGCGGACCTGCCGTTTTGCCCCACCAATGCCCTGGTGCTCAAAGACCCCTATGTGGGCTTTGCCCGGGTAGCGCAACTGCTGGACACCACCCCGCAGCCGGCCACGGATATCCATCCGAGCGCCGTCATCGCGGCGGATGTGCAACTGGGCGAGAGAGTGGCCATCGGCGCCAATGCGGTGATCGAATCCGGCGTCGTGCTGGGTGATGATGTGCGCATCGGCCCGGGCTGTTTCGTTGGCCAGAACACCCGACTGGGAGCGCGCTCCCGGTTGTGGGCCAACGTCACCCTGTATCACAACGTGACCCTGGGCACGGACTGTCTGGTGCAAGCCGGCACCGTGATCGGGGCCGACGGTTTCGGTTATGCCAACGAGCGTGGCGAGTGGATCAAGATCCCCCAGCTTGGCGGCGTGACCATCGGCAACCGGGTGGAAATCGGTGCCTGCACCACCATAGACCGCGGTGCCCTGGAAGACACCCGCATCGCGGACAACGTCATCATCGACAACCAGTGCCAGATCGCCCACAACGTCGAGATTGGCTACGGCACCGCCGTGGCGGGCTCGACCGTGATGGCCGGTAGTCTCAAGGTCGGCAAATACTGTATCATTGGCGGCGCTTCCGTCTTTAACGGGCACATGGAGATCTGCGACCAGGCCACCGTCACCGGTATGGCCATGGTGATGCGACCCATTACCGAGCCCGGTATCTACTCTTCCGGCATCCCCCTGCAAACCAATAAAGAGTGGCGCAAGACCGCCGCCCGGGTGATGCGTATCGAAGAGATGCACAAGCGGTTGAGCCGACTTGAGAAAAAGCTGGATCAAGAATAATCACGATTGGTATAGGGTACTGTTTTGACTACTGAAAAGAAAAGCCTGGGGATCCAGGAAATCATGGACCTGCTGCCCCACCGTTATCCGTTCCTGATGGTGGACAAGGTGGAAAATTACGAGATCAGCGATGAACGCAAGACTCTGCGTGCCATCAAGAACGTCTCGTTCAACGAGCCGATCTTCCAGGGGCACTTCCCGGCGAAGCCGGTGTTCCCCGGCGTGCTGATCCTGGAGGCCATGGCCCAGGCAACCGGTATCCTGGCCTTTACCATGGTGGGCAAGCCGTCCCCCAACGAGCTCTATTACTTCGCCTCCATCGACAACGCCCGCTTCAAGCGTCCGGTCGGCCCTGGTGATCAGCTGGTGCTGGACGTGGAGTTCCTGAAGGAACGTCGCGGCATCGCCAAGTTTACCGGCGTTGCCACCGTCGATGGTGAAATTGTCTGTACCGCAGAACTGATGTGCGCCAAACGCGAGGTGTAACCGTGATTGACCAGACTGCCATCATCCACGATACCGCCATCGTCCATGAGTCTGCCGTGATTGGCAAAGGGGTGGAAATCGGCCCCTTTACCGTCATCGGTGCCGAGGTGGAGATCGGTGACGACACCTGGGTGGGTTCCCACGTGGTGATCAAGGGCCCGACCAAGATAGGTCGTGGCAACAAGATCTTCCAGCACACCTCCATCGGTGAGGATTGCCAGGACAAGAAGTACGCCGGTGAGCGCACCTTCCTCGAGATCGGCGACAACAACGTGTTTCGTGAGAACTGCACAGTGCACCGCGGCACCACCCAGGATCAGAGCCTGACTCGGGTCGGCAGCGGTAACTTGTTCATGGTCAACGTGCACGTGGCCCATGACTGCATGATCGGTGACAACTGCATCTTCGCCAACAACGCGACCCTGGCGGGCCACGTTCACATCGGTGACTTCGTGATTTTCGGCGGTCTGTCTGCCATTCACCAGTTCGGCCGCGTCGGCTCCCACGCCTTCGTCGGTGGCTGCGCCGCCCTGAACAAGGACGTGCCGCCCTACGTGATGGCTGCCGGCAACTACGCCAAGCCGTTCGGGGTCAACTCCGAGGGGCTGCGTCGTCGCGGCTTCACGCCTGAGGCCATCTCGGCCGTCAAGCGTGCCTACAAGGAGATCTTCCGCTCCGGCAAGACCATCGAAGAGGTGCTGCCGGTACTGAGCGAGATGGCGGCCACCGAGCCGGCCGTCCAGCTCTATGTGGATTTCCTCAAGGACAACGAGCGCGGGATCATCCGTGCCTAAGCCCATCCGCATCGGCATCGTCGCCGGAGAGACCTCCGGCGACATCCTGGCCGCAGGGCTGGTGCGCGAGCTGCAGCGCCGCTATCCGGATGCGCAGTTCGAGGGGATAGCCGGGCCGCGCATGCAGGCCCTGGGCGTCAAGGCCCTGTTCGAGATGGACGAGCTCTCCGTCATGGGCATCAGCGAGGTGCTGGGACGTCTGCCCCGGATCCTCCAGGTTCGCCGCGAGCTGCTGCGCCACTTCATTGCCAATCCCCCGGATATCTTCGTCGGGGTGGATGCACCGGATTTCAATATCGGGGTGGAGCTGAAACTGCGCCGCGCCGGTATCAAGACGGTCCACTATGTCAGCCCCTCGGTCTGGGCCTGGCGTCAGGGCCGCATTCACAAGATCAAGGCCGCCACCGACATGGTGCTCGCCTTCCTGCCGTTCGAGAAAGCCTTCTACGACCGTTTCGATGCCCCCTGCCGGTTCGTGGGGCACACCATGGCGGACGACATCCCCCTGGTACCGGATCAGGCCGCCGTGCGCAAGGAGCTCGGCATCGATCCCGCCCGTCGCTGGCTGGCGGTGCTGCCTGGTAGCCGGCATGCGGAAGTAGCCTTCATGGCGCCGGTCTTCCTCGAGGCGTGCAAGCACCTGACGGTGCACTGCCCGGATCTCGGCTTCATCGTGCCGCTGGTGAACGAAACGCGGCGCGAGCAGTTCCTCGCCATCAAGGCCGAGGTGGCGCCGGATCTCGACATGGTGCTGCTGGACGGTCAGGGCCGTGAGGCCATGATCGCCGCCGACGTGGTGATGCTGGCGTCCGGCACCGCCGCGCTGGAGGCCATGCTGGTGAAGCGGCCCATGGTGGTGGGTTACAAGCTCAAGCCGCTCAGCTACTGGCTGGCCCAGTGGCTGGTGAAGACGGAGTATGTCTCCCTGCCGAATCTGCTGGCGGACAGGATGCTGGTGCCCGAACTCATCCAGCATGAGTGCACTCCCGCCAACCTGGTGGAAGAGGTCAGCAAGTTGCTGGAGCACGACAACAGCGAGCTCATCGCCACCTTCACCAAGTTGCACCAGAAGATCCGCTGCAACGCCGATGTGCAGGCCGCCGAGGCGGTGGCCGAGCTACTCGACAGATAGGATGGCTGGCGGCGCGCTTTTGGCGTTATGTTGTGCTGATACTGGCCCTGCGGGGCCGGTTTTGATTCAAGGCCTGTGATATGACGATCGATATTCCACAAGACAAGCTGGTTGCCGGGGTTGACGAGGTGGGTCGCGGCCCTCTGGTGGGTGACGTGGTCACCGCCGCGGTGATCCTGGACCCCGCCAATCCCGTTGAAGGCCTCGCCGACTCCAAGAAGCTCTCCGAGAAGAAGCGCCTCGCCCTGTACGGCGAGATCAAGGCAAAGGCCCTGGCCTGGTCCATAGGCCGCGCCACCCCGCAGGAGATCGACGAGCTCAACATACTGCACGCTACCATGCTGGCCATGCAGCGCGCAGTGGCGGGCCTCTCCATGACACCAGAACTGGTCTTTATCGACGGCAACCGCTGTCCGGCTCTGCCGATGGAGGCGCGCGCCGTGGTCAAGGGCGACAGCCTGGTGGCCGCCATCAGCGCCGCCTCCATCCTTGCCAAGGTGACCCGGGATGCCGAGATGACCGAGCTGGATAGCCGCCATCCCGAGTACGGCTTCGCCCGCCACAAGGGTTATCCCACTGCCGAACACCTCGCCATATTGGCCGAGCGCGGCCCCCTGCCCGAATATCGGCAGAGCTTCAAACCGGTGCGCCGGGCGCTGGGGATCGAATAACCATGGCCGATCCTCGCTTCGTCCACCTGCGGGTCCACTCCGACTTCTCCATGGTCGATGGCCTGCAAAAGATTGGCCCCATCGTCTCGGCGGCCGCGGCCAACAACATGCCGGCGCTGGCCCTGACCGACCAGATGAACATGTGCGGTCTGGTGCGCTTCTATGGCTCCGCCCACGGCAAGGGGATCAAGCCCATCGTCGGTGCGGATTTCTGGGTGCAGAGCGATGAGCTCGGCGACGAGCAGTTCCGCCTCACCCTGCTCGCCATGGACAACGACGGCTACCAGAACATCACCCTGCTCATCTCCCGCGGCTACCAGCGCGGCCACGTGCAGGGGCAACCCGTCATCGACAAGGGCTGGCTGGTCGAACACGCCAAGGGGGTGATAGTGCTCTGTGGCGGGCGCGAGGGGGATCTCGGCAAGTTCCTGCTCAAGGGCAACCGCCAGATGGTGGAGCAGAGTCTCGCCTTCTACCGGACCCACTTCCCGGATGCCTACTACCTGGAGCTGCTGCGCACCGGCCGACCCGACGAAGAGGTCTACCTGCACATGGCGGTGGCCATCGCCGCCGAGTTCGATCTGCCCGTGGTGGCCACCAACGAGGTGGTATTCCTCGGGGCCGACGACTTCGATGCCCACGAGATCCGGGTCGCCATCCACGACGGCTACACCCTGATGGACAAGCGCCGTCCGCGCCGCTACAGCCCGCAGCAGTACCTGCGCAGTCAGGAAGAAATGTGCGAGTTGTTTGCCGACATCCCGGAGGCGCTGGAAAACACGGTGGAGATCGCCAAGCGTTGCAACGTGACGGTGCGTCTGGGGGAGTATTTCCTGCCGAACTTCCCGACCGGCGACATGACCACCGAAGACTTCCTGGTGATGAAGTCCAAGGAAGGGTTGGAAGACCGCCTGGCCTTCCTGTTCCCGGATCCCGAGGTACGCGCCGCCAAGCGTGGCGAATACGACGAGCGCCTCGACATCGAGCTCAAGGTGATCAACCAGATGGGCTTCCCGGGTTACTTCCTCATCGTGATGGAGTTTATCCAGTGGTCCAAGGACAACGGCATCCCCGTTGGCCCGGGTCGGGGATCGGGGGCGGGATCGCTCGTGGCCTATGCCCTCAAGATCACCGATCTGGATCCCCTCGAGTTTGATCTGCTGTTCGAACGTTTCTTGAACCCCGAGCGGGTTTCCATGCCGGACTTCGACGTCGACTTCTGCATGGACAGACGGGACGAGGTGATCGAGCACGTCTCCGAGATGTATGGCCGGGAGGCGGTGTCCCAGATCATCACCTTCGGCAGCATGGCGGCAAAGGCTGTGGTGCGCGATGTGGGCCGTGTGCTGGGCCACCCCTATGGGTTCGTGGATCGCATCTCTAAGCTGATCCCGCCGGATCCGGGCATGACGCTGGCCAAGGCGTTCGAGGCCGAGCCCAAGTTGCCGGAGCTCTACGAGCAGGACGAGGAGGTCAAGGACCTCATCGACATGGCGCGCCGGCTGGAAGGTGTGGTGCGCAATGCCGGCAAACACGCCGGTGGCGTGGTGATAGCCCCCACCAAGATCACCGACTTCGCGCCGCTCTACTGCGACGATTCCGGCCACCACCCGGTGACCCAGTTCGACAAGAACGACGTGGAGTACGCGGGCCTGGTGAAGTTCGACTTCCTGGGGCTGCGGACCCTCACCATCATCGACTGGGCGCTCGGCATGATCAACCCGCGCCTGGCCAAGGAGGGCAAGCCGCCGGTCGACATCGCCGCCATCCCCATCGATGACAAGAAGTCGTTCGCCCTCTTGCAGCGCTTCGAGACCACGGCGGTATTCCAGCTTGAATCTCGCGGCATGAAGGATCTCATCAAGCGGCTGCAGCCCGACTGCTTCGAAGACATGATCGCCCTGGTGGCCCTGTTCCGACCCGGCCCGCTGCAGTCCGGCATGGTGGACAACTTCATCGAGCGCAAGCACGGCAAGGAGGCCATCTCCTACCCGGACGAGAAGTGGCAGCACGAGAGCCTCAAACCCATACTGGAGCCCACCTACGGCATCATCCTCTACCAGGAGCAGGTGATGCAGATAGCCCAGGTGCTGGCGGGTTATACCCTGGGCGGCGCGGACATGCTGCGTCGGGCCATGGGCAAGAAGAACCCCGCCGAGATGGCCAAGCAGCGTTCCGGCTTCGAGGAAGGGGCGGTCAAGAACGGCGTCGACGGCGAACTGGCGATCAAGATCTTCGATCTGGTGGAGAAGTTTGCGGGTTACGGCTTCAACAAGTCGCACTCCGCCGCCTACGCGCTGGTCTCCTACCAGACGCTCTGGCTCAAGACCCACTTCCCGGCCGAGTTCATGGCGGCGGTCATGACCGCCGACATGGACAACACCGACAAGATAGTGACCCTGGTGGACGAGTGTCAGCGCATGGGGCTCACCGTCATACCCCCTGACGTGAACACCGGCCGCTATCGCTTCTCGGTCAACGAAGATGGCCATATCGTCTACGGTATCGGTGCGGTGAAGGGGGTCGGTGAGGGCCCCATAGATGCGATTCTTAGCGCGCGGGATCAGGATGGCCCGTTCCGCGACCTGTTCGATTTCTGCAACCGGGTCGACATCAAGAAGCTCAACAAGCGGGTGATGGAAAAACTCATCCTCTCCGGTGCCATGGACCGGCTCGGGCCGCACCGCGCCGCCCTGATGGCGACGCTGGAGGAGGCGATGCGCGCCGCCGAACAGCACGCCAAGGCCCAGGCGGTGGGGCAGGTCGACATGTTCGGGGTGCTCACCGAGGAGATCGACGACGTCAAGAAGGCGTTCGCCAACGTGCCGCACTGGCCCGACAAGGTGTGGCTGGAAGGGGAGCGCGAGACCCTCGGGCTCTACCTGACCGGACACCCCATCAACCAGTACAGCAGCGAGCTGCGTCGCTATACCTCGGGCCGTTTGTGCGATCTGCATCCCACCTCCCGGGACACAGTGACCACGGCGGCGGGGCTGGTGATCGCGGCCCGCAGCATGGTGACCAAGCGCGGCAACAAGATGGGGATCTTCACCCTGGACGACAGATCCGGCCGTCTGGATGTGACCCTCTTCAGTGAAGCGCTGGAAAAATACGAAGAATTGATGCAAAAAGACCGTATTTTAGTGGTTTCTGGACAGGTCAGCTTTGATGACTTCTCCGGTGGCCTTAAAATGTCGGCCCGCGAATTGCTGGATATCAACGATGCGAGGGAGCGTTTCGCCAGGGCGATCCGCATTTCCCTCGATGAACAACGCATTGACGAACGCTTTTTCCCGCGTTTGTGCGAGATTTTGGAGCCCGCCCGTGCCGGAGTCTGTCCGGTTCAGGTAAACTATCGTCGGCCCGGCTCCCGGGCGCGATTGACGCTCGGTACCGAGTGGCGGGTGACGCCCACCGATCAACTGATAGATGACTTGCGAGTCCTGCTTGGACGAGAGCGGGTTGAATTGGTTTTTGATTAGAGGATCTATTGTCCCTATGAGTCTTTTTCTGGATTTTGAACAGCCGATCGCCGAATTGCAGGCACAGATCGATGAACTTCGCCATGTGAGCGAGCACAACAGTGCCGTGGATCTCAGCGAAGATATCCGTCGGCTGGAGAAGAAAAACGAAGAGCTGACCAAGAAGATCTTCGGCGATCTGGGTGCCTGGCAGGTGTCCCAGATGGCGCGTCATCCCCAGCGCCCCTACACCCTCGACTACATCGAGCAGATCTTTACCGACTTCGACGAGCTGGCCGGCGATCGCGCCTACGCCGATGACAAGGCCATCGTCGGCGGCATCGCCCGCCTGGACGGTGAGCCCGTCATGGTGATTGGTCAGCAGAAGGGTCGCGAGACCAAGGAGAAGATCCGTCGCAACTTCGGCATGCCGCGCCCGGAAGGATATCGCAAGGCTCTGCGCCTGATGGAGATGGCCGAGCGCTTCAAGATGCCGATCATCACCTTCATCGACACCCCGGGTGCCTATCCCGGCGTGGGTGCCGAGGAGCGTGGCCAGTCCGAGGCCATCGCCCGCAACCTGAAAGTGATGGCCGGCCTGACCGTGCCGGTGGTCTGCACCGTGATCGGTGAAGGCGGCTCCGGCGGCGCGCTCGCCATCGGCGTCGGCGATCGCGTCAACATGCTGCAGTACTCCACCTACTCCGTCATCTCGCCGGAAGGGTGCGCCTCCATCCTGTGGAAGAGCGCCGACAAGGCCCCGGTGGCCGCCGATGCCATGGGCATCACGGCCCAGCGCCTGAAGGAGCTGAAGCTCATCGACAGCATCGTCGAAGAGCCCCTCGGCGGCGCCCACCGCAACGTGGAGCTGATGGCCCAGCGTCTGAAGGATCGCATCAAGCAAGACTTGGCGGCCTTGCGCCCGCTGGACAGCGACCAGTTGCTGGAGCAGCGCTACCAGCGTCTGCTGGGTTACGGCTACTGCTAACGCCCCTCTGCATCTGTTGTGAAAAGTCCCCGCATTGCGGGGACTTTTTTATGGGCGACAGAAAACCTGAGATCTCATCTCGTCATCACCTCTTCCCTCACCTGTACCAGGGGGCGGCGCGGGTGGCGGGGGGCTTTGGCCTGCGTGAGGCGACGCCACTCCCGCCACAGCAGCCAGCACAGGGGCGGGGTCAGCAGCAGTACGGTTGCGGGCTGGGCCAGCAGCACACCGTCGCGGCCCCACCAGAGCGGCAGCAGGAAGATGAGGGGCAGCAGCAGTGTCGTCTTGGCGGCCGAGATGACCAGGGCCTGGCGGGTGCGAGCCATGGATTGCAGCAGCACTATGCCGAACATGATGATCCCCTCCAGCGGTATGGCGGCGAGGTTGAGAGTCAGGCTGCTGACGGCGGCGGCCAGCAGCTCGGCATCCTGTTCCCCGGTATAGAGCATGGCGACCTGACGGGGCAGCAGCTGGATAAGCAGCCAGACCGCCAGACCGTAGATGAGAGTGATCTTGAGCCCCATGACCACCAGGAATCTGAGATCCCGCTGGCGTCCGGCTCCGGTGGCCTGGCTGATCAACGGCTGAATGCCGAAGGCCAGCCCCTGCAGGATCACGATGAACACCGCCTCGGTGTAACCCGCCACGGTGAAGCCCGCCAGATCCTTGACCGAGCCGTGCACCATCAGCTGGCTGTTGTGCAGCAGCAACAACAGTCCCAGGTTGAACTGGGCGATCAGGCTCGGCAGCCCGGTGAACAGCAGCTTGGGCATGGCCGGGAAGCAGGGCACCAGCTGGCGCCATTCCAGCCGCAACCTGGCGCGGGAGGTAAAGAAATAGCCGAGGCCAAGCAGACTGACCACCCCTTCCGAGATGAGGGTGGCCTGGGCCGTACCCACCAGTCCCAGCCCCAGGCGGCCGACCATGATGTAGTTGAGCAGTATGTTGAGCAGGGCACCGCCGCTCACCAGCACCATGGCGAGGCGAGGTCGGCCGTCGTTGCGCAGCAGATAGGGCACCGCCAGGTTGCTGGCCAGCAGCAGGGTGCCGCCACCGATCCAGGTGAGGTAGTCACTGGCCTGCTGCCAGGCGTCGCTATCCTGGTCAATGCCCAGGGTCAGCAGGATGTCGATGTGCCAGTGGTGCAGCAGCAGCGGCGCCAGGGCCCCCAACAGCCCCAGCAGCCAGAATGCATTGACCAGTGCCTGGCGAGCCAGGGCGAGGTTTCTGGCACCCTGCTGGAGGGAGATGGCGGTCGCCGCCCCCATGGCGATCATGGCGGCGAGGCCGATCAGCACCATGATGACCGGATAGACCAGGTTGATCCCGGCGAGACCGGCGGCGCCCACATAGTGGCCGACGAAGATGCCATCCACCAGGTAATAGGCACCGGAGACCAGCATGGCCATGATGGAGGGGAGGGCATAGCCCCAGAAACGACGGGTCATGGCCCGCTGGCGGCGAATGAAATAGGCTGACATAGCTGTGCTTCTGCGGGTTGGGGGATCGAAGGCACAGTGTAGATTCTTATCTTTCTATTGATAATCCGGTCTTTATTTGATGGATTGATGAATACTACTCATCAGTATTGCGGGCTATGATGGGCCTTCAACATGTCTATCAGGGCCCGCAGGCCTTGGCCCAGCTGGTGGCGGCTGGGATAGTAGAGATGGAAGCCGGCAAAGGTGGGGCTCCATTCGGCCAACACCGTCACCAGTCGCCCCGCTGCCAGGGCATCGCTCACCTCCTCCTCGTAGCAGTAGGCCAGCCCCAGGCCGGCCTCGGCCGCCCCCAGGTAGAGGGCGGGGGTGCTGGTGGTCAGCGGCCCGCTCACCTCGATCTCCAGCAGCTCGCCATCGGCGGCAAAGGCCCAGCGATAGTGGTGATGGGGGGTGAGGCGATAACCGATGCAGTCGTGCTGACGAAGATCCGAGGGGTGGCGAGGGATGCCGCGCCTTGCCAGGTAGTCGGGGGAGCCCACCACCAGGTAGCGCTGCAACGGACCCAGGGGCACGGCGATCATCTCCTTGGGCAGTATGTCCCCATAGAAGAGGGCGGCATCATAGCCATCCTCGATGAGGCGCGGTATCAGCTCCAGCTCCACCACCTCCACCTGCATGCGCGGATAGCGCACCAGATAGTCGATAAGCACAGGGGCCAGCACCTCCTGAATGGCGGCCCTGGGCGCACAGATCTTCAACCTGCCGACCGGTTCATCGCCATGGCGAGTCAGCTCTTCCAGCGCCTCCTCCAGCTGACCCAGGGTCGGCAGCAACTGCGTCAGCAAGCGTTCCCCCGCATCGGTCGGCACCACGGCCCGGGTGCTGCGATTGAGCAACCTGATCCCCAGACGACTCTCCAAGCCCTTGAGGGAATGGCTCAGGGCCGAGGCCGAGACCCCGAGTTCGAGGGCGGCCCTGCTGAAACTGCGGTGGCGGGCGACGGCGGCAAATACCGCCAGTTCGGCAAGATCGGTGCGGGTGATGGTCATGTTCAGCAAGCGGCAGAGGGGGAAAACCAAGGGTACGCCAAGGGAGGGCGGGAGACAATCGGCCCGCTGTTGCGGGGGTTGTAACTGCTTTGTTGCTCTTTTCAGGGGTGTTTTAAACCACCACCTATTTTTGATTTGTTAAAAAAATTTCGCAACATGGCGTATGTAATGTGATCTTGCTCGTTTGAAAAGCGACTGGAATCAAACTTTGGTTGATTAATTCAAAAAAACGCTGTGATTAATAGGGCCTTTTAACTAGAGTCAGCTCATCGGATGAGGTGGCCGTTGCCAATTTGTTAAATGGCGCGAGCGACACCCTCAGCATCATGATCTCATGCCTTCGTTTGTTGCGATTTGGTTGTCACATGGAGTGATGGCCAAATGGCCGGGGCCTGAGAATAAAAAAAGGACGAACAGCAGGTGTTCCAGGGAGAGGGAACCGGGCCCATGCCCACCGACTAGTAAGAATCCACTTTCCTTGATGACAGGAACATCCCTATGTCTGACATGAATATTGCAGTTGAAGGCAGCTTGAGCAAAGCCTCCTCCCGTGGCATCAACAAGGCCGATCTGGTCTGGATGCTGGGTCTGTACGGTACCGCCATCGGTGCCGGTGTCCTCTTCCTGCCGATCAATGCCGGCGTCGGTGGCCTCTGGCCACTGGTGGCCATGCTGGTGCTGGCCCTGCCGCTGACCTTCTTTGCCCACCGTGGCCTGACCCGCTTCGTGCTGTCCGGCTCCACCCGTGATGGTGACATCACCGAAGTAGTGGAAGAGCATTTCGGCAAGACTGCAGGCAAGTTCATCACCCTGCTCTACTTCTTTGCCATCTACCCCATCCTGCTGATGTACTCGGTGGCCATCACCAACACCGTCGAGAGCCTGATGGTTCACCAGCTGGGCATGACGGCGCCTCCCCGTGCCATCCTGTCGCTGGTGCTGATCCTGGGTCTGATGGCGATCGTTCGCCTCGGCGGCCAAGTGATCGTCAAGGCGATGAGCGTGCTGGTGTTCCCCTTCGTGATCACCCTGATGGGCCTGGCACTCTACCTGATCCCGCACTGGAACGGTGCCATTGTGACCGAAGCGCCTGCGCTGTCCGAGGCCTTCAACGGTGACTTCATCAAGACCCTGTGGCTGGCCATCCCTGTCATGGTGTTCTCCTTCAACCACTCCCCGATCATCTCCTCCTTCGCGGTGGACAACAAAGGCCGCTACGGCGAGAAGGCGGAGAAGAAGTGCAGCAACATCCTGCTGGGTGCCCACGTCATGATGGTGATGACAGTGATGTTCTTCGTATTCAGCTGCGTACTGAGCCTCTCCCCGGCTGACCTGGCGGCTGCCAAGGAACAGAACATCTCCATCCTCTCCTACCTGGCCAACCACTTCGACAACCCGGTGATCGCCACAGTAGCGCCGCTGATCGCCCTGGTTGCCATCAGTAAATCCTTCCTGGGTCACTACCTGGGTGCGCAAGAAGGCATGAACGGCCTGATGGCCAAGGCGCTGCGCGAGAAGGGCAAGAAGGTCGAGATCAAGCAGCTGAACAAGGTGACCGCTGTCTTCATGATCCTGACCACCTGGGCCATCGCCACCATCAACCCGAGCATCCTCGGCATGATCGAAGACCTGGGCGGCCCCATCATCGCCATGCTGCTGTTCCTGATGCCGATGTACGCCGTCGCCAAGATCCCGGCCATGCGCAAATACGCCGGCAACCTCAGCAACGGCTTCGTGACCCTGATTGGCCTGATCGCCATGTCCGGCATCATCTACAAGCTGATTGCCTGATAATTCCGGTTACGCTGTTGAATGAAGAAGCCGCCTCCCAAGAGGCGGCTTTCTTGTTTGCGGCGCAGAGTGCTTAACAAAGCCGTGGCAGCGGCCTAACATGGCAGGATGTTTTTCTAGACGGGACAAAAGGATATGTCTGGGTTGAAAAAGGATCTCGGGCTCTGGCAGGGGATGGGGTTGCTCGCCACCTCATTGCTCGGCACCGGGATCTTCGTGGTACCGGCGACAGCGGCGTCGCTGGCGGGAGGGGCGTCGCTCTGGGCCTGGGTGCTGCTCATCGTACTGGTGCTGCCCATCGCCTTCACCTTCGCCCGCCTCGGGCGCCGCTATCCCCATGCGGGCGGGGCGCCGCACCTCATCGGGCTCGCCTTTGGCAACGGCGCCGAGCGCTTCTCCGCCTTCCTGTTTCTGGCGGTGCTGCCGGTGGGGCTGCCTGCCGCCCTCACCATAGCCGCCGGTTTCTGGCACGCCTTGTTCGACATGGGGGAGTGGACCCTGTGGGCCATCCAGCTGCTGACCCTGCTCGGGGTCTTCCTGCTGGGGCTGCGGGGGGCGCGCTCCTCCGGCAACCTGCAACTGTTGATTGCCCTGGCCATATTGGGGCTGACCCTGCTCATCTGGTTCAAGGGGGATCTGAGCTGGCGCGACGCCGCCCGGCCGCTGCCGACGGCCGCCGAGTGGCCCGCCATGGGCACGGCGCTGGCGGTGATGTTCTGGTGCTTCGTGGGGCTGGAAGCCTTCGCCCACATGGGGGAGGAGTTCAAGCGACCGGAGCGGGACTATCCCCTGGCCCTGCTCGGCGGCGTCTTGCTGGCGGGTCTCATCTACTGGGTCCATTCCCTGGTGGTGCTCAAATACGGCCTCTATGGGGACGAGTCGACCAACGCTACCGCCATCCCGGCCCTGCTCTCCCTGCTGTTCGGCCCCACCGCCAAGTGGCTGGTGGCGGTGCTCGGCTATCTCTCCTGCTTCGCCAGCATCAACATCTACCTGCAAGGGTTTGCGCGCTTAATCTGGAGCATGGCGCGAGAGGGCAAGCTGCCCGTCTCCCTGGCCCGGCTGTCGGCCCGGGGCGCGCCCCTCAACGCCCTGTGCTGGGTGCTCGCCATCTGCCTCGTCTCCATCACATTGATCCTCTGGCTCAGGCTGCCGCTCGATGAACTCATCCGCTACGCCAACGGCAACTTTGTGCTGGTCTATCTGCTCTGCATGGCGGCGGGCTGGCGCCTGCTTGGCGGCACGGGCAAGGGGCTGGCGGGGGTGAGTGTCTTGCTCTGCGCAGCCGTGCTGGTGGCGCTCGCCTCCCAGGTGCTCTACGCCGTCGTGCTCAGTCTGGGGTACGCCTGTTTCTCCCTGTGGCGGCGCAGGCGCCGTCGCACGGCATCCGATGAAGGTGTCTGCGCCATCAAGTAACCCAAAAAAAGCCCCGCAGTGCGGGGCTTTTTGTTGCAGGTCACAGGTTGGTGGGCAGGTCGCTGCGCAAGATGGCGTAGTGGCGCAGGGAGATGAAGCCATCCCCTTGCGTTCGCACTCCCGCGCCGTACCTTCGTAATGAAAGCCGGCCCGCTCCAGCAGGCGGGCGGAGGGGAGGTTGGGCTCTTCCACCACCGCCAGCAGCCGATGCAGCGCTGTGGTGCGGTAAGTCAGCGGGAGCCACAGTCGCAGCGCCGCGCTCATCACCCCCTTGCCCCAGTGTTCGGGATAGAGCCAGTAGCCCAGCTCGGCTCGCCGGTGCTCAGGGTCGGCGTCGTTGTAGCCGATGGCCCCCAGCGGTTCGCCCGTGTGCCGGTCACGAACGAGGTGCCAGGCGCCGCGACCCGTGCGGGTCAGCTCGACGTACCAATCCATCTGGGCCTGGCATGCCGTCAGGCTGTCGTAGCTGACGCCGTAGTAGGCGATGACTCGCGGATCGGAGAGGCCGCGATAGATGTGGGGCAGGTCGGCCTCGGTGACGGGATTCAGCCTTATTTCTGGCGGTGTAGTTGAAGTCATGGTGGCTCCTTGCGGCCAGCCGTGGCTGGCCGCTTGTGTTGAGTCAAACAGGGGGGGATGGCCAAGGTGGTTTATGGCTGTGCTCATGATTCGACAAGCCCGAGCAGGCCGGCCAGCCTTGCCAGCTCATGGCGCCACTCTTGCTGCAGCCGCGGGGTCTGGTGCCTGGGCTTGCGGGCGAGATCGGCGGCCAGCAGGGCATCGAGCTCATACCAGCGGGCCAGCAGGGCCTCTTCGTCATCCTCCGCACTGGCAGTGGCCTGGCGGGCGTCGTGCCCGGATGGCCCGCCAGCTAGTGGCCTCTGCTGCTGGTCGATCAGCTCGGCATAGGCCCGCTCGGCACTGTGGGCCTCCTGGATGCGTCCGTCTCTGATCAGCCAGAAGCGGTTGCAACTGCGCTCGATCAGATCCCGGTCGTGGGAGACCAGCAAGACGCCCCCGGGGAAGGCGTTCAAGGCCTCGGCCAACTCCTCCTTGCCCGCCAGATCCAGGTGGTTGGTGGGTTCATCGAGCCAGAGCAGATGGTGGCTGCCGAGCGATAGGGCAAGAAACAGCAGCCTGGCCCGCTCGCCCCCGCTCAAGGCGTGCACCCGTTGGCCATGGCGGGAGTAGGGGAAGCCTGCGCGGATCAGCGCCTGGCGCCGTGTCACCTCCGGCAAGGGCGCCAGGGGATAGAGGGCGTCGCTCAGGGTGGCGTTGTCGTCCAGCTGCTGCAGGGACTGATCGTAGTAAGCGATGCTGGCGCCGGGGTGGCAGTACCAGCCTTCCCCCGCCACCTGCGAAGCCAGCTCACGCCAGCATTGGCGCAGCAGAGAGGACTTGCCGGTGCCATTGGCGCCGAGCAGGGCGACCCTGTCGCCAGCCCGCAACCAGAGATCCTCAGCCCGCAGCAGGGGCGGCAAGCCGGGGGCGGGGCGCACCTCGAGGGCTTCCAGTCGCATCAGTGCATCGGTGGGCAGTGCCTGCCCGTGCAGCTCGAGGCGCCAGGGGGCCGGCGCAGCGACCTGGCTCTGCTCCTCCTGCAGACGGATGATGCGTTTTTCCATGGACTTGGCCTGGCGCACCAGCTTCTCGTTGTCATACTCGCGCCCCCAGATGGCGAGGCGCTTGCTGCTGGCACTCAGGCGGTCTATCTCCTTTTGTTCGTCGGCCCGGCGCAGGCGGGCCTGCTCGTCCTCTTCGGCCAGCGCCACCCTGGCCTGATTGCAGGGCAGGGCGAAGCGGTGCAGTTGGCCATCTCGCAGGATCAGGGTCTCGCGGGTCACCCGATCGAGCAGGCGGGCATCGTGGGAGACCAGCACCAGGGCGCCCCGCCAGCCAAGGAGGAACTGCTCCAGCCAGAGCAGGGCGGGCAAGTCCAGATGGTTGCTGGGTTCATCGAGCAGCAGCAGGTTGGGCTGGCGCAACAGGGCGCGGCCTATCTGTAACCGGGTGTGCTGGCCGCCGCTCAGGGCGCTGGCGGGTAATTCGGCCTGCTCTTCGAGTTGCAGCTCGGTCAGCATCTTGTCCACCTGCCAGTCGGCGGCGGGGTCACCCCCCAGGGCATCCTGTAGCACTACGCGGGTGCCGAGCCCTTGCAGCCTTGGGGGCAGGTGCTGGGCCACGAACTCGCAGCGGCAGGGGGCGGCCTGCTGCACCCGTCCGTCATGGGGTTGCAACTCACCGGCCAGCAGGGCGAGCAGGGTGCTCTTGCCGCAGCCATTGGCGCCAATCAGGCCCAGGCGATCGCCGCTCTGGATGCCGAGATTGATGTGGTCAAACAGGGGGAGGTGTCCCGCAGTCATCTGCAGGGAGTGGGTACTCATCAGGGTCGTCATGCTCTTGCTCTCTTAAATCGCGGGATCAGAAATCCCTGTCATCAGGAGCGCTGGCGACAACGGTCGAGAAAGGTCTCGGTGTGGAAGGAGTCGGCTTTGCTCGAACCCGCTATCGCAGCGCGATGGTATGCAGGCAAGAGCAGGCAAATGTGCCGAACAGGCGGGCCGAAATGATCGGGCACGCTTGGATAACCATGTTTTACCTCCTTGTGTTTCGTTATGGCACGGTGCGGCGATTATAAGCGCAGAAAAAATAACCGTCTATTCACGGCGACGCCCTGCGGGGGAGGTGGGAAGGAACATCGTCAGATGCGGGGCAAAAAAACGCCCCGCTGGGCGGGGCGTGGTGATGGGTGTGTCAGTCGCGGGGGGTCTTGAGCGCCTGGATCACATCTTCATTGGGGGCCAGTCCCTCCACATGGTTGAAGCTGTCCAGCCCCTCCTGTGGATTGATGGTGAAGGCGTCGGCGCTCAGGTAGCTGCCGCTGCCGGCGCTTTCGACCACGACGATGAGCTCGGGCTGCTTGTCGCCATTGAGATCCAGCAGCTTGAGCTCCTTGATGCTGCCATCGCGCGGCAGCACCTTGCCGTCGATGAACTGATCCAGCGGGAACTGGGGGTTGGCGCCGGAGTAGAGGCGCACGTCGTAGCTGCCGGTGGAGGCAGGTTCGCCGCGCCCTTCGCTGACGGTCACTACCTGGCCTGAAGGGAGCGTCAGCTGTTTGAAGAACCCGTCCGCCGCCTGGCTGGCTAGGGGCAGGGTGAGCAGGCCGAGAGTAAGGAATAAGGCTTTCATGGATGTGACCCTTGTTGCTGCTTGTCTTGCGGTGTCAGTGGGCAGGGGCCTGGCCCCGCCCTGTCTGTGGTCGACCCGGGGCCGGTTGTCGGCCAGCCCCTGTCGACCCTGTGTTTACCAGATCTTGACCCGTTTGGCCGGATCAAGATAGAGCTTGTCACCCGGCTGGATGTTGAACGCCTCGTAGAAGGCGGGGATGTTCGGCACCACGCCGTTGACCCGGTACTCCGGCGGCGAGTGGGGATCCGAGGCGAGCAGCATCTGCATCAGCTCGGGGCGATACATGCCCTTCCATACCTGGGCCCAGCCGAGGAAGAAGCGCTGCTCGCCGGTGAAGCCGTCCAGCACCGGGGCCTCCTTGCCATCCAGCGACAGCAGGTAGGCCTTGTGGGCGATGGTAAGGCCGCCGAGATCGCCGATGTTCTCCCCCAGGGTGAACTGGCCGTTGACGTACTGCCCCTTGATGGGCTCGAAGCGGTTGTACTGAGCCACCAGCCGGCTGGTGCGGAAGCGAAACTCCTTGAGATCCTGGGGCGTCCACCAGTCGCGCATCACGCCGTCACCGTCGGATTTGGCGCCCTGATCATCAAAACCGTGACCCATCTCGTGGCCGATCACCCCGCCGATGGCGCCGTAGTTGACCGCGTCATCCGCCTGCATGTCGAAGAAGGGGGGCTGCAGGATGGCGGCCGGGAAGACGATCTCGTTGTTGCTCGGGTTGTAGTAGGCATTCACCGTCTGCGGCGACATGTGCCACTCGTCTCTGTCTACCGGCTTGCCGAGGCGTGCCAGGTTGTCGGCGTATTCGAAGGCGCGGGCCCGCTGCAGGTTGCCCACCAGATCATCGGCACGGATCGCGATGGCGCTGTAATCCTTCCACTTGTCCGGGTAGCCGATCTTGGGTCTGAACTTGGCGAGCTTGGCCAGGGCCTGGGTCTTGGTGGCTGGCGACATCCAGTCCAGCTCCTGGATGCTCTGGCCGTAGGCGGTGCGCAGGTTCTCCACCAGCTGCTCCATGCGGGCCTTGGCCTCTGGCGGGAAGTAGCGCTCCACGTAGAGCTTGCCCACTGCCTCGCCAAGGTTGTTGTCCAGCACCCCGAGCGCTCGCTCCCAGGGGGCGCGCTGCTTGGGCGTGCCGCTTAACGTGGTGCCGAAGAAGGCGAAGTTCTGGGCATCGGTCTGGCTGTCGAGGTAGGGGGCGAAGTCCGTGATGAGCTGCCACTTGAGGTAGGCCTGCCAGTCATTGACCGGGGTCTGCTGCATCACCTCGTTCAGGGCCGCAAGGTAGCTCGGCTGGCCGATGACCAGGCTCTGCTGCCCCGCAAGGCCGGCCTGGCCGAGATAGGCGTCCCAGTCGATGGTGGGGGCGAGGCGCTTGAGCTCGCTCACCGGCCCCTTGTTGTAGTTCTTCTCCCTGTCCCGCAGGGCCACGTTGTCCCACTGGATCTGGGCGAGCCGGGTCTCGAGGGCCAGGATACGCTTGGCCTTGGCCCCCGCATCCGCCTCGCCGAAGCGGCTCAGCATGGCGGCGATGTGCTGCTCGTATTTTTGCAGCAGCGCCTGGCTGGCGGCATCCGTCTTGAGATAGTAATCCCTGTCCGGCAGGCTGAGTCCGGATTGATAGAGGTAGACCGCATAGCTGTCCGGTGCCTTGGCGTCCGCGTCTATCCAGAAGCCGAACGGGGCGTTGCCACCGATGCGGCCGCTCTGGGCGAATGCGCGGGCGAGGTCCTGAGGGGTTCGGATCTGCTCTATCTCGCTCAGCATGGGCAACAGCGGCGCAGTGCCCTTGGCGTTGCGGGTATTCTGATCCAGATAGCTCTGGTAAAGATCCCGGATCTGCTGGGCCTGGGTGCCGGCGGCGGCCTTGCCGTCCAGCCCTTCCACCAGCACCCGCACGTCCGCCAGGGACTTGTCCCGCAGCATGTAGAAGGCGCCGTCGGCGGGCCTGTCGTCCGGGATCTTGGCGGTACCGAGCCAGTGGCCGTTCACGTAGCGGAAGAAGTCGTCACCGGGTTTGACCCGGGTGTCCATGTTGGCCAGCGCGAGGCCGGAGTGCTTGTCTGTCTGGTCCGGTCCCTGACTGCAGCCGGCCAGCAGGGCCAGCCCGATGAGGCCGGCCAGTATGCTTTTCTTATTGTTCATTTTTCTGATTCCAATTCGGGTTACTCAGCGTCCCTGCCCAGGTCGGGAGGAAACTCACTCTAGCAGTCGGGTTAGCGCTTGATAAGCCCGACTCTGCTAAGATCGGCCTGGTCGTATTGGGGAAGCCTATGATTTCTCGTATTTATTCTCGTTTTTGTCAGACTCTGCCCGCACCGGAAGGTTCCCGGGGCCTGTTGGTGGCCTTCAGTGGCGGGCTCGATTCCACCGTGCTGCTGGTGCTGGCGGCCCGTTTTGCTCACGCCCACGGCCTCACCCTGCGCGCCCTGCACGTCCATCACGGCCTGAGCCTTCACGCCGACGACTGGGTGACCCACTGCGAAGCGGTGTGTCAGCAACTGGCGGTGCCGCTCGTGGTGGAGCGGGTGCGGCTCTCCCGAGGCAATGGCGACAGCCTGGAGGCTCAGGCGCGGGAGGCACGGTATCAGGCCCTTGCCGCTCAGCTGGAGGAGGGTGAGTGGCTGCTCACCGCCCACCATCAGGACGATCAGCTGGAGACCCTGCTGCTGGCGCTCAAGCGTGGCGCTGGCCTGCGTGGGCTGGCGGGCATGGTGCCGAGCCAACCCTTTGTGGATGGGCTGCTGCTGCGCCCCTTGCTCGAGGTCAGTCGGGCCGAGCTGGCGGAAGCCGCGCAGTCACTTCCTTATGGCTGGGTGGAGGATGAGAGCAACGAGGATGTGAGCTATGACCGCAACTTCCTGCGCCAGCAGCTCATCCCCCAGCTCAAGGCCCGCTGGCCTGCCATGGCCCAGACGGCGGCGCGCAGCATGGCGCTGTGCGCCGAGCAGGAGGCGCTGATCAGCGAGCTGGCGGAGGCGGACTGGCAGGTGGCAGGTGAGGGCGATACGCTGTGCATCGAGGCGCTGCAGCCGCTCTCCCCGGTGCGGCGCAACAACCTGCTGCGCCACTGGATCCGCCGTCAGGGGGGGGAGATGCCGTCCCGGGAGCTGCTGGGGCTGCTGTGGCAGGAGGTGGCGCTGGCGCGCGAAGACGCGAACCCCAGGCTGAGTCTGCAGGGGCTGGAGTGCCGCCGCTTTCAGGGGCGACTCCATCTGGTGCCGCCCGGCCTTGCCCCCCGTGAGGAGGTGTTGCCCACCCGGGCGGGGGAGACGCTCCGCCTGCCGGACGGACTGGGGACCTTCAGGCTGCTGTCATCGGATGGGGGAGAAGGGCTGCGCCCGCCACGGGAGGACGAGCCCCTGTCGGTACGTTTTCAGGTGGCGCCAGGCGTCATGCTCAAGCCGGTGGGGCGGGTTGGCAGCCGACGCCTGAAGAAGTTGTTGCAAGAATACGGGGTGCCTTCCTGGCAACGGGGACGCATCCCCATCCTCTACTACGGGGAGCAGGTGGCGCTGGTGGCCGGGCTCTTCGTCTGCGACGGATTTCTGGCGCCCGAGGGTGGCATGGTCTGGGAGTGGCGGCGTGCCGTCACCCTGAGCGCTGGCTGACGGCACGGGATAAACGGCACCCTATTCGAGGATGCCCGCTTCGCCGGCCTTCTTGCGGGCGTAGAGGTGGGCATCCGCCGTGGCATAGAGCCGCTCCACGTCCATGCCAGAGTGCCAGCTGGCGGCTCCCAGGCTGCACCCCACCGAGAAGGCGCTGAGCTCCTTGTGGCTGTGCAGTACATGTTGCAGCCGCAGCCAGACCGGGCGCCAGGCCTCGGGGTCCGCGGGTTGCAGCAAGAGGGCAAACTCATCCCCGCCGAGGCGAAACGCCTGATCCGTGCCGCGAATGCAGCCTTGCAGCAGTTGGGCGAAGCGGCTCAGCACCAGATCCCCCACCGGATGACCCCAGGTATCGTTGACCTGTTTGAAACGATCGAGATCCAGCAGCACCAGCACCAGACCGTGGGGTTCCCGGCAGTGTTGCTCCACCGCCCGGCCGATGGCCTCATCGAAATAGGCGCGGTTGCCAAGCCCGGTCAGATGATCGAGCCGCACCTGCTGTTCCAGCCGGCTCAACCGAAGATAGAGCGGCAGAGGCAGGCAGAACAGTTGGTGATATTGCTCCAGCAGCCGTCGCTGGCCGTCGCTCATGGGCTGATCCAGCTCGTACTGCAACTGGCCGAGCAACTGTTCATGCTGGCCGCGCAACTCGAAGCGATAGCCATGCAGCACCTGTCTGGCCTGGGGTGGGTGAGCGATGAGGCTGTGAGGCTGGCCGCAGTCGAGGTGGAGCGTGTGGATCCGGACAATCTTTGCCACCCGCTCGGCAAAGATTGCCAGCAGGGCGTCAAGATCCCGTTGCCTCAGCAGCTCCTGAAGTTGCTGATAAGGATCCTGTCCGGTCAGCGGCGTGAGCCGCTCCATCTGCTGCACCCACTGCTCTATGCCGTGTCCGAAGCCGTTCAATGACGATGTGTTTTCCACGTTGCAGCCTTGCACCTCTCCACTCATTAGGCGGGTTACTGCAATCCTCGTGCCCAAAATATGTTCGATGGAAAACAAAGGTGCTGGCTAGGCTTAACGAGATGAAATGGGAGGGTAAATAACCCCGGTGTGCCGCTTGTCGCGAGCTCCCGGAAGGGGCGGGATCCTGTCCCGTAGCCCCGAAGATGACCGGACGGTGCGAGGAGCCCGATGCACAGTCTCATCATGCCATGGGGACAGATAAAAGAGAGGGATGTGTGTACGCCGATGTGTTGATCCTGCTGCTCTCCGCCGTCCTGCTGGTGGCTATCTTCCGACGCCTCGGTCAGCCGGTGATCCTCGCCTACCTGTTCGTCGGCATGTTGCTCGGCCCCCATGGCGCGGCCATCGTCACCGGGCAGGCCATGATGCAGACCATAGGGGAACTCGGCATCGTCTTCCTGATGTTCTCCCTCGGGCTCGAATTCTCGCTGCCGCGCCTGCTCGCCATGCGCAAGCTGGTGCTGGGGGTCGGCGGCCTGCAGGTGCTGCTCACCTCATTGCTGTTCTTCTGGCTCGGCTGGTGGTGGGGTTTGAGCCTGCCCCAGGCGCTGGTGGTGTCGGGCACCCTGGCCCTCTCCTCCACCGCCGTGGTGATCAAGCAGCTCGGGGAGTTGCAGCAACTCCATACCCGGCGGGCCCAGCTCGGGGTGAGCGTCTTGCTGTTTCAGGATCTGGCGGTGGTGCCGCTGCTGGTGATGATCCCCATCCTGGCCAGGCCCGAGGTGCAGGGCAGCGCCTTGTTGGCGGAAGTCGCCTGGGCCTCGCTCAAGGGGCTGTTTGCTCTGTCAGTCTTGCTCGCGGTGGGAAAATGGCTGCTGCCCATGGTGTTTCACGAGGTGGCGCGGGCGCGATCCGATGAGCTGTTCGTGCTCAGTACCCTGCTGGTGGCCTTGCTGGCGGCCTCTCTGACCCAGTGGATGGGGCTCTCCATGGCGCTCGGGGCCTTCCTGGCTGGCATGATGCTGGGGGAGTCCCACTACCGTCATCAGCTGGAGGTGGACATCAAGCCGTTTCGGGACGTCTTGCTGGGGCTCTTCTTCATCACCATCGGCATGACCATGGAGTGGACGCTGGTGGCGAACGCCTGGTGGCAGGTGCTGCTCTGCGTGCTCGGGCTCATCCTGTGCAAGTCGCTGTTGGTGCTGCTGGCGGGCCGGTTGATGGGGGAGCGCAAACGCGATGCCATGGCGGCCGGCATCATGCTGAGCCAGGTCGGCGAGTTCGGCTTCGTGCTGCTGGCGCTGGCGAGCCACCATGGCCTGCTCGGTCACGAGATGGTCTCCCTGCTCATCGGCGTCGGCGTCATCACCCTTTCTCTCACCCCCTGGTTGGTGCAGCGGGCGCTAGGGCTCGCCCACTCCCTCACCGACGGGGCCCTGCTCTCGCGCGCCGGGGTCGCCCAGTCGGGGCTCAGCAAGCATCAGCATGTCATCATCGCCGGCTTCGGGCGTACCGGGCAGACCTGTGCCCGCTTTCTCAAGCTCGAGGAGATCCCCTTTCTCGCGCTGGATCTCGATCCCGAGCGGGTGAGCGAGGCCAAGCTGGCGGGGGAGCAGGTGGCGTTTGGCGATGCCAGCCGGCGCGACATCCTGCTGGCGGCCGGTCTGATGCGGGCTCGCCTGGTGATCATCACCTTCGACGACCGCAAGCGGGTCGATGCCATGCTGACGCAGATCCGGGCGTTGGCGGGGGATCTCAAGGTGCTGGTGCGAACCCGGGACGACAGCTTCCTCGAGCACTACAAGCAGGCCGGGGCCTTCGAGGTGATCCCGGAGTCCCAGGAGGGGGCCCTGATGCTGGTGTCCCACCTGCTGGTCAACTGCGACATTCCCATCGGCCGGGTGATCCGGCGCATGGAGCATGAGCGCAGCAGCCAGTATCGCTTCCTGCACGGCTTCTACTGGGGGGACCAGAGTGCGGGCAATCTGGAGACGGATCAGTTGCTGGAGCGGCTGCACCCCGTGTTGCTGCACGATCAGGCCTGGGCGGTTGGGCGTCGGGTGCGGGAATTGCCCCTGGGGGAGGTGCGCATCAAGGCGGTCCATCGCGGAGAGCGGAGCCTGGAGCCGAGGGCCGATCTGAGGCTGCTCGCGGGAGATCGGCTGGTGCTGTTTGGTACGGCCGTGGCCATGGAGCAGGCGGAGCAGCGCCTGCTGGAGGGGCATTAGGCCCTTATCCTGGCGACGACTCCCCTGGTGACGCAGCCTGTTCAGGCCTCCTCGCGGATCCGCTCTTCGATGTCCAGGAAAGACTCGATGTGCTGACGTTGCGCCATTGCATCCTGATACCCCAACCTTATCAACTGCTGACAGTAACCCGGGTGAAACATCAGGAAGCTGGCCAGACTGCTGCTCTCCTGGCCGTTCACCCCCAGTACCCGCAGCAGGCGGCGCAACTGGGTCGGCAGCTTGGGCAGATAATCGAGGGCGATGAGGTCGAGATCCTGGCTTGGCCTGATGACACAGGTCTCCACCTGGCGCAGCTTCAGTCGGTTGCGCTCCCGCAGCGGGATGAGCGACAGGGTCTGGTTGATGCGTCCCAGTCGCTCCAGATCCGAATTCAGGGTGTCGGAGAAGACGGTGTTGAGCAGGTGGCTGGCGATGTTGGAGCTTGTCAGGCGGCTCTGGTACGGGGACGCGCCCCCCTGATGGGGTGAATCCAGCGTCACCAGCAGGATCCGCTCTGCGCCCAGGTGAATGGCGGGGCTCAGGGGGCTCAGCTGGTGGATGGAGCCGTCACCGTAGAAACGATCGCCTATGGGGGTGGCGGGAAAGACGAAGGGCAGTGCTGCCGAGGCCAGCAGGTGATCCGAGGTGAGCAGGGTGCGCAGGCCGCGCCGCCTGGCCCGCTCCCAGGGCTGATGCTCGGCCCGCCCCTGGAAGAAGGTGGTGGAGAGGCCGTCGTCATAGTCGGAAGCCGTGATGGCGATGGCCTCCAGGCTGCCGTAGAGGATGTTGTCATCGATACGGTGATAGTCGATGAGCTGATCCAGCAGGCGGCGCAGGGGGGCATTGTCGAACAGGTGGAAGGCGTGGTTGCTCTGGGGGCTGATGAGACCGGCCGAGCCCTGATACAGGGTGCGCCACAGCAGCTGGCAGGGATGAAAGTCGAAGATGTGATGGGTCTCGAAACGGCGCCATACCCACTCCAACTTGCGCACCCCCAGGTGAAAACAGGAGGCGTAGCACGCCAGCGCCGTGATGTTGAGGGCTCCCGCCGAGGTGCCACACAGTATGGGGAAGGGGATGCCGAGGTTGCGGGGATAGAGCTCGGCCACTGCCTTGAGGACGCCGACCTGATAGGCGGCGCGAGCACCACCACCGGTCAACAGGAGAGCTGTATTGGGTCTGGCCATGCTGCTGCGCCTTATTGTGATTGCAAGGGCGGGGTGCCACCGCGCAATTTAACTATAAGACGTTGTATCCCTGATAAAAATGGGCCGCCTCATCATTTTTTGAGGCGACCGGTACGGCGGGATCAGGCCGTGCCTCTGGGCTGGGTCAGCTGATCGAAGGCGGCGAACACGGGGGGGCTTGCCAGGATGCGACCATGGCCGAGTCCACGGGTGCTGACCAGTCGGGTGCGGCCATCCTCTACCGCCCGCAACGAGTCTTTATGGGGGGCGAACCTGTCTTCCTCGTCGTGAACGATGAGGGCCGCCCCCTGGCGGCGGGCGAGACGACCCAGGGGATCGACAGTGCTCAAGGGATGCTGGTATTCGTGCTCGATCTCTTTGACCACCGCATCGAACAGCCGGATGGAGTAGCCGGAGCGGGCCACCATGCCATAGAGCTGGGGCACATAGTCGAGCACGGGTGAGATGAGCAGCAGCGGCAGCGTGTCGAGGGCGGGGTGGCGGCTGCTGAGGGTGACGGCGCCCCCCATGCTGTGGGTGATGACCCCCTGAACTGGGCCGACGCGCGCTAGGATCTCGTCGAAGGCGCGCACGAAGCGGGGCAGGTGCCCCGTGCTGCCCTCGCTCTGACCGTGGGCGGGGTGATCATAGGCCAGCGCGGTGAAGCCCTGGGCGGCGATATGGTTCATCAGCGGGTAGAACTGGCTGGCACTGCCGGACCAGCCGTGCATCAGCAGCCAGACCGGGCCCTGGCCAAGCAGGTAGCTCATCAGGGTGCCCTCACCGGTGTGGATGGCCTGCTGCACCAGCCCGGTGGGGGCGGCGACCTCCCGGGTTGGGCGCTGCGGGGTCAGCAGCAACTTGCTGGCGGTGCGCTTGGCGTGGGCCGGTGCCAGTGCGTGGTGCAACCGGGTGCCAAGCCCCAGCAGCAACTTGCTCGGGCTGACGCGGCGGGTGTTGAAATAGATCTTGCTGCTCATGGTCATCCTGTGGTTTTTATGTGCGAACGGTCGTGCTTTTTTGTCTGTTTTTAAAAAGAATAGCCAGAACCTCAGCGCCAGCTGGTCAGCAGATCTTCCACCTCGGGCCAGAAGTGGCGGGCCGGATCCTGACACAAGTCCAGCGCATTGAACACCTGATCTCCCAGATAGAGGCCATATAGCCGGTAGACGGCGCGCCAAGGATCCAGATCCCTGCGCCACTCTCCCTTCTCCTGGCCCTGCACCACCTGGCGAGCCAGATAGTCGAGCCAGAAACGCACCAGCTGGCGGGCCGCCTGCTGCACCTCCCCCTCCTGGGCCGAAGTCCAGGCATCGAGGAACATGCAGCGTCCGGCAAAGCTCTGGTTCCAGGCCAGCCAGGCCTGCAGCAGGGCCAGCAGTTTCTCCTGCTGGGTGCCGTGCCGTTGCTGGCGCACCGGCTGGATCACCCGCTCCCGGAACACCTCGGCGGAGTAGGAGAGCACGGCGATCTGCAGGTTGTCGCGAGACTGGAAATGGGCAAACAGGCCGCTCTTGGACATCTCGCATGCACTGGCCAGCGAGCCTATGGTCAGGCTCTCCAGTCCTTGCTGGCTCGCCTGCTCGAAGGCGGTCTGCAGAATGTTGTCGCGGGTCAGACGGCCCTTGCTCATCGCACTCTCCTCTCTGGGTTCTGCAGCATAAAGTACGATTGTGCTAATTGTCGAGCCACAAACCGCCATAGTGGTGGAGGCAAGGTGCTGACTCAGCTGTCCTTGATGTCCATCTGCTGGAGAGCGATGCGGTTCTTGACCCCGATCTTTCTGAAGGATGGGCGTGATATGGGTCCTGAGGGTGACAAGGGGCTCAGCTGTCCTTGATGTCCATTTGCTGCAGGGCGATGACCGCCTGGGTGCGGTTCTTGACCCCGAGCTTTCTGAATATGGCGGTGATATGGGCCTTGATGGTGGCCTCGGAGACGTTGAGCTCCCAGGCGATCTGCTTGTTGAGGCTGCCGTCCCGCAGCATGATCAGTACCTTGTACTGCTGGGGGGTGAGGCTGGCCAGCTTGCTGGCAAAGTCGGGGCCATCCTCGGACTCGGGGTGCAGGGAGATCCCTTCCGGCACCCAGTTATCCCCCCCGATCACCGTATTGAGGGCGCTGACCAGCTCCTTCATGGGAACCGACTTGGGAATGAAGCCCAAGGCCCCGAGGCGCAGCACCTGCTGGATGATGGCGGCATCTTCCGAAGCAGAGACCACCACGATGGGGAGATCCGGGTACTGGCCGCGCAAATAGGCCAGCCCCTCGAAGCCATTGGCCCCCGGCATCTTGAGATCGAGCAGCAGCAGATCGACTTCGGGGTGCTCCGCGAGCAGGTGGGTCAGGCTGTCGATGGAGTCGGCCTCCAGCAGCCTGGCCTCGTCGATGGCCATGTGCACCGCTTGATAGAGTGCGCCCCGAAACAGGGGGTGGTCATCTGCGATGACGATGGTAAATTGGCTGTCCATTGCTCACATTTTTGCTAACTGATTGTTTTGAAAAATCAAACTAGCACTGCTCCCCAAGGGGGTCAAACTCGCTGGTGTGCAAATGTGAGGCGACCATGAGATGTCGTGCCCGCGGGGCCGACGGGATGGTCATGAACAACCCCAACGCAGGAGGCAATTGATGGGATCCTTGGTATTGACGGTAGGCACAGGTTCCACCTGGGCAATGCGGGCGTCGCTGGTGCTCGCCATGAGCGGGCTGGAGTGGCAGGAGCAGGTGTTCGATCTGGAGGATGCCAAGGCGTTGCAACGGCTCAAGCGTACGGCACCGGCCGGGCTGGTGCCCTGGCTGGATGACGGCGAGCTGCGCATCCACGACTCCCTCGCCATCGCCGAGTATCTCCACGAGCTGTGCCCGGCGCGCCACCTCTATCCGACGGACCGGGCCGAGCGGGCTAAGGCCCGCAGCCTCTGCGCCGAGCTGCACGCGGGCTTTGGCCAGATCCGCAGTCGTCTGCCCTTCTTTTTGGGAGCGCCGACCCAGAGCGAGCCGCCGGTAGAGACCATCGGCGAGCTGGCTCGCTTGCAGACCATCTGGTCCCAGGCGAGAGGGCACTTCTACTTTGGGGAGGCAGGGATCCTGGATGCCTTCTATGCGGTGATGGCCTATCGGTTGGCGAGCTACGGCATTTCGCTGCCCGGTCAGGCGGGCGCCTATCAGCAAGCCTTGCTGGCCTGGCCCCTGTGGCAGGAGACCCTGGTCAAGGCACGGCTGCAGTGGCCGGCCATCGCCCGGCAGTCGGCATGAAGTGTGCCTGTGCAATGAGAGAGGGGAGCCACTGGCTCCCCTCTTCGTTTGTCCGATTCGTGCCCGGTTATGGCTGTCGGCCGGCGAACACCACCACCACCTTGTCCTCCCCCTTCTCCCGCACGAAGGCGTAGGGCGCATCGGACAGCTTCTTGTGGCTGCCTGCTGCCACCGCCGGGTGGGCTGCACGGAACTGGCCGAGTTGCTGCCAGTGCTTGACCAGATCGGCCTTATCGCCGCTCCCGATCTCCTGCCAGTTCATGTCGGATCGCACGCTCTGATCGAACACGCCGCCATCCTTGGCGAGCCCCCGGCCGGACTCATCGCCGTAGTAGAGCTGGATGCCCCCCGGCAGCAGCATAAAGCTGTTGGCGACTCTGCGCTGCAACGGCACGTCCTGGTAGTCGCCGAAGAACAGCTTGGTGTCGTGGGAGCTGATGTAGCTCAGCACGTTGAACTCGGGATCCTGGTTGATGCGGCTGGCGTAGCTGGCATAGGTGGGCTCGGCGCCTGCCATGCACTGGGCCTGTGGCAGGGCGAACTCCCGCTGATAGTCGAAGTTGATCAGGGAATCGAAGCCGTTCTGATACCAGAAATCCTTGGCGACTCCGTGATCCCACACCTCACCCACCATGTAGAAGGGCAGATCGTCGAGCGCCTTGTCCGGGTTGGCGGCCTTCCACTCCTTGAGCGCGGTGGTGCCCGCCTGCTTGAGCTTGGCCCAGACCGCGGGCTCCAGATGCTTGACGGTGTCGGCCCGGAAGCCGTCGATGCCAAAACGGCGCACCCAATCGGTGTGCCAGGCGATGAGGTAGTCGCTCACGGTGGCGTTGGGCAGGGCCCTGGCTTTGGTGTCTTTTTTCGCCGCCAGCAGCGGCGGCAGCCCCACCGGCTTGGTTGACTCGGTCAGGAAGTCCGGCAGCCCCGCCACCGAGCCGGTGACATCGTCGGTGCCGGGCTGCGGGTAGCCGGGCAGACCGGCGCGCACCCAGTCAGGGCCCCACCATTTGCTGCTCCAATCGCTTGATTGATAGTCGATAAACTGGTTGTAGCCATGCCAGTTGAGGCCACCGTTCGGGCGCCACTCGTTCCAGCGGGTCGGCAATTTGCCGGTGTTCTGGGTGAGATCGGTGAGCCCCAGATCCTGCAGATCCGCCAGGGTGGCGTAGCCGGCGTGGTTCATCACCACGTCCAGGATGATCCGCATGCCGCGTTTGTGGGCCTCGTCCACCAGGGTCTTCAGGCTCTCCTCGTCGCCGTAGTTGGGGTCAATCTTGGTGAAGTCCAGCGCCCAGTAGCCGTGGTAGGCGTAGAAGGGGAAGTTGCCCTGTTCGCCACCGCCGATGAAGCCGTGCACCTGCTCCACCATGGGGGTGATCCAGATGGCGTTCATGCCGAGGGACTTGATGTAGTCGAGCTTCTCGGTCAACCCCTTGAAGTCGCCGCCATGCCAGGTGGCGACCTCGTCCTGACCATCTTTCTGGCGGCCGAAGCTGTGGTCATTGGCGGGATCGCCGTTGTGGAAGCGGTCGGTCAGCAGGAAATAGACGCTCGCCTGCTCCCAGCTGAAGGGCGCGGGTTTGGCCGTCTTGACCGGCTCGAGCAGCAGCAGGCCGCCGCTCTCCTTGCTCGGTGTCAGGGTCAGCTTGCCGCCCTTGACCACGGCTTCCTGTCCCGAGTAGGCATCCCGCAGCCGGGTACCATTGGGCCAGACCCCTTGCAGCGATACGGTGACAGGGCCGCCATCCCACTGGATGCAGGGCTCTTCGGGGGGTTGGCGCTTGAACTCGCTCTTCTTGGTCGCCCGCAGCACCTTGAGGCTGGGGGTATCGGGGTTGAAGGTGAACTCGTAGTCCCCGGCCAGCATCACCCTCAGGGTGAAGCTCGCCCCCTTGCTGCACTTGTCCATGGGTTGGGCTGTGCCGAAGGGGAGCGGCCTGGCCTCGGTCGGCCCGAAGCTGGTGCCGCAGCTGTTGCCCGCATCGGCGATGCGGATCTGGTGGCTCCCCTTGTCCAGCCTGTGGGTCAGGGTGACGGTGCCCTTGTCCAGCGTCAGCGCCTCGGCCACCGGTTTGCCATCCACGTGGAGATGCACCTCGGGGGCTGCCTGCGCCTGACCGACGAACAGCGGTGTGGCCAGCAGGGCGAGCCACAGGGAGGATGGGCGGAGATCGAAACGAGGCGAGGGACGCATAGGCCATTCCTTGAGCTGAGTGAGGAGATCGGGTTCCGTTGAGGCACTCATTCTAGGGGCCCAGCGGGTGGGCTTGGACCGGCAAAATGCCGATTTGTGAGGTCAGTTCAAATGGTTACGTTTTCAAGCCCGGCAAAGTGTGATGGCCGCCCTGCTGCCCGGAGCGCGGCGCCATAAAAAATGCCGGTCGATGGACCGGCATGTTCAGGTGGGGCTGTTCGCCTGCGGGGGATCGTTCGTCAGACGGTAAAGAACTTGAAGTTGACGAAGGCCACCGCGATGAAGGAGGCGACCATGCCGCTGATGCAGAGCACCGCAGGGCGGATGGACGGCCAGCGATGGGCCAGCAAGATGATGGCCAGCAGGGTCGGGTAGAGGCCGAACATGTAGCGCGGCATGGCGTTGAGCCCGGTCATCAGCGGTATGGTGCAGCAGATGAACATCAGGGTCGCCTCGGCCCAGCGCTTCTGGCTGAACAGGTAGCCGTTCAGGCACCAGCCGAAGATCACCATGATGGAGAGGTAGGCCTTGCGACCGCCCAGCTCGAAGCCGCTCAGCCACCAGTCCAGGGGGCTGTCCATGTAGCGACCCCAGGCGACCTGGATGTGCTTGAAGGCGAGCGCATCCCCGGTCAGGTGATAGAGGTAGACCATGTAGGAGAAGAGGCCGAGGGGGATGAGCCAGAGGGTGAACACCACCTTGAAAGCCCGCTCGGTGAAGCGGAAGAATTCGCGCCAGCCATAGGCCTGCAGCGCCAGGATCAGCACGGGGAACACCATCATGACCCCCAGGTTGCGGGTCCCGGAGATGAATATCCCGAGGAAGGCCACCATCAGCCACTGCTCGCGGTAGGCGAACAGGAACATCCCCAGCATCAGCGCCATGAACATGGGCTCGGTGTAGCCGGAGACGAAGTAGGCGGAGAAGGGGGAGAAGGCCAGCAGCCAGACCCCGAAACGGGCGGTCTCATCCCCCAGCTTGAGCTGGCGCAGCACCAGCAGCATCAGCGGCAGGCTGATGAAGAAGGCGATGTTGGCCACCAGCATCAGGCCGATCAGGCTCTCGATGTTGAGCAGGCTGGAGAGTCCGCCAGCAAGCATGGGATAGAGCGGCATGAAGGCCCAGTTCGCCGCGTTGCCCTTGCTCAGCCAGCGTGGGTAGAGGTCGTAGCCGTTCTCGATGATGCGCTGGAACCAGACACAGTCGAACTGGCAATAGGCTTGCAGCGGACCTATGTCGGGGGCGCCGTAGAGCTGGACGCCGAAATAGCCCATGCCATACAGGGCCACCCGGCTCAGCACGAAGGCGGCGATGATCATCAGCCAGTCGCGGCTGCTGATGCGCAGTGACGGGCGATAGGGGAGTGCATCCCCGGCGAGGGGAGGGGTATTGGTCATGTCATTCATCAGGCAAAAACCCAGACGCGAGAGAGTATGTAGGTGAGTACGGTAACGGTCAGGGTGGCAATCACCACCGGCAGCAGTCCGGAGAGGCCCGCAAACAGCAGGCCGCTCAGGATCAGGTTACGCACCGCCAGGGAGAAGAGGGCCACCAGCAGAAACTTGCTGGCGGCACCCTGCTTCTGGAAGGTGATGTAGCGATGGCCGAAAAACGAGAACCAGAACGCGATGGCAAAGGCCAGGGTCGTGACCAGGTGCTCAGAGATGGCGGGCCAGGTGTGAAACAGGGCGATGGAGGTGCCCAGATCGACGAGGGTCGCCCCCCCGCCGACAAAACCGAAGCGAACCAGCCGCCAGAATTCCTCACGGGAGATCATTGGGACGCCGGCTCCTGCTTGTCCGCATCCTGCGCCTTTTCACTCTGGGTTGCCGCCGCATCCGGCTGCTTGCCCGCATCCTGCCGAGCATACTGGCCGTAGACTCCCTCGATGAGGTAGACGGGGCGCTGCTTCACTTCCACGAACATGCGGCCTATGTACTCGCCTATGATGCCGAGCGACAGCAGCTGAATGCCGCCGAGGAACAGCATCACCGACATCAGGGAGGCGTAACCCGGCACGTCGATGCCGAAGAACAGCACCTGGGTGATGATCTTGAGGATATAGAGGAAGGCGATGAAGGAGACGCCGACCCCGACGTAGCTCCACACCCGCAGCGGCCAGCTGGAGAAGCTCATCAGGCCGTCGAGGGCGAAGTTCCACAGCTTCCAGTAGTTGAACTTGGTCTCGCCGGCGTGGCGGGCGGGGCGCTCGTAGGGCACGCCGACGGCACGGAAACCGGCCCAGGCGAACAGCCCCTTCATGAAGCGGTTGCGCTCGGGCAGTTGCTTGAGAGCCTCGACCACCTTGCGATCGATGAGTCGGAAGTCACCGGCGTTCTCCGGCAGCTTGGTGCTGGTGGATAGGGCGTTGAAGAAGCGGTAGAAGCCGCCGGCGGTGAGGCGTTTCATCGGGGTGTCGGCGCTGCGATCCACCCGGATGCCGTAGACGGTGTCGTAGTCGCCGGTCTGCCACAGCTTGACGAATTCCAGGATGAGGGCGGGGGGATCTTGCAGATCCACGTCCATGGGGACCATGGCATCGCCCTTGGCCTGATGCAGGCCTGCGGTCATGGCCGCTTCCTTGCCGAAGTTGCGGGCCAGGTTGACCAGGGTCACGCGGGGATCGCGGGTAATGGCCTGTTCGACCACTTCACGGGTGCGGTCGCGGCTGCCGTCATTGACGAACACGATTTCAAGCCGGTCTTTGAGGGGAGCCAGTTCGGCATCTATCGCGCTGATGAAGGCGTCTATGCTCTCTTCCTCGTTGTAAACGGGCACGACCAGAGAGAGTCGAAAATCGGCATGCGACATGGGAACTTCCTTATTGAAAGAATTATTTTATAAGACTACTGATGCTGGGATCTTCAGCTTCACTGCGCGACGGTCAGGCGTACCGACTGGACGTTGAGCGGTGTCGGAGCGGAGAGCGCAAGGAAGTTGGGATGCTTGGGATCGGCCGTCAGGGAGTCGCCCGGCAGGTTGAGCCGGATCTCGTTGATGCCCGCCTTGGCCAGCTTGACCGTGGTGGTGAAATCATGGCCGAGCGCCACCTTGAGCAGG
The DNA here is from genome assembly GCF_041402505.1 of Aeromonas sp. S2(2024). Classification (NCBI taxonomy): domain Bacteria; kingdom Pseudomonadati; phylum Pseudomonadota; class Gammaproteobacteria; order Aeromonadales; family Aeromonadaceae; genus Aeromonas; species Aeromonas sp. S2(2024). Next base: position 92,790 of record NZ_JBGLRL010000001.1, read on the forward strand.
GTGCCGGCTTGTGGACTGTTGATCCTGGCCTGGATGGTGAGCTGCTCAGGTTGAGCCTGCTGCTTGGGCAGCACGAAATAGAGTCCACCCTGACCGCTCAGCTCGGTGCCTTGCTCGCTCGGCTTCTTGGCCCAGCCTTCGCTCGAGAGGAAGCGGCTCGGTTTGGTCAGGTTGAGTTCGTTGCCCGGCTGGTAAGTCATGCTGGAGTTGTGTTCCCAGAAGCGGGTCTTGCCTTCCAGGTAATAGAGTTTGTAAGCCAGGCTCACGTTGGGGTGAGCGGCCAGGTAGAGGGTGTAAAGGTAAAAACCGCTCAATGCCAGGATGGCAGCCAGAAAACCGAACTTTTTGTAGGTCATATTACTCACTCGATGCCCGACGGATAGGTAGGCTGGATTCGCGCATATGCTAATCCAATTGCAAAAAAAGCATAGTGGATCACAAAAATAAATTTGCTCACATATTAACCCCCAATCCCCCTGCGTACCAAGGGGCTTTGGTGTCGTGCGCATCCGGCTTTTGTGGCGGGCATCCAGTGCGACCTGCGCCCTGTCCTGCCCATGGCCTTATCAGGCAAATGGCTGATATAGTGCATCGCTGTGGCAGGATCTGTCGCCATTTTCGTTTGACAGAATTAAGATGACCCGTCCCGCCGTCAAGGATGACCCATGAGACTGCTCTTCCTGTGTGTGCTCTGTTGTTTGCCCCTTCACTCGCTGTTGGCTCAACCGCTCTGTCCTTCCCCGCTGCGCGTCGGTTTCGATGACTGGCCCCCTTACCACTATTACCAGCAGGATGGCGACAAACAGCGGCTGCGCGGCTTCGCGGTCGACTATCTCAACGCCGTCTCGGCCCGGCTGGGATGCCGTCTCATCTATGTAGAGCGTCCCTGGAAGCGGGGGCTGCACGAGCTGGAACTGGGGCGGCAGGACATCGCCATGGAGGCCTACTTCACTGAGGACAGGGCGCGCTATGCCTGGTTCTCCACCGCCTACAATCCGGGGAGGACGGCGCTCTGGGTGCGCAAGGCCGGTACCGACGATGAAACGGATCTGGGGAGCTGGCTGGCTCAGGGCCACCGGCTGGGGATCACCCGGGACTACTACTATGGCGCCGAGATCTCCGAACTGCTGCGCCGTTACCCTGATCAGGTGAGCGCAGTCAATGACGTGCAGAATTACCGCAAACTGGTGCTGGGTCGGATAGACGGATTTCTCGGGGATAGTTTGGCCACTCCCTGGGGTCTGAAGAAAGAGGGGCTGTCGGAGGAGGTGGTCCCCCATGTGATGGGGATCTACGAGACGCCGACCTCTTTCATGTTGAGCAAAAAGACGATATCGAGCGAATTCGTGCAGCGATTCAATCAGGCGATCATGGCCGTTGGCAAGAGCGGGGAGCATGCGCTCATCTGGCGACGCTACACCTCCGCCCGCTAGCAAAGTCGCCGCCATTCCCGCATCATGGGCACCTGACCGTTGCGCCTGACAGGCCGAAGTGAACCGATTTGAGGCAAGCGTGGTAAGAAGCATGGGTAAGAAGTATTGGTTGGCATTGGCAAACCTTATCTGGCTGGGCTGCTGGCCGGCTGGCATGGTCCATGCCAGCACAGAACAGATGGTGGTGGCCAGTCCCAGCATCCAGCATGACTGGTATCAGAACAGTACCGCAGAACAGGCACGCCATGAGCTGGAGCTGCAACTGCAGGAGGCGGTGCTTGCCCAGTTGCACCCGGATTTCTATCGGCTCTGGCAGCAGTTGCAGAAGACCCCGGCCGATCGGCGCGGCGCCCTCTACGACGAAGCCTTCGGCAAGCTGGCGCGTTTCCAGCAAGCCTGGCGCGCCATGGACCTGGTCGCCCGCGAGCAGATGCAGACCCTCAAGTTGGACCTGACCAAGCCCCTGGCCCATGAGCCCCTGGGTGACAACCTGCTGGATCAGGTCAAACAGCTCAGGCCCCAGGTCGCCGAATATGAGGCCGTACGCGATGAAGTGCGCAAGCTGCTGGCCATGCCCATGGCCAAGCATTGGCCGACCCTGGACATGCCGACCCTGCGAGCCGGGGAGAGCGCTACCGAGCTTGGCCAGATCCGCTCCATCCTCAACGAGCTGGGGGACGGTGCCCCGAACCACCAGGATGCCACCTATGACGCCGAGACAGAACAGGCCATCAAGCAGTTCCAGCGCCGCCATGGCCTGACCGCCGACGGCATCATCGGCCGTCAGACCCGCTCCTGGCTCAATACCGGGCCGCAAGTGCGTGCCAGCCTGCTGCTGCGCAACCTGTGGCGTCGTGATCTGGTGGATCACCTCGCCGGCCGCTACGTGCTGGTCAACATCCCGGATTACCGCCTGAGCGTGGTGGAGTCCGGCAGCGAGGTCTTTACCAGTCGGGTCATCGTCGGCAAGGAGCAGCGGGCCACCCCCATCCTTGCCAGCGAGATCCGCTCCATCGTGCTCAATCCCGCCTGGCATGTGCCGCGTTCCATTCTGAGCAAGGACATTCTGCCCAAGCTGGGACGGGATCCCGCCTATCTGGATCGCGAACAGTTCGAGGTGATCGACGGCGAGGGCAATCCGGTGCAGTTCAGCGAAGATGGCTGGCACCATGCACTGGCATCGGGCTTCCCTTATCGGTTGCGGCAAAAGCCGGGGGATCACAATGCCCTGGGGCGCTACAAGTTCTACCTGCCGAACAACGATGCCATCTACCTGCATTCGACGCCGCGCAGGGCTCTGTTCGAGCAGGGGGCACGTGCCTTCAGCTCCGGTTGCATCCGGGTCGAGCATGCGGACGATCTGGCCGAGCTGCTGCTCGCGGACTCCCGCTATCAGCCGGACAAGGTCGCCAGCATCCTGAAAGAGACCCAGACCAAGTGGTTGCCGTTGACTACCCCTATCCCGGTGTTCACCGTCTACTGGAGCAGCTGGATCGATGAAGAGGGGCGCCAGCAACTGCGCAATGATATTTACGGATTCGATCGAGTGAGCTTTCAGAGCCGCTTGCTGTGATCCCCGCCACAGAGTGAAAAGCCCGGCCAGTGCCGGGCTTTTTCATGGGCCTTTGCGGTTTGACATGACTTTTACGGGCGGGTAGTTTCGGCCTCTGTATCATATTCATTCACCACTGTTACTTCACTCTGGAATGGACGGACAACGGATGCTGGAACAAGAGATAAGCCGACGCCGTCTGCTGCTGGGGGCCGGTTGCCTGATGGGGGCCAGCCTGCTGTCGTTCCCGGCCGTGGCGAGCCGCAGTACCACAGGGCGTGAACTCAGCTTCTTCAACCTCAATACCGGAGAGCGGGTCAACGCCAGCTATTGGGAGAATGGCCGTTATCTGAACGATGGTCTGGCGGAGCTCAACCATATCTTCCGAGACTATCGCCGCAACGAGGTGTTCAACATCGACAGGAAGCTGTTCGATCAGCTCTTCCTGCTGCAGCACAAGCTGGGCCGCAAGGGGGAGATCCAGCTCATCTCGGGGTATCGCTCCCCGGCCACCAATCGCCAGAAGCGCCAGCGCAGCCGTGGCGTCGCCAAACACAGCTACCACACCCTGGGGCAGGCGGTGGATGTGCGCATCCCCGGCGTGCAGCTGGCGCACTTGCGTAAGGCGGCTCTGAACCTCAAGGTCGGCGGCGTGGGTTACTACCCCTCCGACAACTTCGTCCACCTCGACACCGGCCCGGTGCGCAGCTGGTAACGGGTTGGCACAGGAGGGCTCCGAGCTGCTAGGCTCTGGGCTCTATCCAGAGGAGAGACAGATGAAGCAGATTCTGATCGGGGGCCTGATCGCCCTGCTGCTGACCGGGTGCAGCAAGCTGAACCGGGAAAACTACGACAAGCTGAAGATGGGGATCACCTATGCCGAGGCGAGCGCCATCCTTGGCAAGGCGGAGCGCTGCGGCGATGCGCTCGGCACCACCAGCTGCGTCTGGGGTGGTGAGGGCAAGAACATCAAGATCCGTTTCATCGCCGACAAGGCCACCTTCTTCAGTTCGGAAGGGATCAACTGAGTCAGTTTTTTCACTGCCATCAGCAACAAAAAAGCGCCATCCGGCGCTTTTTTGTTGTGTGCAATCCAGCCAATCTGGCCAGAAACTGGCGCGCTCAGTGGGTGGCGTACTGGTAATTGAAGGTGGGGAGTCCCCACTTGAAGCGCACCGCCAGCAGCCGCAGCACGAAGCCGATGCCGATGGCCCCGAAGGCGGCCCAGTCATTGGGTAGGCCCTGATCCAGTGCGAAGCAGTAGAGAGCGGCTGTCACCAGGGAGACGGCGGCGTAGAGCTCGCGCTTGAACACCAGCGGGATGCGCTGGCACAGCAAGTCCCGCAGCACGCCGCCAAACACCCCGGTCACCACCGCCATGATGCAGGCGATGCCGGCCCCGTGGCCCATCTCGAGCGCTCGGGCGGCGCCAAAGATGGAGAACACCACCAGCCCCAGGGCATCGAGCGCCAGGAACAGCTTGCCGAGATAACGCATCAGCGGGGCCGAGATGACGCCTGCCATGGCTGCCCCCGCCACCAGCAGCACATATTCGGGGTGCTCCACCCAGAGCAGGGGGTAGTGCCCCAGCAGCACATCCCGGATGGTACCTCCCCCTATGGCCGTCGCCGAGGCGATGATGACGACACCAAACAGATCCATCCGCCGCCGGCCCGCCGCCAGCGCGCCAGTCATCCCTTCGGCCACCAGGCCGAGCAAGAAGAGTGCATGTAACATGAGTTATCCCAGGGTGCGAGAAAGGCCCGCATCCTAACAAGCCTGGTCTGGCACGACAAGTACTCTCATGTTTGCATTAGATTAAGTAATGAAAAGGGGGCCTGTGCCCCCGTTTTTGGTTATGTCTGCGCGGCTCAGCGGCGAAGCTGCTCGTTGCGATACTGATCCACCCACATGGCGGTGGCGCCACAGATGGCGACCGGCATCACGAACAGATTGACCACGGGAATGGCGGAGAAGAGGGTGACCAGGGCACCGAAGCTCAGGCACTTGCCGCGGCGCTGCTTCAAGGCATCGCGCATGGTGATGAAGTCGATCTTGTGGTTGTCGAACGGGTAGTCCACATACTGGATCGCCATCATCCAGGCGCTGAACAGGAACCAGAGCACAGGTGCCAGGGTCTGGCCCACCACCGGAATGAGGAACAGGATCAGGCAGCCGATGGCCTTGGGCAGGTAGTACTTCAGCTTGGTCCACTCGCGGCTGAAGGTGCGCGGCACGTCCTTGACCACGTCCAGCATGCCGGTGTCGCTCACCGCCTCGCCGGTGAGGATCTGCTCCACCTTCTCCGCCAGCAGGCCGTTGAAGGGGGCGGCTATCCAGTTGATCACCGAGCTGAAGATGAATGAGAACACCACCAGTATGGTGATGAGGGCGATGGGCCACAGCAGGTAGTCGAGCCAGGAGAGCCAGCTCGGGATCTGCTGATGCAGCCAGGCGAACAGGCCGTCGAGTTGCAGCAGCAGGGCATAGAAGGCACCGGCGAACAGCACGAAGTTGACCAGCAGGGGGATCAGCACGAAAGTGCGGATGCCCGGCTGGCGAATGAGGGAGAAGCCGCGCAGGAAGTAGTCTGCACCGCTGACCGAATCTTTGACCATGTGAGGGGATTGGCTCATCTGAGATCCATCAATGAATGGGTAGGGTGCCAGCATATTACAAACAAGCCTCCAATTTGGTAAAGTCGCGAACTATTCCCGATATCCCGCCAGGTCAGGCCGGACGTCGGATGATATGGGTGTGCTGGCTGCCTACGTAGTCCCAACAAGGCCGGGTTCGGATCTGGTAAAGTCGCGAACTATTCCCGATATCCCGTCCAGTCAGGCCGGACGTCGGATGATATTCGTGGGCTGAGCGCCCGCCCGCCGCCTCTTCATTTCGCCACTGACACGGGTCGCCATGCGTCTGAAACTGATCAAACTCGCCGGCTTCAAGTCGTTCGTCGAGCCGACCCGCATCGAACTGTCGGCCGACATGACCGCCGTGGTGGGCCCCAACGGCTGTGGCAAATCCAACGTCATCGACGCCGTGCGCTGGGTGCTGGGGGAGAGCTCAGCCCGCCACCTGCGCGGCGAGAACATGACGGATGTCATCTTCAACGGCTCCATCAACCGCAGCCCCCATGGCCGCGCCTCGGTGGAGCTGGTGTTCGACAATCCCCACAACCGGGTGCCCGGTGAATTTGGCCGTTATACCGAGATCTCGGTGCGCCGCGAGGTGCTGCGTGACGGCTCCAACCACTACCAGATCAACGGCCAGAAGTGCCGTCGCAAGGACGTGACCGATCTCTTCCTCGGCACCGGCCTGGGCCCGCGCAGCTACGCCATCATAGAGCAGGGCACCGTCAGCCGGCTGGTGGAGTCGCGCCCGGCGGACCTCAAGCTCTTCATGGAGGAGGCTGCCGGCGTCTCCCGCTACAAGGAGCGGCGCCGGGAGACAGAGCAGCGCATCCGCCACACCCAGGAGAACCTGGAGCGCCTCGGCGACATCCGTGGCGAGCTGGGTTCCCGTCTCGAGCACCTCAAATCCCAGGCCGAAACCGCCGAGCGCTACAAGCAGCTCAAGAGCCGCAGTCGTACCGCAAGGGCCGAGCTCATCGGCTCCGAGCTGTGGGCGCTGGAGACTCGCCTCGGCGAGGCCAAGAGCGAGCTGACCCAGGCAGAGCAGGCGCTGGCGGCGCTCGATGCCAAGCGCACCGCGGACGAAGGGCGCCACGTCACACTATCGGTAGCCCGTCAGGAGGCTCAGGCCGAGCAGGCGAGCCGTCAGCAGCAGATCTTCCTTGGCGGCCAGGCCATCGCCCGCCTCGAACAGCAGCAGCTTCACCAGACCGAACTCGGTCGTGACTGGCAGGCACGGCGTCAGGCCCTGGGCGAGCGCATCGAGACCATCAGGGGGGAGCTGGTGAGCCAGCAGGAGCAGCTGACCGAGGGCACCCTCCAGGGAGAGGTGGAGTCGGCGCGCCTCGAGCAGTGTGAGCAGTTACTTGCCGATCAGCAGGCTGTTCGCCTCGCGGCAGGTGAGCGGCTGGAGCTGGCCCGCCAACGCCAGCAGCAGTGGCAGCAGCAGCTCGGCCAGGCACAGGGCAGGCTCAACCAGACCCGCGCCCAGCGAAGCGGCCTGCAGGAGTTGCAAGCCAAGACACGGCTGGCGCGACTCAAGCTGGAGGATGAACAGGCCGGTCCCCTCGGCGGGGAAGGTGAGAGCCTGCAGCCCGCGCTGGATGCCCTGTCGGATGAGCTGGCACTCTCTCGTGCCCGCCACGAGGCGTTGGAACAGGCGTGGCAGGCCGGCGTGGCCAGCCACGAGGCCCTCAAAGAACGGCGAGATCGGCAGGGCGGCCTGCTACGCGAGCTCGGGGCCCGCCTCACCACTCTTAATCAGATGCTGGGGGAGCAGATGCTGGGCGCCACCCTGGCGGATCGGCTGCAGGTCGCCCCCGAGTGGGCCCAGGGGCTGGACAAGGTGCTCGGGCGCTGGCTCACCGCCGAGCCGGGGGACCAGTGCAACCTCGAGCAGGGCGGACTCTGGATTGGCCCGGCTCACCCTGCGGTGCCCGGTACCCTGGCGGCCCGGATCGAGGGGGATCACATCCCCGCCTTCCTCAACGTCATCTGGCTGGCCGATGACAGGGAGGCGGCCCTGGCCCGCCAGTCATCCCTCCTGGCCGGTGAGTCTGTGCTGACCCCGGCGGGGGACTGGTTTGGCCCGAACTGGGCCGATCTCGGCCAGGGCGGCGCCCTCGGCACCCTGGCGCTGCTCGGTGAACGTGAGCGGTTACACACCGAACTGGCCGCTGGGGAGCAGGCCCTGGTTCAGCTGGATGCCCAGTTGAAGGCCGCAGATGCCGACCGCGCCCATTTGCACAGCGCCCTTGAGGCGAACCAGCGCACCCTGCGCGAGCAGGAGCTGCGATGGCAGCAACTGCGGGAAGCCTGGAGCCTGCAGCAGGGCCAGCGTCAGGAGCGGCTGCTGCGTCTAGGCCAGCTTGGGGAAGAGCTGATCCGGCTGGACAAGGAACAGGCCGAGGAGGCGCAGCGGCTGGCCGCGGCCCAGCAGCAGCTCGAGCTGGAAGAGGCGCACCTTGCCGAGCTGCAGGAGCAGGGGGAGCCGCTTGCGGAGGCACTCTTGCTGGCCCAGGAAAGAGTCGCCAGTGCCGAGCGGGCGTTGGAGGAGGCGCGTGCGCGCCGGGAGCAGCAACAGGCAAGCTGCCAGCGCTGGCAACTGGCGCAGCAAAATCTGGCGCAGCTCATCGCCCTGCGCGAGCAGGAGCTGGCCCGGCTCGGGCTGGAACTGGCCGAGCTCAAAGGGCCGGACGCTCAGGCGGCGCAGGACATCTCGCCCCTGCTGGCGGAGCAACGCAACCTGGAGGCGCAGCAGCTGGCCTGTCATCAGCGGCTCGCCGAGCTGGAGCGTCAGTTGGCCGAGCTGGAGCAGGCCAGAAGCGCCGACCACAAACAGTTGGTGACCCTGCAGGAGAAGCTCGCCCAGCTCAGACTGGAGCGGGAGCGCAACCTCACCCGGCGACAAGGGCTGCACGAGCAGTTCGAAGAGCTGGGCGTGCGTCTGGTGGATCTCGATCAGGCCGTGCTCATCGCCGCCGATCGCGGCAAGCTACGCCAGGAGATCCAGACACTGGAGACACAAGTGGAGGCACTTGGCGCCATCAACCTGGCGGCGCTGGAGGAGTATGAAGAGGCGAAAACCCGGGCAAGCTACCTGGAAAATCAGTGCCAGGATCTGGAGCAGGCGCTCGAAACCCTGAGCCAAGCCATTAAAAGAATTGATAAAGAAACACAAATACGCTTCCGCGACACTTTCGATAAGGTCAATGAAGATTTAAAATCCCTGTTCCCGAAAGTGTTCGGGGGGGGCAGTGCCTGGCTTGAGCTGACCTCGGACGATCTTTTGGAAGCCGGGGTGAGCATCATGGCAAGACCTCCGGGCAAGAAGAATGCTACCATTGCCCTGCTTTCCGGGGGGGAGAAGGCGCTAACCGCCCTTGCGCTGGTTTTTGCCATCTTCAGACTCAATCCAGCTCCCTTCTGTCTGCTGGATGAGGTGGATGCACCGCTCGATGAAGTGAACGTGGGTCGCTTCTGTTCTCTTGTCAAAGAGATGTCGAGCACAGTACAGTTCGTTTACATCAGTCATAATAAGGTCTCCATGGAGATGGCCGAGCAGCTGATAGGCGTCACGATGCAAGAGCCCGGGGTTTCTCGCATCGTGTCGGTTGACATCGGTGAAGCCGTCGCTTTGGCTGAGCAAAACTAGAAAGAGAAGCAGCTAATGCAGGAATTGCGTTACATCTTGGTTGCCCTGGGCGGTATTGCCATCGCGGCATTGCTCATTCACGGGTTGTGGAGCAACAGAAAGAACCGTCAGGCACCGATCAAGGAAAAACCCCTGGGTCGGATGGAATCCAAGTCACGGGATCGTGACAGCGATGCGTTTGACAGCGATGGCATCGGTCAGGTGCGCGTGGTCAGCGGTGGCCGTCGTGCCGAGCCCAAGCTGCGCAGCGACGAGGCCCATCAGCCGGAACCCCGCCGTGCCGCCACCGTGCCCGCCTTCGATGAGGACGAGGATGACGATCTGCCGCCGCCCGTGGTGCGCAAGCCAGCCCCCCGTCCGGTGACGCCGCCCCCCGTCTATGAAGAAGAAGACGAGTATGAGGAGCCGAGCGCCGAGCCTGTCGAAGAGGTGCCTGCCGCGCCGGTACGCAAGCCTGCCCAGGTGATCCGCCGCACCCCGGTGCACCGCTCCCGCCCCCAGCGCGAACCCATGATGCAGCCACTGGACGACGAGCCGCTGGTGGAGCCGGCCTACGCCCAGGCGCCGACCTTCGGTGCCCGCGAGCCCGCGCCGCAGCAGCAAGCCCGCTATGCCCAGCCCGCGCCTGCGTATGAAGAGCCCGATTATGATGACGAGCCCGCCTACGAAGAGCCGGTCCAGGTGGCAGAGCCCGTCCAGGAGCAGCCGCCGGTCGAGAAGATCTGGCAGGATGTCTATGTCATCAACCTGATGGCCCGTCCTGGTCACGATCTGCAAGGGGCGACCCTGCTCTCCTCCCTGCTGGCGCTGGGCTTCAAGTTTGGCGAGATGGATATTTTCCACCGTCACGAGGATCTCAACGGCAAGGGTGAAGTGCTCTTCTCCATGATCAACATGGTCAAGCCGGGTACCTTCAATCCCTATCGCATGGAGCAGTTCAGCACTCCGGGTGTGTCCCTCTTCATGCAGCTGCCCCTGCGCAGCAATGCGGCCTTTGCGTTCGAGCACATGCTGCAGGCGGCGGATCAGCTGGCGAGCGATCTCGATGCCATGCTGACCGATGCCTCGCGCAGCCCGCTCAGCGACGACGACATTGCCCGTTATCGCCATGAGCTGGCGGCCTACGAGGCCAGCCGCGACTGATGCGCCATTTGGCCTCAGCCATGAAAAGTGCGGTACCCCGGTGCCGCATTTTCATTTCTGCCCCAGACTGATTGTTCCATCACACTTCGAGACTTCTTCATGAGCGACATCCTCTCCCGCCACCGTCAATTGTGTGAGCTGCTGGTTGAATACGGCCATCAGTACTATGTGCTGGATAACCCCACGGTGCCGGACGCCGAATACGATCGCCTGATGCGCGAGTTGATTGCGCTCGAGGTCGACCACCCCGAGCTGAAAACCCCGGCCTCCCCGAGCGTGCGGGTCGGCGGCCAGCCACTCTCGGCCTTCAGCCAGGTGCGCCACGAGATCCCCATGCTGAGCCTGGACAACGTCTTCAGTGACGAAGAGCTGCAGGCCTTCGAGCAGCGCATGCGCGATCGCCTCAAGCGCGAGCTGAACTTCACCTTCTGCTGTGAGCCCAAGCTGGATGGTCTGGCGGTCAGCCTGCTCTATGTGGACGGTCAGCTGGTGCAGGCGGCCACCCGGGGCGATGGCGCCACGGGGGAGGAGATCACCGAGAATGTACGCACCATCAAGGCCATTCCGCTCGTCCTGCGGGGCTCGGGCTGGCCCGCCCGTTTAGAGGTGAGGGGGGAGGTCTTCATGCCCAAGGCCGGTTTCGAGGCGATGAATACCAAGGCGCAGGCGGCAGGGGAGAAGGTGTTCGTCAACCCGCGCAACGCCGCTGCCGGCAGTCTGCGCCAGCTCGATTCCCGCATCACCGCCAGCCGTCCCCTGAGCTTCTACGCCTACGGGGTTGGCATAGGCGGCGACGAGCTGGGGAACTCCCACTTCGCTCGCCTCAACCAGCTCAAAGCCTGGGGGCTGCCGCTCAGCCCCGAGGTGAAGCTCAAGGAGGGCGCTGCCGGTTGTCAGGCCTTCCACGACGACATCCTGGCCCGCCGCAGCGAGCTGCCCTACGAGATCGACGGCGTGGTCTACAAGGTGGACGACATAGCACTGCAACAGGAGCTCGGTTTCGTGGCCCGGGCCCCGCGCTGGGCCACGGCCCACAAGTTCCCGGCCGAGGAGGAGATGACCCTGCTCGAGAACGTCGAGTTCCAGGTCGGCCGTACCGGCGCCGTCACCCCGGTGGCCAAGCTCAAACCGGTGTTCGTCGGCGGCGTCACCGTCTCCAACGCCACTCTGCACAATGCGGACGAGATAGCGCGCCTTGGCGTCATGATCGGCGACACCGTGATAGTGCGCCGGGCGGGGGATGTGATCCCGCAGATAGTGGCCGTGGTGGAGGCGCAGCGCCCCGCTGATGCCCGCGAGATCCTCTTCCCCACCCAGTGCCCTGTGTGCGGCTCTGCGGTGGAGCGACTGGAAGGGGAGGCGGTGACCCGCTGCTCCGGCGGCCTCTTCTGCGAGGCTCAGCGCAAGGAGGCGATCAAGCACTTCGCCGCTCGCCGCGCCATGGATGTGGACGGCCTGGGTGACAAGATAGTGGAGCAGCTGGTGGACAAGGGGCTGGTGAAGACCCCGGCGGATCTGTTCAGCCTCAACGCCATCCAGCTGGCCGGTCTCGAGCGGATGGGGCAAAAATCCGCCCTCAATCTGGTGTCCGCCATCGACAAGGCCCGCAGCACCACCTTGCCGCGCTTCCTGTTTGCCTTGGGCATTCGCGAGGTGGGGGAGGCGACGGCGCTGAACCTCGCCAACCATTTCCTCACTCTGGATGCCCTGCGCGCCGCCTCGGTGGAGCAGTTGCTAGAAGTGGCCGATGTGGGGGACATAGTGGCCAAGCACGTCTACTACTTCCTGCGCCAGCCCCACAACATCGAGGTGCTGGAGGCCCTGCTGGCCGCCGGCATCCACTGGCCGGCCATCGAGAAGAAGGAGGCAAGCGATCAGCCCTTCGCCGGCAAGACCTTCGTGCTGACCGGTACCCTCACCACCCTGTCCCGCAACGATGCCAAGGCGGCGCTGCAGGCCCTGGGGGCCAAGGTGGCGGGCTCGGTGTCGGCCAAGACCGATGTGCTGGTAGCGGGGGAGGCGGCAGGCTCCAAGCTCGCCAAGGCGCAGGAGCTCGGTATCACAGTCTGGAGTGAAGAAGAGCTGCAACAGGCGTTGCAGGGCTGAGTCGCCAACACAGAACGAGAAACAAAGAACCCGGCATGGCCGGGTTCTTTGTTATGAGGGCCTGACTGGGTCAGTCGCGCCAAAGGGTCCTGTAGCGCCACTTGTCGGGCAGGGTGAGCCGCCAGCGGGCCAACTCGCTTTCGCTGAAGACATACTCTCCGCGCAGGGCGGCACGCGGAGCCAGGGTCTTGGGTTGGGCCCCCGCCAGTATGGCATTGACCAGTTCGGCCGCCTTGGCCCCCTGATCGCGGCCATCGAGCACCAGACCACCGATGGCGCGGCCCTTGCCCACCGAAAACTCCCAGAAGCAGAACAGCGGCACCGGGCTGTGGGCACTGGCCCACGCCAGTACCTGCTGTTCGTCCACATGCCTGCCCTGCTCGTCGATGAGGGTGTGGTAGAGGCCGATGAAGATGGCCTGATAGCCATTCTGTTTGGCGTTGAGCACGGCCTCCTGCCACAGGCCGTAGTCGCCGATCAACTGGCTGTTGACCAGGGTCTGGCCGACGCGGAACTCGGTCTGGGTCTTGAACTCGTCCTCGATGGCGGTGAGCGACACGTTGCTGGAATCAAACAGTACCAGCGCCTTGTCGAGCCCCCCCATCAGTTGGCTCATCTCGTTGATGTTGCGTTTGAGCAGGGGGCGTTCCAGCACGCCGGTGATCTTGGGATGGCCGACCAGCCCCTTGTGGCGCGGATTCTCGTTCATGCCGAGAAACACCACCGAGGTGCCGAGGGTGGCGATCTCTCTGGCCAGGTAATTGATGGCATTGTCGTCGCCGAGCACCACCAGATCCGGCTTGGTCTGCCGGTAGAAAGCGAGCGTCTGCTCGGCAATCTGGTCGAAGTCATCGGGAGAGCGACGCTTGGTATCCATGTAGAAGTGGCTGATGCGGTGGTTGCTGCCCAAATGGGCCTCCAGGCTGGCGTTGTAGCTCCGATCCCACAGGTAGTCGGGGTGATAGCTGCTGATCACCAGGATCTCGGCCCCCCACAGCCGCAGCGGCAGGGTACACAGCAGCAGTAGCAGCCACCGCAATACAGGCTTGTTCATGTCGATTCCCATCGGACAAGAAAAGAGTCGTCACTCATTATGTCCATCTTGGTGCAGGCCTGTCCCGGTCAATTACTGTCGGAGGGGAAATCTTTTTCCAGCCGGTCGTATGGTGCGCCAGCCCGCTCCCCGTCTGGGATGCGTTGAATAAGCCTCTTTTGGCGCTGGTTGTGAACTGCACCACCCCTCCCAAAACCTGTTCTGGATCAAGAAACGAGGTACCGCTTTGGTGCCTAATACACCCCACATATAGGGGTTATCATAAAAAAAACACCCATATATAGTGTTATCAAGCTGTGCATAAGTCGTCACCCTCTCAGTGTCAGCCCGGGTTTCTCACGCCTCGGCTGAATTTATTTGCGCCGGGGACTGGTGCGGTGAAGGGGACTCAACAAGGGTGAGCCGAGGGCGAGAGCCAGGCCTTTAACGCGGGGAAAATCGATGAAACCGGTAGTGATCAAACGCGATGGATGTCGTGCACCATTCAATGGCCAGCTGATTGCCGAGGCGGTAAGCCGGGCGGCGGAAGCGGTCAATCAGGCCAACCCTATGCTGGCCGAGCGCATCGCCGGTGCCGTCAGCCAGGAGCTGGAGGGGCGAGGCGAGGTGGACATCCACGAGATCCAGAACCGGGTCGAGAACCACCTGATGGCGTCCGACGACAAGGCCATCGCCCGCGCCTACATCGAGTACCGTCACGACCGGGATCAGGCCCGCGAGGCCCGTGGCCGACTGGCCCAGGAGATCCGGGGCCTGGTGGAGCAGACCAATGCGGCCCTGCTCAACGAGAACGCCAACAAGGACTCCAAGGTGATCCCGACCCAGCGCGACCTGCTGGCGGGTATCGTCGCCAAGCACTACGCCATCAGCCACATGCTGCCCCGCGAGGTGGTGCAGGCCCACGAGAGCGGCGATCTGCACTTCCACGATCTCGACTACTCCCCTTTCTTCCCCATGTTCAACTGCATGCTGATCGATCTGCAGGGGATGCTGACCCATGGCTTCAAGATGGGCAATGCGGAGATCGACACCCCCAAATCCATCAGCACCGCCACTGCGGTCACCGCCCAGATCATTGCCCAGGTGGCGAGCCACATCTATGGCGGCACCACCATCAACCGCATCGATGAGGTGCTGGCTCCCTATGTGACCATCAGCTGGCACAAGCATCGGGAAGTGGCCGAGGAGTGGGGCATCGGCGACGTGGATGCCTACGCCATGGCCCGCACCGAGAAGGAGTGTCACGACGCCTTCCAGTCCCTGGAGTACGAGGTGAACACCCTGCACACCGCCAACGGTCAGACCCCCTTCGTCACCTTCGGCTTTGGCCTGGGGGATAGCTGGGAGTCGCGAATGATCCAACGTGCCATCCTCGGCAACCGCATCGCTGGCCTTGGCAAGAACAAGAAGACCGCCGTGTTCCCGAAACTGGTGTTCGCCATCAAGGATGGCCTCAATCACAAGCCGGGGGATCCCAACTACGACATCAAGCAGCTGGCCCTGGAGTGCGCCTCCAAGCGGATGTACCCGGACATCCTCAACCATGACCAGGTCGTGAAGGTGACCGGCTCCTTCAAGACTCCCATGGGCTGTCGTTCCTTCCTCGGCGCTTATGAAGAGAATGGTGAACTGATCCATGAAGGGCGTAACAACCTGGGGGTCGTGAGCCTCAACCTGCCGCGCATCGCCCTGAGATCCCGCGACGAGGCGGACTTCTGGGACAAGCTGGATGCCGCCCTGCGGGTGGCCAAGACGGCGCTGATGTACCGCATCGAGCGACTGGATGGCGTCAAGGCGCGGGTCGCCCCCATCCTCTACATGGAAGGAGCCTGCGGGGTGCGCCTCAAGGCGGACGACAACGTCAGCGAGATCTTCAAACATGGCCGTGCCTCCATTTCCCTGGGTTACATCGGGGTGCACGAGACCATCAACGCCCTGTTCGGCACCGATGCCCATCTGTTTGACAGCGAGGTGCTGCGCCAGAAGGCCATCGCCATCATCGCGCGGCTCAAGGCGGCCACCGACGAGTGGAAGGAGGAGACAGGTTACGGCTTCAGCCTCTACTCCACTCCGAGCGAGAACCTCTGCACCCGTTTCTGCCGCATCGATGCCAAGGAGTTTGGCGTGGTGGCCGGGGTGACCGACAAGGGGTACTACACCAACAGCTTCCACCTGGACGTGGAGAAGCAGGTGAACCCCTATGACAAGCTGGACTTCGAGGCGCCCTATCCGCCCATCGCCAGCGGCGGCTTCATCTGCTATGGCGAGTACCCCAACATCCAGCACAACCTGGAAGCGCTCGAAAACGTCTGGGACTACAGCTATGACAAGGTGCCCTACTACGGCACCAACACCCCCATCGACGAGTGCTACGACTGCGGCTTCACCGGCGAGTTCGAATGTACCTCCAAGGGCTTCACCTGCCCGCGCTGCGGCAACCACGATCCCGCCAAGGTGTCAGTGACCCGCCGGGTGTGCGGCTACCTCGGCAGCCCGGATGCGCGCCCCTTCAATGCGGGCAAGCAGGAAGAGGTGAAACGTCGCGTCAAGCATATGTAAGTGCGGTAACGATGAAGCGCTGGCCCCTGTTGCAAGGGGCCATTTTCATGGGATGGCGACCGTTTGCACCCCTATGAAGGAGGCAGGAAACAAGCGATGCATTATCACCAATACTATCCGGTCGATGTCATAAACGGCCCCGGTACCCGCGCCACCCTGTTCGTGTCGGGTTGCGAGCACCAGTGCCCGGGTTGCTACAACCAGAGCACCTGGCGGCTCGATGGCGGCAAGCCGTTCGATGCGGCGATGAGCGATCGCATCATCCAGGATCTCAATGACAGCCGCATCAAGCGCCGGGGGCTGTCGCTCTCGGGCGGCGATCCGCTCCACCCCGCCAACGTACCTCAGGTGCTGGCGCTGGTACGGCGGGTGCGTGCCGAGTGCCCGGGCAAGGACATCTGGTGCTGGACCGGCTACCTGCTCGGCGAGCTCAGCCCGGCCCAGCGCGAGCTGATCGCCCTGCTGGATGTGCTGGTGGATGGCAAGTTTGAAAAAGAGCTGGCAGATCCCGGCCTGCTCTGGCGCGGCAGCAGCAACCAGATCATTCACGATCTCAACGCCTGGCGGGAGCGGGAGCACAAGGGACTGATCCCTTGCCAACGGCTGGCATGATCATCGCCACAACCCGTAGATCCCAGGATGACGTGGGGACGCGGGCCTTCGTCAGCTGAACCCTGGCTCAATCCCGGGCGAGAAAGGCGCGGAAGCTGTCCGCTGTGGTTTGCAGTTGAGGCCAGGGATGTTTATGGTTAGCCCATCCGAATCACGAGACATCTTTCATGAGGAACCATGAGATGAACAATTTGCTCAAGATCCTGCTGGCCATCTTCCTGCCGCCGGTCTGTGCCTTTATCCAGGTGGGCTTAAGCCTGCACTTCTTCATCAACATAGTGCTGACCCTGCTCGGCGGCCTGCCCGGCATGGTCCACGCGCTCTGGCTGGTGGTCAGCGACAAGCGCGCCTGAGCCATCCCCGTGCGAACAAGGCCAACCCCAGGGTTGGCCTTTTTATTGCCCGCGAGAGTGTCTCGCCAGATGGGGACTTCCCGAATGAGCCTCACTGTCTGACACTGTCTGACACTGGCTGGCCGTTCAAGGAGCCGAGCGGTTTGACGAAGAGGGAGTGTCAGTGCGTTTGAAACTGTTGTTGCTGTGGGCCACCCTGGCCCTGTTGGGGGGATGTGCCAGCCCCACCGCGAAGCTGAATCAGCCTCCGGTGGATATCGTTTGGGAAGACCTGCCCAGATACTGGGTTCAGGTGGAGCAGATAGGCGACTTCAATCCGGTCGGTGGACTGCCCAAAGAGAGGCCGGTGAAGGGTTGTGTGACGCTTCGCTACCTCATCGATTCCAATGGCGATCTGTTCAGTCCCGAGGTCCTGTCATCCGAGCCACCCGGCGTGCTGGATCTCATCGCCATCTCTGGACTGGCGCAGGTGCGTTATCGGGTGTCCGAGCAGAATCCACAAGCCATCCCGGTGCGGGTGGTGGTCAGATATGACGTCGAAGTGAGATGACAAAGACCCCGGCCTTGGCCGGGGTCTTTGTCACTGTGCGCGGGCGCTGTTGCCTGCGGGGCTTATTGTTCCTTGCAGTCGTTGTAGCGGCTCTGCCACTCCCCGGCGTCATCGCGCATCTCCACGAAGCCTTCCTTCCCCTTGTTCCACCAGACCACCTCGTGATCGTCGGTGTAGCGGGCGCCGGAGGCGGAGACCGCCTGGGGCAGGGTGTAATCCTTGCCATCGGGCAGGGCAAGCTTGACGAAGTTCAGGCTCTCGTCCGAGAGGGAGAAGTAGCGCACCTGCACCTTCTGGTTCTGTTCGCACAGGTAGGTGACGGGATCGCCCCCTGTCACCCCCAGCTTGCCGGCCCCCAGATCGCAGCCGCCGAGCAGGGTCAGGGTGCCTATCCCCAGTAGAAAGAGCTTGGCCTGTTTCATGTCGCATCCTTTGATCGGTGTCATATGGCCTTGAGCCTAACAGGCTGAGAGGCAACTGCAACCTCGGTGTCCCCCTCTTGCGTCGGGATGCGTCCGTCACCCTGCACAGTCAGCGGGCAAAAAAACGCCCCGCCAGGCGAGCGGGGCGAAAGGGTGCCGTCCTTGGGCTACAGAAAAGAGATATCAATGGCCGAAGCGGGTCGCCTCGAAGCGGTTGAGCAGGCGGTGGATGAGGTAGCAGGCCAGCAGGGTGGCGACGATGGCAAACAGTATGCTGCTGACCCGGTACAGGGCGCTGAACACCAGATCGTTGCCGGGCGTCAGGTACTGGCCAAACAGGATGCCGAGGGTGGTGAGGGCACCGAAGCCAACGCCGGAGCCGCTCGCCTCCTTCACATGGGCATGGCTGAACAGCATGGCTCCCAACCAGAGCAGCGGGGTCACCAGCAAGAGCAAGCCGGACCAGTCATAGAGCACCAGTTGCCCCAGTATGCCGAAACTTACCCCCAGCAGGGTGCCCATGGCGCGCTTGCGGGCGTAGCTCAGGGCCCCGTCCCAGTGCATGGGGAAGAGCACCAGCAGGGTGGTTGCCTGGGCGGACATGGAGTCCCGCAGATCGAACAGCTGGAACACCAGGAACGACAGGGTGGCAATGCTGGCGCCGAGCAGCGCCTCGTGACGCATCCGGTGCGGTGCCTTGGGAGAGGGGGTGGGGGCGGGCCGCGCCTCCACATCCGGGATCAGCGCCGTCATCAGGTAGGCGATGAGCACCGACAGGACGCTGGCCCAGAGGTTGCTGAAGATGAGATCGTTCAGATCGGTCTCGGGATAGCTGGCAAAGTGCAGCATGATGCTGAGGCTGAGCACGCCATTGGCGCCGAACAGGAAGAGGCTGCCCCGGGACATGGCGGCAAAGCGGTAGAGAAACAGCAGGAAGACGATGGGCAGCATCAGGCCGGGATGACCGCCGAACAGGCCGCCAAGCAGCCCGACTTCCAGCCCGCACATGGCGGCGGAGGCGATGAGCTGGCGTGCGGCGTGGCCGTTCATCACGGGGATCATCCCCAGCAGCAGCACCGGGGTGACGGTGAAGAAGACCCCGTTGCTCCAGCCGAAGATCTTGCACAGCACAAATCCCAGGGTGCAGCCAAAGGCGATGCGCAGGCACTGGCGCAGCTCGTTGGCGGTAAGGGGTCTGTGCCACAGGTTCATGGTCGTCATCTCAATAGATGTAGTGCAGCAGGCTGAGCAGGCGGATCTGGCCGCGGGCCAGCAGCCCGGTCAGGGCGTTGTCCGGCAGCAGCTGGACGGTGGCGCGAGCCCCGGCCGGCAGATGGGCGGGCAGTTGCTCCAGGGTCAGGTGCAGGCGCAGCCGTTGGGCATCGCGCACCCAGCGATCGGATTCGACGGGATTGGCCAGGAGACCGTTGGCATCGAACTGGCCGGCACTGACCCCGGCATCCAGGCTGGCGACCCGGGCCGGGTAGAGGCGGCCTGGCTCGCCATCGAAGGCGACCAGCGCCCGGCTTTCCGGGGTGATGTGGCGCAGGCTCTTCTCGCGAAAATCGGCGATCACGTCCACCTGCTCGGAGACCAGGGCCAGCAGGGGAGAGCCTGCCGTGGCCACGCTGCCCGGCTTGAGCTGCAGGTTGGTGATGATGCCATCCTGGCTTGCATGGATCTGGCTATAGGTGAGGTTGAGCTCGGCCTGGGCCAGGCGGTTGCGCGCCTGGCGCAGCAGCAGGTTGTCGTCACCGGGCAGGCCCCGGTTGACGCGAGCCTGCTCCACCCGGGCCTGGCTGGCCAGCAGATTGGCACGGGCGGTGCGGGCGGCGCTGTCGGCGTCGTCTTTCTGCTGCTCCGACACCATGTGGCGGCGATAGAGGGCGTCGATGCGCTCGGCTTCCCGCTGCTTCTGGGCCGCCTGGGTCTGCAGGGAGCTGTACTCAGCCTCATAGGCATTGAGGGTCGCATCCAGCTGGCGATTCTGTTGCTCGGCCTGATCAAGGGCGAGTCTGGCCTGCTCGACCGCGAGCTCGAAGGGGGCCGGATCCAGCACGAACAGCAGATCCCCCTGCTTGACATGCTGGTTGTTCGCTACCGCGACCTCGGTCACCTTGCCGCTGACCTGGGGCGCCATCCTGGTGACGACCCGGGTGGCCATGGCCTGGGGGGTGAGGGGCATCTTGATGTCGGCCAGCAGGAAGTAGCCAAACACCAGAGTGAAGCAGGCGATGGCCCATTTGATCCAGCGCTTGAATTGTTGATCCGGGGTCATCTCATTCTCTCTCTTCATGCTGGGCACCGATCTTGCCGAGGGCGTTGGCGGATATGCGGTGCACTATCTCTTCAAACTGCGTCAGCTCCTGCTGGCTGATGCCAGCGAGCAACTCCCGGCGCACGGCGATGATGCGATCCTCGATCTTGTCGAGCAGCGCCTTGCCGGCCGGGGTCAGGGTGACGATGCGGGCGCGTTTGTCCTGACTGCAGCAGTGGCGTTCGATAAGGCCTTGCTCTTCCAGCTGGCCCAGTGTGCGCATCAGGGAGGGCAGCTCTATCTCCAGCGCCTCAGCCAGGGTCTTCTGGCTGAGGTGGCCACCGAGGCGGCTCAGCTTCCACAGCGCGGTCCAGCGGGGGTGGGTGAGTCCCAGGGGGGCCAGCTCGAGGTCGGCCACGGTGCGCCACAACCGGTGCAGTCGCCCCAGTTGTTCGGCGAGGGAGAGCTCGCGCAGCATTTCCAGATCCTTTCCCATGACGGGTTCCTTATTTACTTAGCTTGCTAAGCATTATATTTATTTCGCAGGCTAAGTAAATAGTGTGATGCAGGTCACGTTCAGTTTTCGGCGGGGGAGGGGGGCACTGAGGGGCTGAATGGTGCTTAAGGTTTCAATGTTTTTATATGGCTTTGCAGGTCTGCTAACCGACAGCAGAGGAGGGGATACGTAGAGTGGCGCCACACCACAAGCTGGAGCATAACAATGAAAAACCTCTCTACCCCTGAAGTACAGATGAAGAGCGCCTGGGGCGACCAGCAGATCGCCGGCATGCCCATGATGATTTTCCTCGGGCTCGCCACCTGCGTCCTCTACGCCGGCTGGAACGGCTCCCTGCCACTCGGCATGGTCGGCGCCCTGGCGCTGATGTTCGTGCTCGGCACCCTGCTGAGCGAGCTGGGCGAGCGCATCCCCCCCATCCGGGAATATCTGGGGGGTGGCACCATACTCGCCATCTTCGGCGGCGCCGCCCTGTTCGAGTACCGAATCCTGCCGGCCGAAGCGGGTGAGGTGATCACCCGCTTCATGAAGGAGGGAGGCTTTCTGAACTTCTTCATCGCCAGCCTGGTGACCGGCTCCGTGTTCGGCATGAGCAGCGCCCTGCTGAAAAACGCTGCCATGCGCTACCTGCCGGTGATCCTGGGAGGCGTGGCGCTGGCGCTGCTGAGCGTCGGCCTGGTCGGCTCCCTGATGGGGTACGGCTTCAAGAATGCGGTGTTGCTCATCGGCCTGCCCATCATGGGGGGCGGCATGGGCGCCGGCGCCGTGCCGCTGGTGGAGATCCTCTCCGGCCCCTTGCAGATGTCCAGCGCCGACCTGCTGTCACGCATGGTGCCCGCCGTGGTGATCGCCAACACCCTGGCCATACTGGTGGGCTCCCTGCTGGCGCGCCTCGGTCGCCGCTACCCCTCCCTGACCGGCAACGGCAGGCTGATGGTGAAAGAGAGTGGCCAGAGCGTCGCCGACGAGCAGGCCGAAGCGCCGACCCTGCAGAGCCTGGGTATGGGCCTCTTCATCAGCTCCAGCATGTTCGTGCTGGGCTCCCTGCTCGGCAACCTCATCCCCATGCACCCCTTCGCCCTGATGATACTGGCGGTGGCCTTCATCAAGGTGAGTGGTGTATTGCCGCGCCGCTACGAGCAGGCAGCGGCCGACTGGTACCAGTTTGTGGTGAGCAACCTCACCCCCTCCCTGCTGGTGGGCATAGGAGTGGCCTACACCAGCATCCCCGAGCTCATCGGCGCCTTCTCCGTCAACTACTTCATCATGGTGTTGACCACAGTGGTGGGCGGCGCTCTGGGGGCGGCCCTGGTGGGGCGCATGATAGGTTTTTATCCCATCGAGGCGGCCATCACCGGCGGCCTGTGCATGGCCAACATGGGGGGCACCGGCGACGTGGCCGTGCTGTCGGCGGCCCAGCGCATGAAGCTGATGCCGTTCGCCCAGATCTCCTCTCGCCTTGGCGGGGCCGTGATGCTGATCCTGGCCACCGCCCTCATCTCTCTGTTCGCGTGACGACTGGATACAGGAAACCGATATGAACGACACCATGATGGGCACCAGCCTGCCCTATGCCGAACGCAAGCGTCAGGGGCTGATGGGGCGCATGCCCCACAAGGAGGAATCCCTCTCCCAGCAGCGGCGCCGCATCTACCGCCTGGTCTCGGCCATGCAGAGTCCCTTCGACCAACACCTGCTGCTGCGCCAGTTGCAGGAGGACAACCCTGTGCTGTTTTACGATCTGGTGCGCCACCACCTGCCGGAGCTCTTGCCCATCATCTACACCCCTGTGGTGGGGGAGGCCTGCCAGCGCCACAGCGATCTCTATCTGCGCAGCCACGGCCTCTACCTCTCCTGGCACGACAGGGACGAGCTGGACGACATCTTCGCCGCGGTGGAGCAGGAGGTGGACGTCATCGTCATCTCCGACGGGGAGCGGGTGCTGGGGCTTGGCGATCTCGGCATCGGCGGCATGGGGATCTGCATCGGCAAGCTGGCGCTCTACAGCGCCGCCGGCGGCATCAATCCGGCCCGTACCCTGCCCCTGTGCGTAGACGTGGGTACCAACAACCCGGCGCTGCTGGAGGATGACTCCTACCTCGGCTGGCAGGCCCCGCGCATCGACGGCGAGACCTACTACCACTTCATGGACAAGGTGGTGGCGGCCATCCGACGGCGCTGGCCCGAGGTGGTGCTGCAGTTTGAAGATTTTGCCGGCAAGCATGCCGCCAACCTCCTGGCCCGCTACCGGGATGAGCTCTGCATGTTCAATGACGACATCCAGGGCACGGCGGCGGTCGCCTCCGCCTGCGTGCTGGCGGGCTTGCAGCAGGCGGGCAACACCTTGGCCGACACCCCGGTGCTCATCGTCGGCGCCGGCTCGGCGGGGTGCGGGATCGCCGCCATGCTGGCCCGGCTGGCGGGCAGCCCACAGCAGGTGCAACTGTTCGATCAGGATGGTCTGGTCTGCCTGGACAGGGTCAACCTGACCCCCTCCCAGCAGCCCTTCGCCCGCCCGTCACAGGAGGCATGCACCTCCCTGCCCGAGCTTATCGCCCGGTTGCGCCCCGGGGTGCTGATCGGGGTGAGCGGCCAGGGGGGCCTGTTCGATGAGGCTGTGCTGACGGCCATGGGGGAGGCGTGCGAGCGTCCGGTGATCCTGCCGCTCTCCAACCCGACCCGTAGTGCCGAGGCGACGCCGGAGCAGGTGTGGCGGGCGACCGAGGGGCGCGCCCTGCTCGCCACCGGCAGCCCGTTCGCTCCCGTCATGGTGGCGGAAGAGGCGCGGGTGGTCTCCCAGTGCAACAACGTCTATGTCTTCCCGGGCATTGGCCTCGGGGCCTGCGCGGTCAAGGCGCGGCGCATCAGCGATGGCATGTTGCAGGCGGCGGTGCGGGCGGTCGGGGCCTATCCCCTGGAGACCGGCCGCTTGCTGCCTCCCATCGATCAGGTGGGGGAGGTGGCCCGTGCCGTCGCCAGAGCAGTGGCCCTGGCCGCCCGCGAGGAGGGGTTGGCGGATTTTGCCGGTGATCCCGCACCGCTCATTGACCAGACCTGGTGGCGCCCGCACTATTGGTCCGCCTCCTGACGCTGCAAGGTAACTCGATGAAACTGCGCCACCAACTGGTCACCCTCTCCCTCGGGCTGTCACTGCTGCTGATCCTGATCCTGGGCGGCTTGCTCGCCCTCTTCATCCGCCACCTGCTGGAGAGCAACCTGGAGGAGAAGGGGAGCGATCTGGCCCGGGTGCTGGCGGCGGATACCCGGGTGGTGCAGGCCTTGCAGCAGGGCAGCGATCCCGGCCTGCGGGACTATGTGCAGGGGATCTGCAGCCGCACCGATGCCGCCTACATGGTGGTGACCGACGAGCATGCCCGCCGCCTGAGCCACCCCTCCCCCGAGCTGGTCGGCGCGACCTTCCGTGGCGAGGACATCTGGCCGGCGATCCAGGGGCGGCGCAGTTACTGCTCCAGGGACGCGGGCACCCTGGGCCCGGCCATCCGTTGCTTCTCGCCTGTGATAGGGGCGGACGGGCGCGCCATAGGCGCGGTGGCGGTGGGCTACCTGATGCGCACGGTGGAGGGCATCTATCTGGAGCGGATAGCCCTGCTCATCAGCGCCATCGGCGCCGTGCTGGGCTGCGGTCTGCTGCTGGCGTTCTGGTTGCAGCACCGGCTGCGGCGCACCCTGCTGGATCTGGAGCCGGAGACCATAGTCAACCGCTTCGCCCAGCAGGATCTGGTGCTGGAGAGCATCTCGGAGGGGATAGTTGCCCTCGATGGCAACCATCGCATCAAGATGCTCAACAGCGCGGCCTTCTACCAGTTGCGGCTGCCGGGCACCGGTCGCCACGCCCTGCTGGGGCACTCCCTGGCCGAGCTGGCCCCCGGCCTGCTGCCCGCCCTGGAGCAGGAGGGGGGGGTGAACTTCACCGTGCAGGGGGAGGCCTTCGTCGGCCACTGGCAGGAGCTCGGCGGCCGCGAGCCGGGGCGCATGCTGATCTTCAGCCGGCCGGACGGCACCGGCAGCCTCGGCATGCAGGTGACCCACCTGCGCCAGTATGCCGAGATGCTGCGCATTCAGACCCACGAGTTTGCCAACAAGCTGAGCAGCCTCTCCGGCCTGCTGCAGCTCGGTCACGTGGATCAGGCGGTGGAGCTCATCCAGCAGGAGAACGAGGCCTGCCAGACCATGCTGCAGGATCTGCTGCGCTCCATCGAGAACAAGCCGGTGGCCGGTCTCATCCTCGGCAAGTTCAGCCGGGCGCGGGAGCTCGGGGTCGAGCTGGTGCTGGATCCCGGCTCGGCGCTCGGGGAGTACCCGGCCGAGGTGTCGGCGGATCTCATCACCTGCATCGGCAACCTGCTGGACAACGGCATCCGGGCCGCCTGGGCGAACCGCCAGCGGTGCGCCCCCCGGGTGCTCATCTCGGTGGATGACTTCGGGCGCCGGCTGGTGATCGAGGTGGAGGACAGTGGCGAGGGGGTGGACGAGGCGCTGGCGGATCACCTGTTCGACTATGGGGTCAGCCGCCAGACCGGGGATCACGGGGTCGGCCTCTTCCTGGTCAAGAAGACGGTGGCTCGCCGTGGGGGTATGATAGAATGGCGCCGCACCGCCGAACAGACGACTTTGTTCGGTATCTATTTGAATAAAAACCAATTGGTGTGAGTCATGAAGCCAATCTTCACTCTTGTTATCGAGGACGACGAGCGGATCGGCGCCATCCTGGCCGAGCTTATCTCCTCGACCCCGGGCTACTCCCTGCTGGGGCGGGCCGAGAGCCTGGCCCAGGCCGATCTCATGATGCGTGCCACCGAACCCCAGTTGCTGGTGGTGGACATCTCCCTGCCAGACGGCTCGGGCCTGGAGTGGGTGAACCGGCTGCGCAGCCACAACCGGGAGGTGCTGGTGGTCATGGTGACCGCCTCCTGCGACGTGGAGACCATACAGCAGGCCCTGAATCTCGGGGTGCAGGATTACATCATCAAGCCGCTGCGGCTGTTTCGCATCCAGCAGAGCCTGGACGAGATCCTGACCCTGCATCGCCGCTTGTGCGAGCGCGGCCTGCTGGAGCAGAGCGATCTCGACCGTCTGATGGGCAAGGGGCGCATTCAGCCGAGGGAGGTGCGCGACACCCCCAAGGGCATAGACGCCATCACCTTGCGCCAGGTACTGGAGCTGCTGGCGGGGGAGCCGGACACCGCCTTCTCCACCGACACGGTGGCGCTGCGGTTGTCGCTTAGCCGCACCACGGCGCGCCGCTACCTTGAGTTTCTGGAGTCCGAAGACAAGCTGGACGTGGATCTCAACTACGGCCAGCGCGGTCGCCCCGAGCGCCGCTACCACTGGCGCCGCAGCAGCTGAGGCGGCGTGACCACAGCATTGCAAACAAAAAGGGAGCCTCGGCTCCCTTTTTGCCGGCCACGGTTGATGGTGCCGGCTTATGCCCCTTCCACCAGGGCGGGACGCACCCTCGGCCTGAACTGGGAGATCATGACGCCAGTCAGAATGAGGCCGCCCCCCAGCAGGTGATAGCCATGGATGGGCTCCCCCAGGGTGATGACGGCCAACAGCGCAGTGCACAGGGGCATCAGGTTCATGAATACCGAGGTGCGCTCCGCCCCCAGGCTGGCGAGGCCGCGCATCCAGCAGTAGGCGGCGAAGATGGAGGAGGCGAGCCCGGCGAACAGCACCATGCTCCAGCCCTGGGCGGGAATGGCCAGGGAGTCGGCAGAGAGGGCGACAGGGATGAGCAGCAGCACCGCCAGCAGGATCTGCAGGTAGAGGTTGAGCCAGGGACCGAACGGCAGTTGCCAGCGTCGGATCAGCAGGCCATAGAGCGCATAGCTGGCCGCCCCCAGCAGCATCATGCCATCCCCCGGGTTGATGCCGCTGTGCAGCAGCGCCAGGGGGTTGCCCTGACCCAGCAGCCAGAGCACCCCGAACAGGGAGAGGCTCATGCCGAGCAGCGCCTGTTTGCCCGGTTTCTGGCCAAAGCAGCAGGCCCCGATGAGCAGGGTGAGCAGGGGCAGCAGGGAGCCGATGACCCCCATGTTGGTGGCGGAGGTGCTGTGGGCGGCGTAGTAGGCCAGGCACTGGTAGAGCACCATGCCGAGCAGGGAGAGCACCAGCAGCTTGCCGAGCAAGGGGCGGATCTCGGTGCGGCGGCGCCACAACTGCGGCAGGCAGAAGGGAGAGAGCGCGAGGGCTGCGATCACCCAGCGGTAGAAGGAGATGGCGGCGGGATCCACCACCCCGGCGGCGGCCTTGGCCACCACGGTATTGGCGGCCCAGATCAGGATGGCGAGCAGGGGGAAGAGAAAAGGCATAGGGACTCCTTGGTTCGATGACGAGAGTCTAGCCTTGTCTTGAACGATGTAAGTAGCGTAAATAAGACATGTCATAACCGCTTTGGGACAATCTTCATGGGCAGCCTCACCCTGGCCGAGCAGGATCGCCTGCTGGCCGACCCCAACCCCCTCTACTTTCGCTACAGCCAGATCCAGGGGGGCAACGCCTGCGCCGAGCACGCCCATCCCTGGGGTCAGCTCAGCCTCATCAGCCTGGGGGTCATGGTGGTGGAGGTCGGGGAAGAGCGGCTGGTGGCGCCCCCGGACTACCTCATCTGGGTGCCGGCGGACCTGCCCCACAGTGCCTTCAACGAGCAGACCCTGGATTACACCTCCATCTACGTGAGCCACGCGCTGGCCCCACGCCTGCCAAGCGAACCCCAGCTGCTGGCGTTGACCCCCTTGCTGCGCGCCCTGTTGGAGGACTTTACCCAGCGCCGTGTCGGTCACATGGAAGACGAGTGGGACGCGCGCCAGGGTGAGCTCTTCATCGAGAAGCTGGCCCGCACTCGCTGCCAGCCGAGCTACCTGCCCCAGAGTCGGGATCGCCTGCTCGCCCCCTTGCTGGCGGCGCTGCAGGCTGCCCCCGAGGACAACCGCACCCTGGCCGAGTGGGCCAGGGTGCTGCACACCACTGAGCGTACCCTGGCGCGGCGCTGCCAGAAGGAGCTGGGCATGAGTCTCGGGCAGTGGCGCACCCGGCTGCGGCTGGTCAAGGCGCTGGACTGGCTGCGGGGCGACATGCCGGTGCAGGAGATCGCCTGGCGTCTGGGTTACGCCTCGACCTCGGCCTTTATCGCCATGTTCCAGCGCGAGCAGGGGGGCGCCCCCCAGCGCTATCGCCAGCAGTTGGACCAACCCGGGGGCTGATGATGATCACGGTGGAAAAAGAGAGGGCGCCCGCAGGCGCCCTTGTTGATCATGGGAGGGGCTTAGAAGAAGCCGAGGGGATTGATGTCGTGGCTCACCAGCAGGTTCTTGGTGTTCTGGTAGTGGTCCAGCATCATCTTGTGGGTCTCGCGGCCGATCCCTGACTTCTTGTAGCCGCCAAAGGCCGCGTGGGCCGGGTAGGCGTGGTAGCAGTTGACCCAGACCCGGCCGGCCTGAATGCCGCGTCCCATGCGCCAGGCCAGGTTGCTGTCCCGGGTCCACAGGCCCGCCCCCAGCCCGTACTGGGTGTCGTTGGCAATCGCCAGCGCCTCCGCCTCGTCCTTGAAGGTGGTGACCCCAAGCGCCGGCCCGAAGATCTCTTCCTGGAACACCCGCATCTTGTTCTGGCCCGAGAAGATGGTGGGCTGGATGTAGAAGCCCCCCTCCAGCCCGCTCACCTTGGCCGGGCCACCGCCGATCAGCATCCTGGCCCCTTCGCCGCGCCCGATCTCCATGTAGCTCAGGATCTTGTCGAACTGCTCGCGGGACGCCTGGGCGCCGACCTGGGTGGCGGTGTCCAGGGGGTTGCCCTGCACTATGGTGCGGGCGCGGGCCAGCACACGGTCCATGAAGTCGTCGTAGATGCTCTCCTGCACCAGGGCGCGGGAGGGGCAGGTGCACACCTCGCCCTGGTTGAAGAAGGTCATCAACATGCCTTCCACCGCCTTGTCGATGTAGCTGCTCTCGTGCTGCATCACGTCGGCGAAGTAGATGTTGGGGGACTTGCCGCCGAGCTCCACGGTGGAGGGGATCAGCTTGTCGGCGGCGCAGCGCAGGATATGAGCGCCCACCTCGGTGGAGCCGGTGAAGGCGAGCTTCTGGATCCTGTCGCTGGTTGCCAGCGCCTGGCCCGCCTCGGCGCCGAAGCCGTTGACCACGTTGACCACGCCAGGGGGGAGGATGTCCTTGATGAGATCCATCATCAGCATGATGGTGACCGGGGTCTGCTCGGCGGGCTTGAGCACGCTGCAGCAGCCAGCCGCCAGCACAGGGGCCAGCTTCCAGGCCGCCATCAGCAGCGGGAAGTTCCAGGGGATGATCTGGCCGACCACGCCGATGGGCTCCTTGAAGTGGTAGCTGACGGTGTGCTGATCCAGCTCGGCGGCAGACCCTTCCTGGGCGCGGATGCAGCCGGCGAAGTAGCGGAAGTGATCCACCACCAGCGGCAGGTCGGCGGCCAGGGTCTCACGCACCGCCTTGCCGTTCTCCCAGGTCTCGGCGATGGCGAGCACTTCGATGTTCTGCTCGATGCGATCGGCAATGCGCAGCAGCAGGTTGCTGCGCTCGGTGACGCTGGTCTTGCTCCAGCTCGCAAATGCCTTGTGGGCGGCATCCAGCGCCAGCTCGATGTCGGCGGCATCGGATCTGGCCACCTCGCAGAACACCCGGCCATCCACTGGCGAGATGTTCTCGAAGTAGCGGCCGGCGCGGGGCGCCACCCAGTCGCCACCGATGAAGTTGTCGTAACGGGACTTGAAGCTGACCAGGGCACCTGCCTGACCGGGAGCGGTATAAATCATCTCATCATCCTTATGTGTGTGTGGTCCTGACCGGCCTGGCGGGCAGTCCGGTTGCTTCTCGGTATCGCAAGGGCCGTGCCAGAGGGTCTGACCAGCAGGCAAAAGTTACAAAAACGTTATCAAATGAGGTGCGGCGGCGTATCTTGATTAACCAGTGACCGCGGCGGTGCCGATAAAACTGTGCCGTTTCTGGACAGTGGCCGTGACACTGTGCCCTTTGTGAACAGGAGGCGTGATGAGCGAGTTACCTCAATCCAGTCCCAGTCCCATCTTGCGTTCCTGGCAGCGCTGCCTGCATCAGGGCCTGCTCCGCCAGCAGAGCGCCGAGCTGGACTTGCTGCCCCAGGGGGAGCTGTCGGCCCGCCAGGAGCAGCACAGAACCCTTATCACCTGCTTCCAGCGCTTCGTGCTGCCGCTGTTTGCCCAGTTGCTGGCGGGCAGGCCCTGTCGCCTGTTGCTGTGCGACGGTGAGGGGGCCATCCTGGCGGTGAGTGGTGATGACAGCTTCGCCCGCCACGCCGAGCGCATCTTCTTGCGCAGCGGCGCCCGCTGGGGGGAGGCGAGCAAGGGCACCAACGCCATCGGCACAGCGCTGGCCGAGCAGAGCGAAGTACAGGTGCTCGGCAATCAGCACTTCTTCGCCCAGCACAGCTTCCTCAGTTGCAGCGCCTGCCCCCTGCTCGGGCCGGACGGGCAACTGCTGGGCGTGCTCGACATCTCCACCGATGCGGCCCATCACGATGGCGACATGCTGGGCACGGTGCGGCTGTTGGCCATGACCCTGGAAAACGCCCTGCTGGCGCGTCAGCCGGGCTGGCTGGTGGATCTCGATCCTCAGAGTCTCTGGTCTGCCCGCCTGCTGCTGGGGGAGGGGGGCGAACTGCTCGGGGCCAACCGGGCTGGCCGGCTCTGGCTCGGCCAGCACCCCTTCGATGGCAAGCAACTACTACGCGAGCGCCGCGGCCTGCGGCTGATGCCCGAGCCTGTGGTGATTCAAACCCAGTCTCTGCCGGCAACGCCGCCTGCCACCGCCGGGGTGCCCCTCAAGATGCTGGAGCGCGGCATCTCCCTGCTCATCGAGGGGGAGACCGGCTGTGGCAAGGAGCATCTGGTGCGCGCCCTGCACCGCCAATCGAGCCGGCGGGACAAACCCCTGGTGTGTGTCAACTGCGGCGCCCTGCCGGCGGAGCTGGTGGAGGCCGAGCTGTTTGGCTATGTGGGTGGCGCCTTCAGCGGTGCCCGCAGCCAGGGCAGCCAGGGTTATCTGCGCGCCGCCCACGGCGGCATCCTGATGCTGGATGAGATCGGCGAGCTGCCGCTCTCGGCCCAGACCCGGCTGCTGCGGGTATTGCAGGAGCGTGCCGTCACCCCAGTGGGTAGCCACAAGCCCGAACCGGTGGACTTCTGGCTGGTCAGCGCCAGCCACCGGGATCTGGCAGCCATGGTGCAAGGTGGCGGGTTTCGTGAAGACCTCTATTACCGCATCTGCGGCTGGCGCCAGCTGCTGGCGCCGCTACGGGCCTGGCCGCCCCGCGAGCGCCAGGAGTTGATCCGGCGCCTGCTCCTCGAGATGGACCCGGCCCTGCAACTGACGGCGGAGGCGGAGCGGCAACTGCTGGCCCACCCGCTGCCCGGCAATGTGCGCCAGCTCAAGCAGGCGCTGGAGGTGGCCTGCGTGCTGGCGGAAGGGCAGGGCTGGATTGACCTCGCCCACCTGCATCTGCCCGAGGTGGCCACCATGCCGGCTCCCCGGGACGCCACCACCTTGCGCGAACAGAGCCGGTTGCGGGTGCAGCAGACCCTGTCCCAGTGCGGCGGCAACGTGAGCGAGGCGGCGCGCCGGCTTGGCATCAGCCGCACCACCCTCTACCGGGCGCTGCGGGAAGAGGAATAGGGGGTGTTGCGGTATCGCTTGCTTGTGTAGACTGGGGCTCTGCGATGATTTTTCTTTATTTTTCCATAGCATGGAGTGCTCAGTGGTGAAAGGAATGATGACATCGGGAACCCGTTTCCCCAAGAGCTGGCGTCCGCCTCTTGCGGTGCAATGCCGACAGGATTCAGCCCGGCAGATGGCAAGCGACGCCCTGTGCGCTGACTGAGCCGACCAATGCCCGGCGCCCGAGGGGGCGCGTGTAATAACCTTGGATCTGGATCAGCACGGTGCGGAATCACAAGGTGTAGAGTAAAGGCTCTTTTCCAGGTGTGATCATTATGACCCCATCCTATTCCCGCATGACCAATCTGTTGTTCTGGAGCCTGCTGCTCGGCAGCCTGCTGGCCATCCTGGCGTTCGAGTTCGGACCTGAACGGCGGCTGGATATCCTGAGTCAGGCCGGCATAGTCGCCAGGGCCCAGGATGATCGCTCACATGGGGGCCATTCGGTTACGACGCTGCTCGCCGCCGGCGACAAACCGGCCATCGACTGCAGGCTGCGTGCGGGCTACGCCTCCCCCTTCTGTGAGCTGATCCTGACCCTGTCTGCTCCCGAGCTGGGCATGGATCTCTCCCATTTCGATGGCGTGCGGGTCAAGTTGCGGGTGGAAGGGGAGGCGCCGCAGAGCTGGCGCCTCTATCTGCGCAATTATGATCCCGCCTACTCGACAGTCGGGGACGAGACCTCCCATAAGTTCAACGAGGTGCTCTTTCGCCCCGATGATTACGGCCGCATCCAGGACGTCCCCCTCAAGGTGTTCGCACCCAGCTCCTGGTGGGTGCAGCAGTACCGGATCCCGCTGGCGCAGCAGGGACCGGACCTGCATCATGTCTATGCCATCGAGCTTGCCACCGACGACAAGATGCAACCCGGGGACTACCGATTGACCCTGGATAAGCTGGAGTTCTATGGCCGCTGGGGCAAGCCGGGGGACTTCTACCGCCAGCTGCTGCTGGGCTGGCTGATATACGGGATATTGCTGTTTCTGATCCAGTACCTGTGGATGGGGGACCGGCTGCGCAAGGCCCGTGAGGCGCGGCTGGCGGCGGAAGCACTCAGCCAAAGCCTGTGTGAGCAGAACCGCCGTACCGAGGAAGAAGCCCGTTACGATCCCCTGACCGGAGCCCTCAACCGGCTCGGGGGCGAGAAGCTCTTGAGCGAACTGGGGGAGATGCCGCTCTCCTTCATCTATATCGACATCGATCACTTCAAGGAGGTCAACGACACCCACGGCCATCCCATGGGGGACGAGGTGCTCAAGCACATGGTGAGCGAGCTGCTGCGCCATTGTGACAGCCTGTGCCGCCTGGTGCGCTGGGGGGGAGAGGAGTTCGTGCTGGTCTGCCTCCATTACGACGAGGGACGGGCCACCGCCCTGGCCGAGCGACTGAGGGGGGCGCTCGAGGCGCACCGGGGCTGGCCCCTCGGGCTCAGGATCACCGCCTCCTTCGGGGTGGCGGAGCGGCGCGGGGACGCCCTGGAGCTGGCCCTCAAGCGGGCCGACGAGGCGCTTTATCAGGCCAAGAAGCGGGGTCGCAACCGGGTCGAGGTGGGCTAGGGCGCAGGCCTGCCAACCGACCGAGAGCCTTGCCTTCGCGAAGGTGATTGCGGCTGGAGCACAGGCCCGCCAGCCGTTATGATGCGCCCCAGCCGGGGCTTGGCCCCTTTATTCATCTATCGAGGAGTATCCCCATGTCACAACATCTGGGCGCCTTGGCCCTGCTGGTGGCCGATTATGACGAGGCTATCGCCTTCTTCACCCAGGGGCTGGGGTTCGAGCTGCTGGAAGACACTCCCCTCGATGAGCCGGGCAAACCGGGCAAACGCTGGGTGCGGGTCGCTCCGCAAGGCGCTCCCGGTTCTGCCCTGCTGCTGGCCCGTGCGGCCACCCCCGAGCAAGTGGCCGGCATCGGTCGGCAGGGAGGCGGGCGGGTCTTTTTGTTCCTCGAGACCGACGACTTCTGGGGGGATTACCAGCGGATGCGGGACTATGGCGTGCATTTTTGTGAACAGCCGCGAACTGAGTCTTACGGCACCGTGGTGGTGTTCGAGGACATCAGTGGCAACCGCTGGGACCTGCTGCAACTCGCTGCTGCCAACTGAATCTGAAAACGTTTATCATCCCGCCTGTCATAAAGTCATAAAAGTGTCACAGAAAGTTCTAATAATTGGCGCACCCATCTTCACAGAGGAGAGAGAAGGGATATGGCTAAGCGAATTCTGGTGGTCGAGGACGAGGCACCAATCCGCGAGATGCTCTGCTTCGTGCTCGAGCAAAAGGGATATGAGACGATTGAGGCAGAAGATTATGCCGATGGACTGGCGAAGGTGCGTGAACCTTACCCCGAGCTCATCGTGCTGGACTGGATGATGCCAGGTGGCAGTGGCATCCAGTTCATCAAGCAGCTCAAACAGGACGAGGTGACCCGCCAGATCCCGGTGGTGATGCTGACCGCCCGCGGTGAAGAGGAGGACAAGGTGCGCGGCCTCGAGGCGGGTGCCGACGACTACATCACCAAGCCGTTCTCTCCCAAGGAGCTGACCGCCCGCTTGCATGCAGTAATGCGCCGGGTCTCCCCCACCTCGGTGGACGAGGTGATCGAGGTGCAGGGGCTCAAGCTGGATCCTGTCTCCCATCGGGTCAGCGCCGAAGAGAAGGCGCTGGACATGGGGCCGACCGAGTTCAAGCTGCTGCACTTCTTCATGACCCATCCCGAGCGGGTCTACAGTCGTGAGCAACTGCTGAACAACGTCTGGGGCACCAATGTCTATGTGGAAGACAGGACGGTGGACGTGCACATCCGTCGCCTGCGCAAGGCCATCGAAGAGACCGGGCACGACAGATTGATCCAGACGGTGCGTGGAGCCGGATACCGCTTCTCAACCCGTCTCTAGGGGATAACATGTTGCAACCTTACGCCTGGCGGCGACAGTTGTGGCGAATGGCGTTCTTCTACGCCCCCTTCGTCTTGGTAGGTTGGCTGGTCGATCACCTCGCCCTCTGCCTGCTGGTGGCGACCGTGCTGCATCTGGGCTGGCACTACCGCTTCCAGAAGCGGCTGTCGGACTGGCTGTGGCACGATCGCAGCCTGGTGCCGCCCCATGGCAGCGGCAGTTGGGAATACATCTTCAATGGCATCTACAAGTTGCAGCAGCGCCACCGTGCAAGGCGCCGCGAGCTGGCGGGCCTCATCCGCCGGTTCCGGGAGGGGGCCGAGGCCCTGCCCGATGCCGCCGTGGTGTTTCGCACCGACGGCAGCATTCTCTGGTGCAACCGGCTGGCGGAGCAACTGCTCGGTTTTCGCTGGCCCGAGGATGCCGGCCAGCACATCGGCAACCTCATCCGTCACCCCGGTTTCGTCGCCTACCTCGGCAAGGGACAGTATGACGAGCCGTTCGAGATGAGCTCCCCCATCAACGAGGAGAAGTTTCTCGAGTTTCGCATCATGCCCTATGCCGAGGATCAGGCCATGCTGGTGGTGCGGGACGTGACCCGGCTGCGCAGTCTGGAGAAGACCCGCAAGCACTTCGTCTCCAACGTCTCCCACGAGCTGCGCACCCCGCTCACCGTGCTCAAGGGCTATCTGGAGATGACGGAGGAGCCGCCACCTCCTGCCATGTGGGCCAAGGCGCACAAGGTGATGATGGAGCAGACCATCCGCATGGATAACCTGGTCAATCAGCTGCTCACCCTGTCGCGTATCGAGGCGGCCCCGACCGTGGATCTCTCCCATCTGGTGGACATGCCCGCCATGCTGGGGCTGCTGGAGCAGGAGGCCCGTGCCCTGTCGGGGGAGAGTGCCCATCAGATAGAGTTCCAGGTGCAGTCCAATCTGTTCGTTAAGGGGGACAGGGATCAGCTGCGCAGCGCCGTCTCCAACCTGGTCTACAACGCCATTCACTACACCCCGGCCGGTCGCAAGATCACGGTGGAGTGGCGCAAGCAGGGGGCCATGGCGCTCTTTGTGGTGCAAGACGAGGGGGAGGGGATAGCCCCGGAGCACCTGACGCGGCTCACCGAGCGCTTCTATCGGGTCGACAAGGCGAGATCCCGCCACACCGGTGGCTCCGGCCTTGGTCTCGCCATCGTCAAGCATGCCCTGAGCCATCACGACGCCCAGCTCGAGATAGAGAGCCGGGTCGGCCAGGGCAGTCGTTTCAGCTTCCTCATTCCCGGCCGCATGGTGGTGGTTAAATAGTCTTTTTTGACAAAGGGTTAGCAATAAGAAAGGGGGCTGCGAGAGCGGCCCCTTGGCATTTGTGCCGCGCCGGGCCCATGTCATCAAAGTGTCATATAAATTCCATAAATTTGTCACTGCCAGGTCAGATACTGGCGCCGTCTTAAGAACAGACCCAGCGTCACCTTGGGAAAGAGGGGACGGATAAAACTCAACAAGCTGACTGATACAGCCAGCTTGATCACCGCAAGACAGTGTTAATCGGCGCCATGTATTGGCAATTGCCTTCTGTAACTTTGGAGAGATTGGATGAAACTCAACAAACTGGCTGGTGTAATCGGATTCACCGCAGCAACCCTGTTTTCTGTCAGCGCGCTGGCTGCCGGTGTGGATAAAAACCTGCCGGATTACACCCCGACCAGTGGCATCTCGGGCAACCTGTCCTCCGTCGGCTCGGACACCCTGGCCAACATGATGACCCTGTGGGCCGAAGAATTTAAGCGTGTCTACCCCAACGTCAACGTACAGATCCAGGCCGCCGGTTCTTCCACCGCGCCGACCGCGCTGACCGAGGGCGTTGCCCAGTTTGGCCCCATGAGCCGTGCCATGAAGGCCGGTGAAGAGGAAGCATTCGAGAAGCGTTACGGCTACAAGCCGACTGCCATCCGCGTCGCGGTCGATGCCCTGGCGGTATTCGTGAACAAGGACAACCCCATCAAGGGGCTGACCATGGAGCAGGTTGATGCTGTCTTCTCCAGCACCCTCAAGTGCGGCGAAGCCAAGGCGGCCACCAAATGGTCTGATCTGGGTCTGGATGGCAACTGGTCTTCCAAGGATCTGCAACTGTTCGGTCGCAACTCCGTTTCAGGTACCTACGGTTACTTCAAGGAGCACGCCCTGTGCAACGGTGACTTCAAGAGCGGCGTGAACGAGCAGCCGGGCTCCGCCTCCGTGGTGCAATCCGTCTCCGCGTCCCTGAACGGCATCGGTTATTCCGGCATCGGCTACGTCACCTCCGGCGTGCGCGCCGTACCGCTCTCCAAGGATGGCAAGACCTTCGTTGAAGCGACGGCAGACAACGCCCTGACCGGCAAGTACCCGCTCTCCCGCTTCCTGTACGTCTACGTAAACAAGGCTCCGAACAAGCCGCTCTCCCCGATGGAGCAGGAGTTTGTGAAGATGATGCTCTCCAAGGCTGGTCAGAACATAGTGGCGAAGGACGGCTATGTGCCGGTACCGGCCAAGATTGTTGAGGCCGACCTGAAGAAGCTGGGCATCATGTAATCCCGCTTTTGCAGCGCAAACAAACGAGCCCGAACGGGCTCGTTTTTATTTTGGCGCCATGGGATCTTTTTGGTCGCATGGGGTGGCGCCTGGCTTGCACCGGAGGGCGGCATTCCCGAGAATAGGGCAACTTCACGGTAAAGGACCCTCTCATGCGTGCATCTTCCCTGTCCAAATTCGGCCTGGCAGCCTTGTGCAGTGCCCTGCTTGCCGGCTGTGCCCAGTCGCCGACCGGCCGCAACCAGATGCTGCTCTTCTCCCCCCAGCAGATGAACCAGTTGGGGGCCGACTCCTTCGAGCAGATGAAGAAGCAGGAGAAGGTGAGCAAGGATGCCAGGGTGAATGCCTATGTCTCCTGCGTGGCCAGGGCGGTCACCGCCCAGGTGCCTGCCAGCTATGGCATCACCAGCTGGGAGGTGGTGGTGTTTGACTCCAAGGAGGTCAACGCCTTCGCCTTGCCTGGCGGCAAGATCGGCGTCTACAGCGGCCTGC
This sequence comes from Aeromonas sp. S2(2024), assembly GCF_041402505.1. Taxonomy (NCBI): domain Bacteria; kingdom Pseudomonadati; phylum Pseudomonadota; class Gammaproteobacteria; order Aeromonadales; family Aeromonadaceae; genus Aeromonas; species Aeromonas sp. S2(2024). The sequence goes on from NZ_JBGLRL010000001.1 coordinate 130,330, forward strand.
TCAAGGTCGCCAAGAATCAGGATCAGCTCGCCACCGTCATCGGCCATGAGCTGACCCATGTGCTGGCACAGCACTCCAACGAACGCCTCTCCCGGGATCAGCTGACCGGCATCGGGCTGGCGGTGGCCGATGCCGCCATCGGCAGCAGCCAGGGGGGGGGTGCCACCATGGCGGCGCTCGGGCTCGGGGTTCAGGTGGGGATTGCCCTGCCCTATGGCAGAACCCAGGAGAGCGAGGCCGACAGACTCGGACTGGAGCTGATGGCCCGCGCCGGCTTCAATCCGGCCGAGGCCATCCCCCTGTGGCAGAACATGAGTGCCGCCTCCGGTGGCAAGGCACCGCCGCAACTGCTTTCTACCCACCCGAGCGACGAGAACCGCATCGCCGAACTGCAGGCCCAGCAGGCCGAGGTGCAGCCCCTGTATCAGCAGGCGCGAGCGGCAGGGCTGGAGCCCAAGTGCAAGGCATAAGCCTGCGTCTGGCCCGTCCCGCCGATGCCGCCGCCATGACGGTGATGCAGCGGGCCAGCTGGCTGGCGGCCTATGGCAGTGTGCTCGGGGAGGATCTGCTGGCCCAGCTGGCGGTCACCGAGCACCTGCAGATCTGGCGCCGCCGGCTCGCCGAACCCGCCCCCATCCCTATGCTGCTGTGTCAGGACGAGGTCGTCATCGGCCTGCTCTATTGGCACCCAGCCCATGAAGAGGGGTTGATGACGGCGCGCATCCGGGCGCTCTATCTGCACCCGGATCACTGGCGTCGAGGCCATGGCAAGCGGCTGTGGCAGGCGGTGGCGGTGCAGATGCGCCGGGCCGGCTGCGAGTGCGTCAGGCTCTGGCTGCTCGATGGCAATCACATCGGCGAGGGGTTCTACCTGCGCCGCGGCTTCGTGTTTGACGGCCAGGAGCGCACACTGACGAGCCTGGGACAACCCTGTCTTCAGCGACAAATGTTCCGTTTGCTTTGAGCTGGCTCCCGTTTTTTGCCCATGCATACTTTATTTTTTTTGCGAATTAATACAATGTGCCCCATCTGGACAGACTGAGGTGACCCGGTTCACCGGCAAGGGAGTGTGGCATGTATTACGGATTTGATATTGGTGGTACCAAGATTGCCTTCGCGGTGTATGACGGTGGCCTGAACCTCTGTCACGAAGAGCGCATGAGCACCCCAGGCAATGATTACGAGGGGCTGTTGCAGCTGATCCTGACGCGGGTCGAGGCGGCGGACGCCCGCTTCGGTGCGAAAGGCGCCGTCGGCATCGGGTTTCCCGGCATCATCAATCGCCTTGATGGGAGCATAGTGGCGGCGAACCTGCCCGCCATTCACGGTCGTCATCTGGGGGCGGATCTGGCCGCACGACTGGCACGCACCGTCAGCGTCGACAACGACGCCAACTGCTTCCTCTGGTCCGAAGTGCACCAGGGGGCCGCCGCCGAGGCCGAGAGTGCGCTGGGGGTGACCATCGGCACCGGTATAGGTGGCGCCGTTTATCTGGCGGGCAAGCTCATCCAGGGTCGCAACTGGCTGGCGGGGGAGATAGGCCATTACCCGCTGCCGGCCACCATATTGATGAAATATCCCGACCTGCCCCGTCCCCGTTGCGGCTGCGGCCGCCTGGTCTGTTTCGAAACCTACGCTTCGGGCACCGGCCTGGAGCGGCTCTATCACCACTTCAGTGGCGAGCGCGCCAGTGGCCACCTGATAGTCGCCCGCGCCGAGGCCCGGGAACCCGCGGCGCTCTCGGCCATCGACTGCTGGCTGGAGATCCTGGCCGCCGGGCTCGCCACCGCCATCTCGGTGATCGATCCCGAGGTGGTGGTGCTGGGGGGCGGCCTCAGCGGGCTGCCCGCCTTGTATGAAGAGCTGCCCAAGCGTCTGCCCGGCCACTTGCTGCCCGGTGTCGCCCTGCCGGCTATCCGCCAGGCCCGCTTCGGCGGCGCCGGTGGCGTGCGTGGCGCCGCCCTGCTCAATTTATGAGATCAGGCACTGGGTCTGATCTCCCTGGATAAGGAGTCATCATGACCCGTCTTGAAATCTGCATCGACAACCTGGAATCCCTGTTCACCGCAGAGCGGTCCGGCGCGGATCGCATCGAGCTCTGCTCTGCGCTGGGGCTGGGTGGTCTCACCCCCTCCTATGGTTTCATGCAGCTTGCTGCCCGCCATGCCAGCGTGCCGGTTTACGCCATGATCCGCCCCCGTGCCGGGGATTTCTGCTTCAGCGCCGCCGAGTTCGAACTCATGTTGCTGGATATCGCTGCGGCGCGCTCTGCGGGCCTGCAAGGGGTGGTGGTGGGTTTGCTGGACGAGGGGGGCAGAGTGCCAGCCGCCCAGTTGCAACAGCTGGTCGAGGCGGCCGGCCCCCTGGGGGTCACCTTCCATCGCGCCATCGATCTCAGCTCCAACTGGCGTGCCGATCTGGAGACCATAGTGGCGGCCGGCTGTGAGCGGATCCTGAGCTCTGGCCATGCCCCGACTGCCCTGGCGGGTCTGGAGACCCTGCAGGCGATGCAGCAGACCCTGGCGGGCCGCGCCAGCCTGATGCCCGGCGCCGGGGTCAATGCCGACAATGTGCGCACCATACTCGAGTTCACCGGGGTGAGCGAGGTGCACATGTCCGGTATGGGCTGGCGTGGCGGCATGGTGCCCCACGGAGTGAACATGGGCACCTCGGACGACGGCCGGGTCAATATCACCGACGGCGCCAAGGTGGCAGCGGTGCGGGCGTTGCTGGACAAGGCCTGATAGGTGTCGCGCGGCGGCATGGTGCCTCTCCATGGGATGTCAACATGGGCACCTCGGACGACGGCCGGGTCAATATCACCGATGGCGCCAAGGTGGCTGCGGTGCGGGCGTTGCTGGACAAGGCCTGATAGGTGCCGCGCGGTGGCATGGTGCCTCCTCATGTGTGTGAACATGGCACCTCGGACGACGGCCGGGTCAATATCACCGACGGTGCCAAGGTGGCAGCGGTGCGGGCTTTGCTGGATCGCGCCTGAGCAGATCGCCGCCGATGGGCGGCGTTCATCCCCTTCTTCTGTGAAGTTTCTCCCATGGGCGGGGAAATCAGGACGGCAGTCGGCAGCACCTCGCCAAAAAGTCTGATATTATCCCGTCTCTTTTACCCTCAGGACCCGGAGCAACATCTCAATGTCCCAATACGACTCTATCGAACAGAAGGCCAGCTATGGCATCGGCCGCAACATGGGTGATCAGCTGGCGCAGCAAGCCTTTGCCGGTCTGGATATCCCTGCCCTGCAACAAGGTCTGGCAGATGCCCTGAACGGCCTGGAGTTCGCGGTCAGCCGTGACGATATCAATGATGCCTTCCAGGTCATCACCGCCCGCATGCAGGAAGAGCAGGAAGCCGTTGCCAAGGCCGCCGCCGCCGATGGCGAAGCCTTCCTGGCCGACAACGCCAAGCGCGCCGACGTGAAAGTGACCGACTCCGGTCTGCAATACGAAGTCATGGTAGAAGGCAATGGCGCCGTGCCGGTGGCCGGTCAGTCCGTGCGTGTGCACTACCACGGTACCTTCACCCACGGTGGCGTGTTCGACAGCTCGGTCGCCCGCGGCCAACCTGCCGAATTCCCGGTCACCGGCGTCATTGCCGGCTGGGTAGAAGCACTGCAGATGATGCCGGTTGGCTCCAAGTGGAAGCTCTACATTCCGCAGGATCTGGCCTACGGTGCCCGTGGCGCCGGCTCCATCCCGCCCTACTCCGCTCTGGTCTTCGAAGTGGAGCTGCTGGACATCCTGTGATCCGGTTGGCGTGATGCAAACGGCGACCCCTGGGTCGCCGTTTGTTTTTTGCGCGCCGCCACGCCCTGGTGGATGAGCCATGGCCTTCTCGGGAGATTTGGATATAGTCAGGACGTCGCACTCTCGGCCACCCAGGGAGACAGGCCATGGCTGCCATCATCGAAGTCGTCGATCTCATCAAGAACTTCCCCGGAGTCAAGGCGGTGGACGGACTCAGCTTTGCCATTCCCGCCGGGAGCTGTTTCGGCCTGCTCGGCCCGAACGGGGCGGGCAAGACCACCACCATAGAGCTGCTCGAGGGGATCCTCACCCCGGACAGCGGCCAGATCCTGTTTCATGGCACCCCCCGTGGCCCCGACTATCGCTCCCGCATCGGCATCCAGTTCCAGCACACGGCACTGCAGGATTTTCTGACGGTGCGCGACACCCTGCGCCTGTTCGCCAGCCTCTATCCCAACCCCCTGCCACGGGAACTGCTCATCGATCTGTGCGCCCTTGGGGAGTTCATCGACAGGGACAGCCGCAAGCTCTCCGGCGGTCAGCGTCAGCGCCTGCTGCTGGCCCTGGCCCTGCTCGGGGATCCCGAACTGCTGTTTCTGGACGAACCCACCACAGGGCTGGATCCCCAGGCCCGCCACCACTTCTGGCAGCGGATCGAGGCGATCAAGGCCCAGGGCAAGACGGTGGTGCTCACCACCCACTACATGGACGAGGCCCAGCAACTGTGCGATCGCATCGCCATCGTGGATCACGGTCATCTGCTCAGCCTGGACACGCCGGCGGCCCTGCTGGCACAGCACTTCGACGGTGTGCTGGTGCGTCTCGCGGATCATCCGGCCCTCGCCAGCCTGGGTTATCCGCTGCTGCCCCACGGCGATCAGGTGGAGCTGAACTGCCCCGACGTGGCAGCCTTGCTGCCAACCTTGTTGAGCCTGGGGGTACCGCTGACCGGCATGCAGGTGCGTTCCCCCAATCTGGAGGATCTCTTCCTGCACCTGACCGGCCACAGCCTTCGGAGCGGCGCATGAACGCCGCCTCATGGCGGCGCCCCGCTGCGGCGCCTGCCAGCATGTTACCGATGCCAACCTGCTCAAGGAGCGGAAGATGACGGGATCTCTCAAGCGCATAGGTGCGCTCTTTTATGCCCGCACCCTGGAGTTCGTGCGCGACAGGGCGGCCCTGGTCTGGAACCTGCTTTTTCCGCTCTTGCTGGTGATTGGCTTCTCCCTCATCTTCTCCGGTCCCCCCAAGCCGCTGGTACAGATAGGGGTGGTGGGGGAGCTGACGACGGCCTATCAGCCCCTGACCCATATCCCGCTGCTCAAGCTCATTCCCTATGACGACGAGGCGAGGGGGGCCCTCAAGGTGCGCCATCACCAGCTGGACTTGCTGCTGTCACCGGCGCGCGGCCACTACTGGGTCAACCCGGACGCCCCCCAGGGGGCCATGGCCGAATACCTGCTGCGCCAGGCGGTGCGCGCGCCCTTGCAACGAGAGGCCCTGAGCGGTCGGGCCATCCGCTACGGCGACTGGTTGTTGCCCGGGGTGATCGGCATGAACCTGATGTTCTCCGGCCTGTTCGGGGTCGGCTTCGTCATCGTGCGCTATCGCAAGAACGGGGTACTCAAGCGCTTGCGGGCCACGCCACTCTCGGCCGCCGAGTTTCTCTGCGCCCAGCTGTTGTCACGGGTGCTGATCACCCTGGTGGTGAGCCTGCTGGTCTTTCTGGTGGCTTACTGGCTGCTGGATGTGCCCCTGCTCGGCTCTGGCTGGCTGCTGCTCTTCATCGCCCTGGTCGGCGGGACCGCCATGGCCTCCCTCGGGCTGCTCATCGCCGCCCGCATTCAGAACGAGGAGCTGGCGAGCGGTTTGCTCAATCTCATCAGCTTGCCCATGATGTTCTTATCCGGCGTCTGGTTTTCGCTGGAAGGCTCTCCTCCCTGGCTGCAGGCCGTGGGGGCCCGCTTGCCGCTCAGCCAGATCATCGAGGCCGCCCGTGCCGTCATGCTGGAAGGGGCTGGCTGGCAGGCGGTGGCGGGAACCCTGGGTCAAGTCATGGTGTTTGCCCTGGTGTGCATCACTCTGGGGGCGGTGCTGTTCAAATGGAGCGCAAAATGAAGTCAATTCTGTGGTTGCTGCTGGTAGCGGCCTTACCGGTGCATGCCGGCACCCTGCGCTGCAAGAGCGCCCTGTTGACCGAGGGGGACACCACGGCCGAACTGCTGATCCGCTGCGGTCAGCCGCTGCTCAAGGAAGATCTGACACGCTACGAGGAGAACGGCTTCGGGGCGCGGATGACGGTCAAGTATGCCGAACGCTGGACCTACAACTTCGGCAGGAGCGAATTCATGCAGTTCGTCACCGTCGAAAACGGCATCATCACCGAGATTGAAGACGGTCCCCGCGGTGGTTGAGGTGCGTATTGCTCCCGGGCCGGCACCCTGAGCTAGAGCTCAGGCCCCATCCCCACCAGAAGATCCCCTGTTGATATCAGTTTGCCACCCTACATCGCGAAATATCGACAAAGCCTTCTATTTGTTTGCCGCTCCCAGGGTTGGGTCTGCTGGTGGAAAAGCGAGCCTGATGAGTCAGTTGGAAGCAGATCTTGCTGCCCCATCCCGGTGCATCCCATTTTTTTGCGAAAATAATCCTCACAGCGGGAATGGCTTTTAACAGCAGGCTATTTGGCGAATAAGGGTCTACTTTTGATTCTAAGAGTGCATATCACTTCGTTCGAACATTTTGTGCTGTTGCACCACGGTTGGGCCGGGTTGCACCGATTGACAAGTTTTTGAACCGCTGGATAAGCTGCGAAAAAGCAGGGAAACGATGGCATCTTGCTAGGTTCTGGTGCCAATGTGAATCAAACCACAGGGAAGAGTGACATGAAGCAGATACACAAGGCAGGTATGGTGATAGTGCTGTCGCTGGCGGCAGCCAATGTCTGGGCGGAGGGCACCCTGGATGCAGTGAAGAAGAAGGGGTTCGTGCAGTGCGGGGTCGGTGATGGCCTGCCCGGTTTCTCCAATCCGGACGCCAAGGGCACCTGGATCGGGCTGGACGTGGACGTGTGTCGCGCGGTCGCCGCGGCCGTGCTCGGGGATGCTGGCAAGGTCAAGTATGTGTCCCTCACCGCCAAGGAGCGTTTCACCGCCCTGCAATCCGGTGAAGTGGATCTGCTGTCGCGCAACACCACCTGGACCCTGACCCGGGACGGGTCGCTCGGCCTGACCTTCGCCGGGGTGAACTACTACGATGGTCAGGGCTTCCTGGTCAACAAGTCCCTCGGGGTCAAGAGCGCCAAGGAGCTGGACGGTGCCGCCGTCTGCATCCAGTCCGGCACCACTACCGAACTCAACCTGGCGGATTACTTCCGCGCCAACGGCGGCATGAAATATACCCCTGTGGTGTTCGATACCTCGGATCAGACCGTCAAAGGCTTCGAGGCGGGACGTTGCGACGTGCTGACCTCGGATCAATCCCAGCTCTACTCCCTCAAGATCAAGCTGACAAAACCGGAAGATGCCCTGGTGCTACCCGAGGTCATCTCCAAGGAGCCGCTGGGCCCGGCGGTTCGCCAGGGTGACGAGCAGTGGTTCAAGGTGGTGCGCTGGAGTCTCTACGCCATGCTCAACGCCGAAGAGGCCGGTGTGACCAGTGCCAACGTGGACGAGATGCTCAAATCCACCAACCCGGACATTCGTCGCCTGCTGGGGCTGGAAGAGCCCAAGGGCAGCGTGCTGGGGCTGGATGACAAGTGGGCCTACAACATAGTCAAACAGGTCGGCAACTACGGCGAGTCGTTCGATCGCAACGTCGGCGCCGGCTCTCCCCTCAAGATCGACCGCGGCATCAACGCACTCTGGAACAAGGGTGGCCTGATGTATGCCCCGCCTATCCGCTAAATAGACAGCTGTCGGGGGGCCTGGCCCCCCATTTCCCCCTTGCCCTGGCTTTGTCGGAGTCATCCTCATGGCGATACAAGCATCAAACCATAGGAAAGAACAGGGCCGCTGGTGGTATGACGCCAAGGTGCGGGCGCAGATATTCCAGTGCCTGGCCATTGCGGCCGTTCTCGCGTTTCTGTTCTACATCATCAACAATGCCCTGACCAATCTGGCGACCCGTGGCATCACCACAGGTTTCGATTTTCTGGGCAACACCGCCGGGTTCGGCATCTTGCAGAGCTTGATCCCCTACGACGAGACCTACACCTTCGGTCGTACCTTCGTGGTCGGCCTGCTCAATACCCTGCTGGTCTCGGTGCTCGGCATCCTGTTTGCCACTCTGCTCGGCTTCGTGCTCGGGATAGCGCGTCTCTCCCGCAACTGGTTGGTAGCCAAGATAGCCACCGTCTACATAGAGACGTTTCGCAACATTCCGCTGCTGCTGCAGATCTTTTTCTGGTACTTCTCGGTGCTGCGCACCCTGCCGTCTCCCCGTGAGAGCGTGGAGCTGGGAGGGCTCGCCTTTTTGAACGTGCGGGGCTTCTATCTACCCAAACCCCTGTTTGAAGAGGGATTTGGCTATGTGCTTTGGGCCCTGCTGATCGCTGTCGTCCTGAGCTGGGGGCTGAGTCGCTGGGCGCGGCGCCGTCAGGCGCTGACCGGCAGGATCTTCCCGTTCTGGCGCTGTGTGGCCGCTCTGGTGATCCTGCTCCCCGCCATCGTCTTCCTGCTGGCAGGCAGCCCGCTCTCCTGGAGTGTGCCAGCCTTGCAGGGCTTCAACTTCCGTGGGGGCTTGACGGTGCTGCCCGAGCTCGCGGCGCTGCTGCTGGCGTTGACCATCTATACGGCGGCCTTCATCGCCGAGATAGTGCGATCCGGCATCCTGGCCATCAGCAAGGGGCAGACCGAGGCCGCTTCCGCCCTCGGGCTCTCGCCCACCAAGACGCTGCGGCTGGTAGTCATTCCTCAGGCGATGCGGGTCATCATTCCCCCGCTGACCAGCCAGTATCTGAACCTCACCAAGAACTCCTCGCTGGCCACCGCCATCGGTTATCCGGATCTGGTCTCGGTGTTCATGGGCACCACCCTCAACCAGACCGGGCAAGCCATCGAGGTGATCGCCATGACCATGGGGGTCTATCTCATCATCAGTATCGCCACCTCAGTCCTGATGAACATCTACAACCGCAGGATGACGCTGGTCGAGCGCTAGGGAGCTGTCATGTATGTGAACGAGTTGCAGGAGGCGCTACCGCCTCCCGATCATCGCCGGGGGCCGGTCGCCTGGGTCAGGCAGAACCTCTTCCCCAACTGGTGGAACGGCCTGCTGACCCTGGTGCTGGCCTACCTGCTGTTGCCACTGCTCTGGTCGGCGCTGGACTGGGCTATCTTCTCCGCCAACTGGCAGGGGAGCAGCCGTGCCGACTGCGCCCAGGGCGGGGCTTGCTGGGTCTTTATCGAGAGTCGTCTGGGACAATATCTCTACGGCTTTTATCCGGTCGATCAGTATTGGCGCATCAATCTGGCCTTCGCCGGTCTGGCCGTGCTGCTGGCGCTGCTGATCTGGCCGCGCACCCCGCGCAAGGGCTGGCTGGCGCTCTTTACCCTGCTGGTATTCCCGGTCATCGCCTTCGTGCTGATCCACGGCGGGGCCGGTCTCGAGGTGGTGGAAACAAACCGCTGGGGCGGCCTGATGCTGACCCTGGTGCTGGCGGTGGTGGGCATCGTGGTCGCTCTGCCATTCGGGATCCTGCTGGCATTGGGACGCCGCTCCCACATGCCGGTCATCTCCAGCCTCTCCACCGTCTATATCGAGTTCTGGCGGGCGGTGCCGCTCATCACTGTGCTCTTCATGGCCTCCGTCATGCTGCCGCTGTTCATGACCAGCGAGGTGGAGCTCGACAAGCTGCTGAGGGCGCTTATCGGCATCATTCTGTTCCAGGCGGCCTATGTGGCAGAGGTGGTCAGGGGGGGGCTGCAGGCGATCCCCAAGGGGCAGTACGAGGCGGGGGAGGCGCTGGGGCTCTCCTACTGGAAGGTGATGGGGCTGGTCATCATGCCTCAGGCCCTCAAGATCACCATTCCCTCCCTGGTGAACACCTTTATCTCCCTGTTCAAGGACACCAGCCTGGTGCTGATCATAGGGCTGTTCGATCTGCTGGCCATCTCCAAGGTGGCGCTGGCGGATCCGGCCTGGCTGGGATTCTCCACCGAGGCCTATGTGTTCATCGCCATGATCTTCTGGATGTTCTGTTTTGGCATGTCCCGCTACTCCATCTATCTGGAGCGCAAACTCAACACCGGTCACAAGCATTAGGAGTAGTTTCGAGATGAAAACGGACGCTGTGGTAGAACTCAAGGATGTCAACAAGTGGTACGGTGAGTTTCATGTGCTGCGCAACATCAATCTGCAGGTGGGCAGGGGGGAGAAGATCGTCATCTGCGGGCCGTCTGGCTCGGGCAAGTCCACCATGATCCGCTGCATCAACCGGCTGGAGGAGCATCAGAGCGGTGACATCCTGGTCAAGGGGACGGCCCTGACGTCGGATCTCAAGAACATAGAGACGGTACGCCGGGAGGTGGGCATGGTGTTCCAGCACTTCAACCTCTTCCCCCATCTGACGGTGCTGGAGAACTGCTGCCTGGCGCCCATCTGGGTCAAGCAGTTGCCACGCAAGGAGGCGGAGGAGATCGCCATGACCTTCCTGCGCCGGGTCAGGATCCCGGAGCAGGCCCTCAAGTACCCGGGCCAGCTCTCCGGCGGTCAGCAGCAACGGGTCGCCATTGCCCGCAGCCTCTGTATGAACCCCCAGGTGATGCTGTTTGACGAGCCGACCTCTGCGCTGGACCCCGAGATGGTGCGCGAAGTGCTGGATGTCATGGTGGAGCTGGCCCATGAGGGCATGACCATGCTCTGCGTCACCCACGAAATGGGCTTTGCCAAGCAGGTGGCGGACCGGGTGATCTTCATGGACCGCGGCCAGATCATCGAGGAGAACGTGCCTGACCAGTTCTTCGACCACCCCCAGTCGGAGCGAACCAAGCTGTTCCTCTCCCAGATCCTGCAGCACTGATGCGGGTCAGACGGGGACAACCCCATTGAAAATAGCCCGCACGCTCGGTGAGCGGCGGGCAAAGACGTGCATGGAAGCAGACTACAAACGGAAAGGAGTATGTCAGCCCGGCAACAGGGTGCTGGTGCGCAGATCGCGCACGGCCAGATTGATCTGCCGGGCCAGGCTCAGCGCCTGGCGGCAGCTCAGCGTTCTCACATCGATGATTCCCCCCTGAAATTCAAACCGCCCCAGAGCCTCTACCATGAAGCTGCCGTGATGGAAGCTTTTGATATAGCGGGCAATTCGACGAGGAGACAACTGCTTGAACACCTTCATGGCAAGAGACCCTGTTGTTTGGACAGGGCACACTATGCCGTCTCACCATGACACGGATGTGACACTTGATGAAGGTTTGTATGAATCCTTGTTATGGCGGGCTGGCGTCCTGCTCCCGGCGTTGAAAAAGTAGTGCAGACCCCGGCCCCGGCACCGATATACTGCGGCCATCGCAGGATGGACAAGGTGCCGCACGTGGAGTGGGTGGACGTAGTAGACGAGCAGGACAGGGTGATCGGGGTGGCCGAGCGCACCCGGGTGCGTCAGGAGAATTTACGCCATCGCGCCAGTTATATTCTGGTGCTCGATGAGGCCGGGCGCGTGCTGGTGCAGCGGCGTACCCTGAGCAAGGATTTCTGTCCCGGCATGCTGGATGCCTGCGCCGGTGGTGTGGTGACCACGGGGGAGGCGATGGAGCCCTCCGCCCGGCGCGAGCTGGCCGAGGAGCTGGGGATCCGTGATGTGCCCCTGCACGACTTCGGCACCTTCTACGCCGAGGGGGAGGCGAGCGGGGGAGGCTATCGGGTCTGGGGCGGTCTGTTCAGTTGTCATTATCAGGGGCCGCTGCAACTCCAGGCGGAGGAGGTGAGCGAGGTGCATTGGATGAGTCTGGCCGAGATAGCCGAGCGGGCCGATGAATTCACCCCGGATTCATTGCTCGCCATCGCCACCTGGCAGGCGCGGCGCCTGGTATAAGGCAGAGGTTCTGGCTGCCGAATTTACGTTGAATTTTCTGCTGACATTGCCATCAGGCAGGTGCGACGACACGGGCGAGCCGGTGTCGTCTCTTTTCTGGTTGGAGTAGACTGGGCCTCTTTCAGTCACTTAAGGACGAGACATCATGATCACGGTCGGTCAATCCCTGCCCGCAGGGGAATTTACCTTCATCACCGCCGAGGGCAAGCAGGTGAAGGATACCCAGGCCCTGTTTACCGGCAAGCGAGTGGTGCTGTTCGCGGTGCCGGGCGCCTTCACCCCCACCTGCTCCAACGCCCATCTGCCCGGTTATGTGGTGTTGGCGGACGAGTTCAAGGCCAAGGGGGTCGATGCCCTCTATTGTCTCTCGGTCAACGATGCCTTCGTGATGAAGGCGTGGCAGGCGGCCCAGAATGCCGACGCCATCACCATGCTGGCGGATGGGGACGGCAGCTGGACCCAGGCGCTTGGCCTTGCCAAGGAGACAGGCGCCTTCGGCGGCCTGCGTGCCCAGCGCTTTGCCCTCATCGCCAATGATGGCGTGGTCGAGCAGCTGTTCGTGGAGGCTCCAGGCAAGTTTGAGGTGTCTGATGCGCAGAGTCTGCTGGCCGCGCTGTGAGGTGTTAATCATTGTTTGATTTCATCTTGAAATAGCAAGGCGGCTCGATACACTGAGGCCGCGTTTGGATGGAGCCAGGCTAGCCGCCTGGCTCTCGTGTTTGCAGTCGATGAGATGGAAGAATATGACCCTGGCTTTTGTTGCCCTGATTGCCGGACTGGCGTTGCTGGTCTGGAGTGCGGATAAATTTGTGGACGGTGCAGCCGCCACCGCTCGTTATGCCGGCATGCCGCCGCTGCTGATCGGTATGGTGATCATCGGTTTTGGTACCTCGGCCCCCGAGATGGTGGTCTCGGCCCTGGCATCCATGCAGGGTAACCCGGGCCTGGCCCTGGGCAATGCCTATGGCTCCAACATCACCAACATCGCCCTCATTCTCGGACTGACAGCCCTCATCAGCCCCATTGCCGTCTCCTCTCAGGTGGTGCGCAAGGAGATCCCCATACTGCTCGGCATCACCCTGCTGACCGGTGCCCTGCTCATCGATGGTCACCTGGGGCGTAGCGACGCCCTCATTCTGGGTGGCGTCTTCGTCGTGCTGCTTGGCTGGTCCATATGGACCGGGATCAAGGGGAAGGGAGATGCCCTGGACGCCGATGTGAATGTGGAGATCGACAGCGAAGCCATGCCGCTCAAGAAGGCCATCTTCTGGTTGATCGTGGGCCTGGTACTCCTGGTAGGCGCTTCCCGCCTGCTGGTGTGGGGTGCGGTGACCATAGCCCAGGCATTTGGCATCAGCGATCTGGTCATCGGCCTGACCATAGTGGCGGTGGGTACCTCGCTGCCGGAGCTGGCCTCCTCCCTGATGGCCATCAAGAAGAAGGAACATGACCTGGCGCTTGGCAACGTGCTCGGCTCCAACCTGTTCAACACCCTGGCCGTGGTCGGCATCGCTGCCGGCATAGCGCCCCTTGACGTGGACCCGGCGGTGCTCTCCCGCGACTGGAGCCTGATGATGGGACTGACCCTGCTGCTGCTGGTGATGTGCCTGGGCCGCAAGGGACAGGGCCGCATCAACAGGGTGGAAGGAGGTATCTTGCTCTGCATCTTCGTCGCCTATACCGGTTGGCTGCTGACCAGCCAGTTCTGATAATGGCATGACAAGACAAACAAGAAGGGGAGCCAATGGCTCCCCTTCTCTATGCAACACTCGTGGTCAAACCGTTCAGGCCACCGCCACCAGTTTCTGCTTCTGGGCGCTGTCCAGAATGAGGATGCTCGCCTTGGGGAAGAAATTGAAGGTGGAGGCCGACGCCCAGGTGTAGGCCCCCATCACCCGGCCCACCACCAGCTCGCCGATGGCCAGATCCGGCAGCATGATGCCGTCGCGAATGACGTCCACGCTGTCGCAGGTGGGGCCGGAGAGCACGGCATTGTGCAGCTCGCCATGGGCATAGGGGGTGCTCACCGGGTAGGTGACGTGGTCATAGAGCTGACCGTTGTAGCTGCCGTAGAGGCCGTCATCCAGGTAGTACCAGATCTTGTCACCGCGGTGGGCCTTGCCCATCACGCTGGACACCGAGGTCATGGCCGGTGCGCTGATGAAACGGCCCGGCTCGGCAATTTTCTGCACGGTGGCGGGCAGCTTGGCGAGTGCCTCGCGGATCGGGGCGCAGAAGCCGTCGATGTCGAACTCGCCGCCCTCATAATCCACCGGGAAACCGCCGCCGATGTCCAGCACCCAGGGCTTGAGGCCGAGATCCCAGGCCTGCTCCATGATCTCGCGGCAGGCATCGATGGCCTGCACATGGCGACGGGCGTGGGGCACCTGGGAACCGACGTGGAACGACAACCCCATCACCTTGATCCCCTTGGCCTGGGCCAGTTGCAGCAGCGGCAGCGCCTGCTCCGGGGTGCAGCCGAACTTCTTGGAGAGATCGACCTTGGTCTCGGGATTCGGGAAGCTGACGCGCAGCAGCAGTTTGACCTCGTCCTTGTAGGGCAGGAATTTCTCCAGCTCCAGCGGGTTGTCATAGACAAACACGGTGCAGCCGAATTCCAGCGCATAACGGATGTCGCTGTCGCGCTTGATGGGATGGGTGTGAATGCAGCGTCCCGGACGAACCCCTTGGCTGCGCACCAGATCCACTTCGCCATTGGTGGCCAGATCGAAACAGGCCCCCTCTTCCTTCAAGACAGAGACCACAGCCTCATGGGGCAGGGGCTTGAGTGCATAATGCAAGCGCACATCGGGCAGGGCGGCGGCCAGGGCCCGATACTGTTTGCGGACGGCTGCCTTGTCGAGCAGCAGCAGGGGGGAGCCAAATTGTTCAACCAGCTGACGGTAATCTTGTGCGACCAGGGTCTCGTTCATTCTCTTTTGATCATCCTTAGGGGGCGTGATATGCCCAAGCCATATGCGATTGAACCGGCGACGGCCGGCTCAGGCGAGTGGTCCGGAGGGACCGACCAGGCACAATGCATAAGTCCCTTGCAAAGTGCTTAGTTATGCGCGGGATTATCGACTTATTGAGTTTGTGTGCAAGCATTTTGATTGGATATGTTGGCAAGTATTTCTGGTCGAGACGAAACATCATCTTGATATGGGGCAGTCTGCGTCTTTTGGTGTGCGTCATCATCAGACAAGACTTCATAACCTATTGATAGTTAACGAACATTTAACATGTTTTTCGCTGACGGTCGGGACAGAAAAAAATGGCGTGGAGTCCGGCCGAGTGGGAGACAGCTCACATTTTTTGGATTAACATGCCCGCTTCCTAATCCAAACTAGTTCGGATGAAGGTAGCAGGAGAGCGATGGGGGACCATCCACCGAAGAAGTGAATCTTTCAGGTACCGGGCAACCGGTGTGGACTGCTACTGGACGATACTCTGGAGAGACCCGTTAGATCGGGCGCCGAAGGAGCAAGGCACCATGACGACCCGCAAGGGCAGGCTGGTGCCGGAAACTCTCAGGCAAAAGGACAGAGGGGATGGGATGGTTGTACCTGAGCTTGGAACTGTTCACGATCTGTCACGAGAGGTCGTCAGCAAGGTAAAGAGCAGCGCAGGAACCGGAGTGTATGTGAATACATGAGGCTTCCGAGCAGCGCATGAGCCTTGATCACGGCCTCGCAGTAAGAGTGTGAACACGTTTTTGGCCTGCATCCGATCGCCTTTGGGGATCGCGACACCTATGGGAAGATCATCCTTCTCCTCCTTAATCATTGTTTTTTAAGGAGGATGCATGTCATCAATTCAATCGGCGCTCGCCGCCATCGATAGCTTTGTCTGGGGTCCAC
Source organism: Aeromonas sp. S2(2024) (assembly GCF_041402505.1). Lineage (NCBI taxonomy): Bacteria > Pseudomonadati > Pseudomonadota > Gammaproteobacteria > Aeromonadales > Aeromonadaceae > Aeromonas > Aeromonas sp. S2(2024). Next base: position 145,986 of record NZ_JBGLRL010000001.1, read on the forward strand.
CCCTGCTGATCCTGCTGGTCGGGACCGGTATCTATCTTACCCTGCGATTGGGTCTGCTTCAGGTCGTGCGCTTGCCTCTCGCCCTGCGTCTGGTCTTTGGCCGCGATCAGGGTCAGGGCAAGCAGGGGGATGTCTCCAGCTTCGCCGCCCTCTGCACAGCCCTCTCTGCCACCATTGGTACCGGCAACATCGTCGGGGTTGCCACCGCCATCAAGCTGGGCGGCCCCGGTGCCCTGTTCTGGATGTGGATGGCGGCGCTGTTCGGCATGGCTACCAAGTACGCCGAATGCCTGCTGGCGGTCAAATACCGCGAGCAGGATGCCAACGGCCAGATGGCTGGGGGCCCCATGTACTATCTGGAGAAGGGGCTCGGTTCCAAACCGCTCGCCAAGCTGTTTGCCCTGTTCGGTATCGGCGTCGCCTTCTTCGGGATCGGTACCTTCCCGCAGGTCAACGCCATCTCCGACGCCATGAGCCTCTCCTTCTCGGTGCCCCGTGAAGTGACCGCCGTGGTGCTGACTCTGATCGTGGCGCTGGTGACCCTGGGCGGTATCCAGTCCATCTCCAGCGTGTCGAGCAAGGTGGTGCCCTTCATGGCCATCTTCTATATCCTCGCCTGTGCCGGGGTACTGGTGAACAACGCCGGTGCCTTGCCCGATGCTGTCATGCTGGTGATCGAGAGCGCCTTTACCGGCCATGCGGCCACCGGCGGCTTCGTCGGTGCCGGCATCATGCTGGCGATCCAGTCCGGGGTGGCGCGCGGGGTCTTCTCCAACGAATCGGGTCTGGGCTCTGCGCCCATAGCCGCGGCGGCGGCCAAGACGGACTCCTGCGTGGAGCAGGGGCTGGTCTCCATGACCGGTACCTTCATCGACACCATCATCATCTGCACCATGACGGGCCTGACCCTGGTGGTGACCGGAGTGTGGAGCGGGGACTTGAGCGGTGCCGCCATGACCAGCCAGGCCTTTGCCCAGGGGTTGGATGCCCACATCGGCCAGTATCTGGTGAGCATAGGGCTGCTGTTTTTTGCCTTCACCACCATCCTCGGCTGGAACTACTACGGCGAGCGCTGCACCGAGTACCTGTTCGGGGTCAAGGCGATCAAGCCCTACCGCATCGTCTATCTGGTGCTGGTGGCGAGCGGCGCCTTCCTCCATCTGGACATGATTTGGCTGCTGGCGGACATCGTCAACGGCCTGATGGCGGTACCCAACCTCATCGGCCTCATCGGCCTGCGTCATGTGGTGATCGCCGAGACCCGGGCCTACTTCAGTCGGGACCGGGACAGCGATACGGAGTCCGAGCCCGAGCCGCAGACGGCCTGAACTCCTCCGCTCGTTTCACGTTCGCCTTGAAAAGAACAAGCCACGACTCGGGTCGTGGCTTTTTTGTGCGCTGCGCTATTTCCATGGACGGGCCTGTTCCCTCTCCCCCGGGGAGAGGGTCAGGGTGAGGGGGATAGTCCCTCGCTCAGCAGTCTATCCAGACGTGCTCGTACCTTGTCCACCAACGCCTCGTTGCCACCGCGCCAGTCAATGCAGCTTGCCAGCGTGGTGGAGGTTCCTGTCATAAAGCGCAGTTCGCCGCCCGCCAGTTCGTAGAAGCGGCTCGCCATCCGGGTACCTTCGTCCACGTCTCCCGCCACCAGCAACATGGCCTGGGCCAGCACGGCGCCTTGGTGATCCTGCCCTGGCGCCAGCCAGCGCTGGGCGGTGCCGGTTACCTTGCGACCCCCGATCACCAGATTGTACTGGCCGTCGCAAAAGGATCCGGGCACGAAGTCGTAGTTTCCCGTCAGGCCGTATTCGCCCAGCAGGGCCAGCAGCGGCGCCCCCAGCAGATGGTAATAGTGGCCAAGATCAGTGGTGGTGCGGGGCAGCAGCAGGGAGAGGTTGAGGATGCCCGCCCCGTGGGGCACGGCGGTGCCGCCGCTGTCACGCACAAATACGGGCCAGCCTTCGGTGGCGAGTTGTTCACAGGCGACTGCGTAACGGGGGAGTCGGGTGTCTTTGCGGGTGACGATGAGGCACTGGGGCGCCTGCCAGAGGTGAGCGCGGGGCTGGCCATCATGGGCGCATTCTCGTAGCCAACGCTGCTCCTCGGCCAGTATCTGATCCGGGGTGTAGTTGGTGGGCAGGGAGGAAAGCAGGGTATAGGTCATGAAGGGCATCCTGAGCAGAGGCTGCCCAGCACAGTACCCGTGACGGAGGAGGAGGTAAAGCCCCGCACGGCGGGGCTTTACCTGTTCGCTCTGGAGAGCGTCAGGCCTGTGCGGCGCGGTGCTTGGGCAGCAGCAGGTTCATCAGGATAGCGGTGAGGCCGCCGGTGGCGACGCCGTAGGAGAGCACGCTCCTGGCCAGCTCCGGCAGGTGTTGCAGCACTTCAGGCACCTGAGCCACCCCCAGTCCCATGGCGAGCGACACCGCCAGTATCATCAGGGCGCGGCGGTCCAGCTCCTCGCGGGAGATGATGCGCACCCCGGCGGCGGCGATAGTGCCGAACATCACTATGGTGGCGCCACCCAGCACGGGTTCGGGGATCTGCTGCACCAGGCTGGCCACCGCCGGAAAGAGGCCGAGCAGGGCCAGCATGGCGGCGATGAAGAGGCCGACATGGCGGCTGGCGACGCCGGTCAGCTGGATGACGCCGTTGTTCTGGGCGAAGGTGGACATGGGGAAGGTGGAGAAGACCGCCGCCAGCATGGAGTTGGCGCCATCGGCCAGCACGCCCCCCTTGATCCGTGCCATGTAGACGGGCCCGTCCAGGGGCTCGCCCGAGATGTCCGAGGTGGCGGTCATGTCGCCTATGGCTTCCAGCGCCGTCACCACGAAGATGATGGCGAGCGGCACGAACAGCTGCCAGTCAAAGCCGATGCCGTAGTGGAGCGGGAGTGGCACCATGATCAGGGGACCCTCGAAGGTAGGGGGGCTGACCTTGCCCAGCAGCAGGGCCACGGCGTAGCCCGCCAGCATGGCGATCATGATGGCGGAGAGGCGCAGCCAGGGGTTGCGACTGCGCTGCAGCAGCACGATGAGGCCGAGCACCAGAAGGGAGAGAAAGAGGTTGGTGTGGCTGGCGAAGCTGCCATCCGAGAGCGCGGCGTAGCCGCCACCCATGCTGATGAGCCCCACCTTGATCAGGGTCAGGCCGATGAGCAGCACCACTATGCCGGTCACCAGCGGGGTGATGATGCGCTTGACCAGGTGCAGGAAGCGGCTCATCACGACAATGGTGAGGGCGGCCACCAGCATGGTGCCGAACAGGGTGCCCAGCAGATCGTCGGTGGGCATGGCGGCCTGCTTGAGAGCGAGGCCGGAGGCGATGATGGGGCCGAGGAAGTTGAAGCTGGTGCCCTGCACCGAGAGCAGACCCGAGCCGAGGGGACCGAAGCGGCGGGTCTGGATGAAGGAGGCGATGCCGGACATCACCAGGGACATGGAGACGATGTAGCGGGTGTCGGCGGCTGGGAGGCCGAGGGCATTGGCGATGATGAGGGGCGGGGTGATGATGGCGACAAACATGGCGAGCATGTGCTGCAGGGCGGCGAACAGGGTCTGGGGCAGGGGCGGAACCTCGTCGATGCCGTAGATCAGTTCACTGTGGGCTCGCCTGGGGGGATGGGTCTCGGGAGTCGCGCGCACGGCGGCAGCCTGTTCCATAAATACCTCGAAGTGTGTGGGGAGGGGGAGAAAATTGGGCGCTATTTTAGTGGTTGAACGGGGGCTGACCAGCGCTAATTGGAGTGATAAAGGTTTATTTTTTGATGGGTTGAAACGTTTGCGTGCGGCGATTATGATCCGCCGGTTTGTGTGAGGCAGTTCTCGTTATAAATAGGGGGCAGGCTGATGCATACCGGCAGGGTCGGTGTAGAATGAGCCCTCAGTTGTAAAATGGAGGCTCTGGATGCTGAAGCTGTCGGAGTTCTGGAGTGCCCGTGCCCACTCCGAAGATTTCACCCTGACCCGCATGGGCTTTATGACGGTGCGTCTTCGGCTGCTCACCTGTCTACTGATGGTGGGGCTGCCCGCCTGGGCGCTGGTGGACTGGCTGACCCTGCCCGCCCCCCAGTTTGACGAGCTGTTTCAGGTTCGGATCTTCTGCCTGCTGGCCCTCTCTCCGCTCATCCCCCTCTCCTATCTCATTCACTTCAGACGCGAACGCATGAAGCTGGCGCTGGGCTATCTGATGGCGGTGATGATGCTGTTCTCCCTCATCTGTCTGCACAGTTTCGGGACGGATCAGGAGTTGCAGGCGGGTTACATGGCGTTCCCCTATCTGCTCATCAGCCTGTTTGCCATCTTCCCCATCCCGCTCTCTCTCAGTCTGCAACTGGCAGGCGGTATCCTGATCACCATGCTGGCCGGCAACTGGCTGCTGGTGGGTCAGTCGCTCCTGAGCGTGCAGACCCTCAATCAGGTCTGGCTGCTGGGGTTGTTCACCGTGGCGAGTGCCTGGGTGCAGTGCGGCCAGCTCAACATGCTGTTGCAACTCTACCGGGAGTCCACCACGGACGAACTGACCGGCATGATGAACCGTCGCCTGCTGATGAAGCAGCTCGAGAAGGCCAGGGTCAGCATGATCCGCAAGCAGGCTCCCTTTGCCGTGCTGCTGCTGGACCTGGACAGATTCAAGCGCATCAATGACAGCTTCGGCCATCTGGCGGGGGACGCCGTGCTGAAAGAGGTGGCGGCGACCCTGGCGGAGCAGCTGGAACCCGGTATGGTGCTCGGTCGCTACGGTGGGGAGGAGTTTGCCATCCTGCTGCCCAACTGCGCCGAGCTGACCCAGGCTAAGCGGGTCGCCGAGCGACTGCGGGTGGCGGTGGAGGCGCGGCTGGTGAAGAGCCCGACCTCGGATGAACTGCTGGAGGTGACGGTGAGCATAGGTTTGACCCTGGCTCTGCGCGGGGAGGGGGTCGAGGAGCTGCTCAACCGGGCGGACGAGTGCCTCTACATGGCCAAGATGGCGGGTCGCAACTGCGTGGTGGGCGAACTGGCGAAGACGCCGGGCAAGCCCACCAAGACGGATGCCGCCTGAAGGCGGCATCTTGTCGGAGGGATTGCGATCTCAGCTCAGTCGGTACTTGCCTGACAACTGCTGGGCCAGCAGTTTGAACATGTTGAACACAGCCATTGTCTTGCCGGTCGGGGTGCCATCCTCGGCCAGGAAGAACTCCCCCTTGAACACCAGGATCTCCCCCTTCTGCTCCACCGAATCGGCACGCATGCCGTGGATGAAATCTTCGTGGCTCTTGATGATGCCGTTGGCCATCTCCAGCAGGGCAGTCTCGGTGATCAGCTCTTTTTGTGGTTGCATGTGCGTCTCCTTAAACGACTACTGGCAGGGCGCGGTGTGCCCCGCCGCTGATTGAAGAGGCGGTTAGCATACTGCAAGGGGGGATTTTCTGTCATTGATATGACCCCGCTTTTTGCCCGGCAGCGGGCAGCCGTCACCCCATCACCAGATTCTTGAGCCAGTGACGCTGGCGGATCCTGCGTTGCACCAGCAGTACCTTGGAGAGCTCCTCCAGCAGCACCACTGCCACCACCCAGGAGAGGGGCCAGCCCAACAGGCTTACCGCCACCCAGGCGAGCGGCAGGCCGATGCACCACATGGCGACGATGTCGATGAAGATGCTGTAGTTCACGTCCCCCCCCGAGCGCAGCACCCCGACAATGCCCACCATGTTAAACACCTTGAGCAACATGCCGAGGCACATGATGGCCAGCACCTGGCCCGCTTCCCCCATCAGCTCCCCCGGCAGGTTGCCGACCCACTGCAGCAGGTTGGTCTGCAGCAGCCAGACGGCTATTCCCACCAACAGGGCGCCGATGGGGGCGAGCAGCAGGAACAGCTGGGAGTGCTGCCAGGCCACCTCGTACTCCTCGGCCCCGAGCCGGTGGCCGAGCAGGGTGGAGCAGGCCACCGCCAGCCCGAAGAAGAGAGAGATGAGGATGCTCTCGAGGGTGCCCAGGGTGGTCATGATGGCCAGGGAATCCGTGCCGAGGTGGGCATAGAGGAAGCCGTAGAGCAGCATGCCGAAGGCCCAGAGCCCGTCGTGGAACAAGAGCGGCAGGGCGATCAGGGTGAAGCGCACCACCTCCTTGCGCCGAAAGGCGTCCCACCAGTCCTGTCTGCGCGGGATGAGGCGCGGCTCCTGGCGCCACACATAGGCAAGCAGCAGCGCCGTCTGCAGCAGCCGTGAAATCGTGGTGCCCCAGGCCGAGCCCGCGACCCCCATGGCCTCGAAGCCGAAGTTGCCGAAGATGAGGGCGTAGTTGAGGATGACGTTGGCGATGATGGCAATGATGCCGATCCGGGTCGGCGCCGCCGCGTTGCCCACGGAGCGCAGGGCCGCCTCCAGGGGCACCACTATGGCGGTACAGAGGATGGTGGCACCGGTGATCATCAAAAACTCGTCGGCCAGCAGGCGCAGCGCGGGATCCTGGCTGGCAAAGCCGAGCACGCTGCCCGGCGAGAGCACATAGATGAGGGCAAACGGCAGGCTCACCAGCAGGGCGCCCACCAGGGCCAGCGCCAGGGAGCGGCGCACTCCGGCCAGCTCGCCCCGGCCATAGTATTGGGCCGCCAACACCGAGACCCCGCCAGAGAGCCCCGCTATCACCAGCAGGTTGAAGAAGAAGACCCGGTTACCCAAGCCGACCGCCGCCACAGCCGTGGTGCCAAGCTGGCTCACCATCATGATGTCGATGAGACCGAGCAGGGAGAACATCATGGATTGCAGCGACACCGGCAGGGCCAGTCGCCACAGTCGGGTCATGAACTCACGATCGGTGGTTTGTTTTAAAATCGCTTGCCAATAATTCATATAAGTTAACCGGGTATGTGAAAAGCAAGGTTTGTCATGGGTATGATAGGGGGTGATGCGGGTGGCTTCACTGTGAGCACCTCTCGGCTTTCTTGTTCAAAACTATCATGTTGAGGCGTTATGGCATTTGTCAGCGAGTGTCTTGAGATAGCTCCCGGCTGCGAGGAGCGGATGCTGGGGCGCGAAGGTCTGCCCCTGCTGGGGGAGGCGGGAGTCTTCTTGACCGGTCTCTCGAACATCCGGGAGCACTACCTTATTCGCCGCAACAGACCCGAGTTCCACATCCTGATGGTGAGCCATGACGAGGGGGGCGTCCTGCTAACCGATGACGGAGAGCTGTCCATCCCGGCGGGAGCCCTGGTCTTTCTCCCCGCCGCCGTGCCCGGCGGCCTCAGGTTGGTGGGAGAAGAGTGGCGCACCAGCTGGATCCTGCTCGATGACGTGCCGCGCTGGCAGCATCTGCACCGGCTCGGCCACCGCATCTGGCAGGGGGAGGAGGGGGAGCAGCTCTACCATCTGCTCAGCCTGATGCAGGGGGAGGGAGTGCGATCTCCCTTGCAGCCCCAGCTGCTCAGCCTGTTGCTGGCCCTGCTGGACAGAACCCTGCAAGGGGAGGTGCGCGGCACCCCTGAGCTCAGGCTGCAGGCGCTGTTTCGCCGGGTGGAGGCGCGTCTCGATGAACCCTGGAGCGTGACCCTGCTCGCCAGCCAGATGGCCTGCTCTGTGCCCCATCTGCACCGGCTCTGCCAGCAGGTGTTCGGCATGGGGCCCATGGCCTGGCTGACGGGGCTTAGGATGAACAAGGCGCGCCAGCTGCTGCTCTATACCAACTGGCCCCTCGGCGAGCTGGCGGCCCGGGTCGGTTACAGCGACGGTGCCAACTTTGCGAACCGTTTTCGCCGCCTCACTGGTCAGACCCCCGGCGCCTTTCGTCGCCTGGGTCGCAAACCTGTTGCCACGGAGGTGCAAACCCTTTGAAATTGTTGGCCCAAGCCCATAGGATCGGCGGGCCACACAGTCAAGGTACAGATCCATGTTTGAAGATAATAATCAGAAACGTCCCCTCTACATTCCCTACGCCGGCCCGGCCCTGCTGGAGACCCCGCTGCTCAACAAGGGCAGCGCCTTCACCAGCGAGGAGCGCAGCAGCTTCAATCTGGAGGGCCTGCTGCCCCAGAACATAGAGACCATCGAAGAGCAGGCCGAGCGCGCCTATCGCCAGTTCATGGCGTTTGGCAATGACATGGACAAGCACATCTATCTGCGCAACATCCAGGACACCAACGAAACCCTGTTCTATCGCCTGCTGAACAACCACCTGACCGAGATGCTGCCGGTCATCTACACCCCGACCGTGGGCAAGGCGTGCGAGGAGTTCTCCAACATCTACCGTCGTGCCCGCGGCCTCTTCATCTCCTATCCGGACAAGGACAGGATCGATGACATGCTGCAAAACGCCACCAAGCAGAACGTCAAGGTGATAGTGGTCACCGACGGCGAGCGGATCCTGGGGCTGGGGGATCAGGGCATCGGCGGCATGGGCATTCCCATCGGCAAGCTCTCCCTCTACACCGCCTGCGGCGGCATCTCGCCAGCCTACTGCCTGCCGGTGGTGCTGGACGTGGGCACCAACAACCAGCAGCTGCTCAACGATCCCTTCTACATGGGCTGGCGCCACCCGCGCATCTCCGGGGAGGAGTACGACGAGTTCGTCGATGCCTTCATCCAGGCAGTCAAGCGCCGCTGGCCCGAGATCCTGCTGCAGTTCGAAGACTTCGCCCAGGGCAATGCCACCCCGCTGCTCAACCGCTACAAGGACGAGCTGTGCTGCTTCAACGATGATATCCAGGGGACGGCAGCCGTGACCCTGGGAAGCCTTATCGCCGCCTGCAAGGCCTCGGGGGCCAAGCTCTCCGAGAAGCGGGTCGCCTTCCTCGGCGCGGGCAGCGCCGGTTGCGGCATCGCCGAGCAGATAGTGGCGCAGATGAAGGCCGAGGGGCTGAATGATGCGGAGGCTCGCGGCCGGGTCTTCATGGTGGACCGTTTCGGCCTCATCACCGACAAGATCCCCAATCAGCTCGACTTCCAGCGCAAGCTCTCCCAGCCGCTGGAGCGGATCAAGGAGTGGCCGGTGGGGGACAACATCTCCCTGCTGGAGGTGATGGAACACGGTCGTCCGGACATCCTGATCGGGGTCTCGGGCCAACCGGGCCTGTTCACCGAAGAGGTGGTCAAGACCATGCACAAGCACTGCAGCCGCCCCATCATATTCCCGCTCTCCAACCCCACCTCACGGGTGGAGGCGACGCCGGCGGATCTCATCCGCTGGACCGACGGCCAGGTGCTGGTGGCCACCGGCAGCCCGTTCGCGCCGGTGGAGTACAAGGGCAAGCGCTACGTCATCGCCCAGTGCAACAACTCATTCATCTTCCCGGGGATAGGCCTTGGCGTCATTGCCTCCGGCGCCACCCGGGTGACCGACGCCATGCTGATGTCCGCCAGCCGGGCGCTGGCGGAGTGCTCCCCCCTGGTGAAGGGAGAGGAGGGCTCCTTGCTGCCGGATCTGGCGGATATCCATCGGGTGTCCCGCTACATCGCCAAGATGGTGGCCAAGACCGCCATGCTGCAGGGCAAGGCGGTGCAGACCCCGGACGAGGTGATAGACCAGGCCATAGAAGCGAACTTCTGGCGGCCGGAATACCGCCGCTATCGCCGCACTTCGTTCTGATCGAAGAGGCCGCAAAAGCAGAAGGGATGCGCAAGCATCCCTTTTTTGTGCACGGCAGAGGCGGATGAGGGGTTATTGTGCCGGTTGCTCGGCAGCGGGTTCGGCCGCTGGCTCGGTGGCCGCTGGTGCGGCGGCCTGCACGCCGGTCACCCGGATCTCGACCCGGCGATCCGGGGCCAGGCAGTCGATGAGGGCGGCTCTCGCCTTGACGTCATCGCACTGGGTGCCGGTGACCGGATTGCTCTCGCCATTGCCCTGGATGCTCACCTTGTCGGCGGGCAGGCCCTTGCCGATGAGGAAGTTGGCGACCGTGCTGGCACGGGCCTCGGACAATGCCTGATTGTTGGCATCCGAGCCGATGCGGTCGGTATAGCCCATCACCACGGCGTTGCCATCCTTGGGCTTGATGTCGACTATCTGCTGGTAGAGGTCTTCCAGGGCGGCCATGCCTTCCGGCTTGAGCTCGGCCTTGCCAAAGGCAAACAGCACGTCGGAACTCAGGTTGAAGGTCTGATCCACCGGCTCGGGGGGCGGCGGCGGGGTCACCACCAGGGGGGCGGCCACCGGCACTGCGGCCACGGTGCGGTTGGGGTGCAGCACCAGCTCTAAGGTGGCGGTGCTGATGTCGCTGACCCAACGTTGGGTGCCGCTGCCCACCTTGTCGTTGTCCGAGTCATCCCCCACCCGCACCATGTAGCGATAACGGGCCTGGATGTCGATCCAGTCGTGCAGCCTGGCGGTCATGCCGAGCCCGGCCAGCGGCGCCAGGTTGTCCTCGCTGCCGTTGATGGACTTGACGCTGTAGAGGTAACCGCCCCCCTCTGCGAACACCGAGAAGATGTCGTTCAATGGCAGGCGACCCAGGATCGACAGGGTTGCCCCCTGATTGCTGAACTCGTGACCATTGACGTCCCAGTCACCGCCCGACAGATAGCCCAGTTCTGCCCCCAGGTTTTCGGTGAAGTTGTAGCCGGCGAAGGCGTTGTACGCGGTGTCGTCGTTGCTGACATCCTTGCTGAAGTCATCGAGATCATGGGCCCATGCCCAGCCCGCCCCCGCCCCTATATACCAGTCATGGACAGGTGCCGCCTGTGCCGCTCCTGTCGCCAATGCCAATGCAATCCATACCGGTTTCAGTCTTATGTTCATCGCGTTTCCTCGTCGATGTTGGGTGTTATAGGGCTCCCAGCCCTTTGTTATGTATAACCAACATTATGTATAGGCCATATGAGACGTTTAACCACTTAAGTGGCGACCCTGTATGGAAAATCTGTGAGGAGGGTGACAACTATTTGGTCCCCGTGAGAGGGTGTGGAGGGCGGTGCAACGAATAAAAAAAGGGGCCGAGTGGCCCCTTGTTTGGCTGCGGGTTGACCGCTTACTGCTGCACTTCCTGTACGCCGGTGACGCGCACTTCGACGCGGCGATCCGGTGCCAGGCAGGCGATCAGCTGGTTCTTGCCCTTGACGCCGTCACACTGGGTGCCGGTGACCGGATTGGCTTCACCACGGCCCTCGATGGCGACCTTGCCTGCCGGCAGACCCTTGCCAACCAGGAAGTCGGCCACGGTGCGAGCACGGGCTTCGGACAGCTTCTGGTTGTAGGCGTCAGAACCGATACGGTCGGTGTAACCCACCACCACGGCGCTGCCATCTTTTGGCTGAACGTCGACGATCTGCTGATACAGGGTGTTGAGGGCGGCAGTACCTTCCGGCTTCAGGGTGGACTTGCCGAAGGCAAACAACACGTCAGAGCTCAGGGAGAAGCTCTTGTCGACCATGACGGGCTCGGGGGCCGGCTCGGGAGCCGGTGCTGCTACAGGTGCCACATAGGCTTTGCGGTTCGGGTGCATCACCAGTTCCAGGGTGGTGACGCTCATGTCGGTCTTCCAGGTCTTCTGATCGTCACCCAGATCCCAGATGTAGCGATAGCGAGCCTGCAGGTCGAGCAGATCGGTGAGCTTGGCGCTCAGGCCCAGACCGGCCAGCGGCGAGGTGCCGTTGTCGCTGTCACCGTTGCCGTTGACATGGTTGAAGTAGGCACCGCCTTCGGCAAACACGGAGAAGATGTCACCCAGCGGCAGACGACCAAGGGCAGACAGGGTGGCGCCTTGGGTCTTGAAGTCGACGCCATCGACGCCACCCTTGCCTGCATAGAGATAACCGAGCTCGGCCGCGTAGTAATCGTTGAAGTTGTAACCGCCGAACAGGGAGATCGCGGTGGCGTCCTTGTCGGCATCCAGACCGAAGGAGTCCAGGTCATGGCCATAAGCCCAACCTGCACCCATACCTGTGTACCAGTCATCGGCCGCCTGGGCGGTGGAGGTTCCCATGGCTGCAATAGCCAGAGCAATCAGGGTTGGAGCCATTTTCATTTTCATCATTTTATCCTCGTTGAGTTGCCGTGCTACGGGCGTACTGCGCACTCTTTGTTATACCGATCGCAGATGACATTTCATGATGCGATTCCGTGACCTGGTCACGGACGGCTTGAATAAAAAATGGATGGTAACCTGGATTCTCATGAAGCTGTTTCTCCATGGACAACTAACCGGGCAATAAGCACTTTTAATAGTTCATCCAATGTCTTACAAGCGTTGCTACTGTATTCTTTTGAACCAGCTTGATCAAGTTTCTGCACAGATATGCAGCGATGGGGTTGGTGCGACGAGGATGCGGACTGGCCAGAGAGGGAAGGGGAGACAAGGTGGTGAGACAGGAGGTGACGTTTGCGGTGACAGACATGCAAAAGGGGATGCCGTGGCATCCCCTTTTCGCGTTATCTGAACGGAGTCAGATTACTGCTGAACTTCCTGTACGCCGGATACGCGCACTTCTACGCGACGATCCGGGGCCAGGCAGGAGATCAGCTGAGCCTTGGCGGTTACGCCGTTGCACTTGGTGCCGGTAACCGGGTTGGCTTCGCCACGACCTTCGATGGCAACCTTGCTGGCAGCCATACCTTTGCTGACCAGGAAGTTGGCAACGGTGCGGGCACGGGCTTCGGACAGCTTCTGGTTGTAAGCGTCGGAACCGATGCGGTCGGTGTAACCAACGACAACGGCGTTACCGTCTTTCGGCTGGAACTCGACGATCTGCTGGTACAGAGCGTTCAGGGCTTCCACGCCTTCGGCCTTCAGGCTGTCTTTGCCAAAGGCAAACAGCACGTCGGAGTTCAGGGCGAAGTTCTTCTCAACGATCTGCGGAGCAGGAGCCGGAGCTTCTTCAACAACAGGAGCCGGAGCCGGTGCTACGTAGGAAGTACGGAACGGGTGGTAAACGGCTTCCAGGGTCGCAACGCTCTGGTTGGACTTGTAGCGTACGTTGTCGGCGTGCAGGTCAGCTACGTCCCACATGTAGCGGTAACGAGCTTGCAGATCCAGCGCATCGTTCACCTTGTAGGTCACACCGGCACCGGCCAGCGGGGATACCTTGGTATCGCTGGTGCCCATACCGTCGGTGTGGCCCCAGTAGGCGCCAGCTTCACCGAACAGGGAGAAATCGTTGCCCAGCGGCAGACGAGCGATACCGGACAGGGTGGCACCCTGGCTCTCGTAACGGTTGCCATCGGTGTTGCCACGGCCGGTGTACTGGTAGCCCAGCTCGGAACCGAAGTATTCGTTGAAGTTGTAACCGACGAAGGCATTGGCAGCAGCCGCGTCTTCTTCACCAGTGTTCACGCCTTCGATCTTGTTCAGACCGTTGAAGTGAGTCGCACCGACACCGGCACCGAAGTAGATATCATCAGCGGCGTGTGCAGCAGTTGCACCCATGGCAGCCATGGCGATGGCGATCAGGGAAGGAGCCATTTTCATCATAAAATTAATCCTCGTTGAGATGGCACGTTGTTCACGTGCTTCGCACTTTGTAATTTATGTAAGCTGCTGGCTCTGCCGGGCAACAAGGGTTGCGCCGAGCAGGGATCCTAGATCCATCCAGGAGGCACGTTATCTGGGTGCACAAGTGTGCGAGTTGCGCTATCGAGAGCGCATACTTCGCCACGAACAGCCGATGTCATTCCGATGACGTGGCGCACTTTATGCTCATTTCAAAACATGATCAAGCTCACAGATAATCTGTGGGGCAGATTGTGTCGTATGGATAACTGGCTGTTTATCTGGATTTATTAGTGATCCAAGTAGGCGCGATGCAGCTTTCTCTCAAGCTTCATATAGGCCTCAGCCCAAGCGTGCTGCGGGGTGGCGATGGCGGCCCTGGTCGCGAAAACCGCGAGATAGTCGGCCTCAGTTGCTTCGCACAGCAAGGGTGTGAAGCTGAGTAAATAATGGCGGGCGAGATAGGGGTCCAGGGGCCAGATATTGAGGATGGCCCTGGCGACCGGCTGAATCGCGGCTGAACAGATGAAATGTTGATGACCGGCTTCCAGCCACTGGGCCATCTCGCGCAGGCCCTGTTCGGGCACCAGTCCACCATCCCTCTTCTCCGTCGACAGTGTCATGCGGTTACCATTGCCAAGCAGCAGGGAGCCATCTTCCAGAAAGACCCCATCGTGGCTGCGCAGGGACAGCGTGGTGGGGTGCTCGAGATAGAGGCTGCACTTGTCCGAGAGGGAAGCCAGCACGGGAGCGGCCTCGCTCTGCATGACGGCGGGTAGCAAGAATGCCTCGGCCCGGGTTTGCTGACCCTGATGGAGCTGGCGGGGGAGGGAATCCGGGTCTGAATCCGGGTGAAGTCGGGAGATGATGCCGGGGAATGCCATGCTGAATACTCTTTAAGGGATAACTGGCGAATTATACGAGTTATGGCCGTGGCAACAATAAAGGTTTCTCTTCGAGACTGTTTACCTGAGGCGACTCTGCGATTACCATCCCCGAGGTTTGTTAGGGTTGTCGTCGAAAGACGCTTATTAAAGATAGAGGCTCGACCATAACGAGTCCGTTCAAAACTGATACACTTGACTACGAGTCGTCGCGAAAAATAAAGGTGGAGTGAATCCGCCGAACGGAGTATGGAACACATGAATTCAAATATCGTAACTGTTGGCAAGAAGATCCGTCAGATCCGCGAAGCGGTTGGCCTGAGCCGTCCCAAGTTTGCCGATCTGCTGGGCGTCCCCCCGACTACCCTGAAGAACTATGAACTGGGTTACCGTGAAGTTGGAGGCGCCTTCCTGGTCGCCCTGGCTCATCACCCTGAACTGCACAAGTTCACCCTCTGGTTGCTGGCCGACAAGAAAGTCGCCGAAATCGGCCAGATCGGTCCGGACGATATTGCCAAGGCTTGATTGCCTGAGCCTTGATAAAAATGCCGCCCGCGAGGCGGCATTTTTTATTTGTCAAAACAGACAGTTATTTAAATAAGTAATGCGTTGTGTGCTTCATGTGGCGATTTCAACCAAATCATCTTGGCAAGCTGGATTAATCCCCGGAAAATTCCGACCCTTTAAATTCAGGTCCCTGATCCACAGAGCGAGACAAGCATGAGCAATACCCTTCCCAAAGCCAGAGATGGCTTTACCAGCACCTTCGGCGTGCTTGCCGCGACCCTGGGCTCGGCGGTCGGCCTTGGCAACATCTGGAAGTTTCCCTATCTGACCGGGGAGAATGGCGGCGCCGGCTTTCTGCTGGTCTATGTCATCGCCACCCTGCTGGTGGGACTGCCGGTGATGATCTCGGAGATCATGCTGGGGCGTCAGGCGAAATCCGATGCGGTGAGCGGGCTCATCAAGCTGGCGCCCAAGGGGCAGCCCTGGTGGCTGATCGCGGCCATGGGGGTGACGGCGGCCTTCCTCATTATGTCGTTTTACTCCGAAGTGGCGGCCTGGGTATTCGCCTACATCTTCAAGGCGGCCAGTGGCGAGATCCTCTCGACCGATCCCGCCGTCACCGGCGCGGCCTTCAATGCGCTCATCACGGATCCCTTGCAGAGCCTGCTGTGGCAGTGGCTGGTGCTGGCGCTGATGGGGGGCATATTGCTGATGGGGGTGTCGAAAGGGATAGAGGCGGTCACCAAGCGGCTGATGCCGGTGCTTTTCATCCTGCTGCTGGTGATCGGCATTCGCAGTCTGACCCTGCCCGGGGCGAGCGAGGGGCTGCATTTCCTGTTCTCCCCTGATTTTTCCAAGGTCACCGCCGGTGTGGTGCTGACCGCCATGGGGCTGGCCTTCTTCAAGCTCTCCATCGGCATGGGCTGCATGATGACCTATGGCAGCTACTTTCGGGACGATCAGCACATTCCGCTCACCACGGTCAGGGTGATGTGCGCCGATCTGTTCGTCTCCATGCTGGCGGGGATCGCCATCTTCCCGGCGGTGTTTGCGTTCGGTTTCGAGCCGACCGCCGGTCCCTCCCTGCTGTTCATCACCATTCCGGCAGTGTTTGCCAGCATCCCGTTCGGCCACCTGTTCATGGTGCTGTTCTTCGTGCTCTCCGCCATAGCGGCCACGGGGGCCATGCTCTCCATTCTGGAGGTGCCGGTCTCCGTGCTCTCCGAGCGTTTTCACATGAGCCGAAGGAGGGCGACGCTGATCAACCTGCTGCTGCTGGGGGCGGTCGGGTCGACCTGTGCGCTCTCCAACAGCACGCTGGCGGACGTGCAGATAGCCGGCAAGACCTTCTTCGATCTGTTCGACTTCGTCTCCTCCAACGTGCTGATGCCCCTGGGCGGTATCTTCCTCTGTCTGTTCGTGGGCTGGGTCTGGGGCTTCGAGCGGATGAAGACGGCGCTGACCAATGGGGGCGAGCTGGAGCTGCCCATCCTCAAGCCGCTGTTCTTCATCATCCGCTACGTGTCGCCGCCGCTCATCCTGATCGTGATGCTCAAGGGGCTGGGGCTGTTCTGAGCCTGCGGTCCGGACAGCAAAAGAGCGCCTGATGGCGCTCTTTTTCATTGGCGTGTCCCGGTGGTGCCCTCATATCAGACCGAGTCGGGAGAGTTCCTCCTTGAGCTGGTCCAGGTTGCGCTCGACGCAAGCCTCCCCCTCGTTGATGGCGTCGCTCGCGCGGTGGAAGTCCATGATGGAGAGGCTGCCAAGGCGCGGGCAGAGCTGGATCTCGGGGGGATCCCCGGCCATGCGGGCGCGGGTGATCCGCTCCTGCATGATGTTGATGGAGCCGGTCATCACCCCCCACATGCCGGGCGTGCTGGGTTCTCCCCGGCCCAGCCACTGACTGAAGAGGCCTCCCGGTGCGGGCGGGTCCGGCTCGTCGGTCCAGGGCTGATGCAGGTCGGTGTTGAGGTTGACGGCGATCACCACCTCGGCTCCCATGGCGCGGGCCAGGGAGATGGGGACCGGGTTGACCACGGCGCCATCCACCAGCCAGCGATCGTCGATCCGGGTCGGGGTCAAAATGCCGGGCATGCCGCAGGAGGCGCGCACGCACTGTCGCAGCGGCCCCTCTTGCAGCCAGATTTCGCGGCCGGTATCGAGTTCGGTAGCGACGCAGGCAAAGGGCAGCGGCAGGCTCTCGATGGCGGGATCCCCCAGATGGTTGGCGGCGATGCCAAACACCTTGTCGCCGCGGAACAGACCGCCGGAGAGGGCGGGATCGAGCAGCCCCATCACCTGCAGGCGGCTGAAACCGCGTACCCAGGACTCCAGTTTGTCCAGCTCGCCGGCGGCATAGGCGGCACCGACGAAACTGCCGATGGAGCAACCGGCCACCAGATCCGGTTTGACACCGAGGCGCTCCAGCGCCCGTATGATGCCGATGTGCGCCCATCCTCGGGCGGCGCCGCTGCCAAGGGCCAGGCCCAGGCGGGGTTTTCGTGCCACAGTGCGTCTCCTGCTGTGAGTTGGGGGTTCAGCTTACTCCTGCTTCCCCCGTGCGTCATCCTGCCAGCCTTCACTGCGATTGCGACCATTGGCCTTGGCCTGATAGAGGGCGAGATCGGCACGACGAATAGCCTCGTGCAGCTTGATCTCCGGGCGTTGACGGCAATGGCCGAGACTGATGGTCACCCTCAGCTCGGGGGCTATCTCGGTCCAGTCGTGTTCCGCGATGCGCAGCCGCAGCTGTTCGGCTAGCGGGGCCAGGGGCAGACCCTTGTCTGCGACCAGCAACAGAAACTCCTCACCACCCCAGCGGATCAGGGTGCACTCCCGGGTCAGCAAGGGTTGGCAGAGCTGAACCAGCCGGATCAGCACCTGATCGCCGATCCCGTGCCCGAAGCGGTCGTTGACCTGCTTGAAGTGATCGCAATCGAACATGATGGCCCCGATGTGATGGCTGCCAGCCTGGGCGTAACGGCGTTCGACGGCGTCGAAGTGGTGGCGGTTGAAGGCGCCGGTCAGTGCATCGTGGCTGGACAGGTAATTCAACCGGCGGTTGAGGCGGCGGGATCGCAGGCTCGACAGCGTCGCCACCACCAGGCAGAGCAAGGTGAGGAGCGCCGTTGCCGATTGCCACAGCAGCATCTGCAGCAGGGGCAGCAGCGAGATGCGGTGGATCAGGGTGAGCGGCGTAGCGGGAATGGGGTAGACCAGCTGCAAGGCACTCTGCTGCCAGTGATACCCTTCCCGCGAGGCTTCCCTGGCCAGAGGTGGTGCCGTGCCGGACTGACTGCTGGCCAGGATCTGCCGGTGCTGATTGACCAGAAACAGGGTGCCAATCTGGGGGGCGAGACGGCGCAGGGTCTGCTCCAGGGTACTGGTCTGAATGTCGATGCTGAGCAGGCCGATGATCTGGTCACTCTGGGTGATGGGCTGGGACAGGGTGATCATCTGTCCCCGGCCGGCAAAATCCTGATATGGGCGTGACAACGTGGCGTGCTCGGAGGGCGGATGCCGGCCCAGTACCTCCTGCCAGTAAGACTTGTGGTAGATGGCGGGGTCAAAACGGAACTGGCTGGAGGGCACCCAGGGGTAGAGATAGATGAAGTCGTCCGTGCCGGTGAAGTAGATCCAGGCCACGTCCTTGTCGAGCAGCTTGCTGGCGGTGGCGAGCAGGGGAGAGAGGCTGAGGGCGAGATGCATTCTCGCCTCCCGCTGGCTGCCGCCATGGGGCAACGGGTTCAGCCCGGTCAGGTTGCCGATGAGGGCGGGCGGCAGATCGACGGGGATGCGATCCAGGTTGATGCCGTGCTCCCCATCGACCTGAAGCGCCTGATAGAGCTGGCGCGAGAGCACTGACTGGGGGTTGCTGCGCAGGCGCTCCTCGGCCTGGCCGCGCATGGCCTCGAGGAAGGCCTCCATCCGCTGATGCTGGTTGCTCAGCTGGGCCGCAGTGTTGATGACGTCGCGCCGGTTCAGCTCGGTGATCTGGCGAAATGCGTGTTGCAGGGCGAGCAGCAGCAACAGCAGGCTGAAGCCCAGCAGCAGCCACTGCAAGCGATATTTGGCAAAGGCAGGGGGCAGTGTGGGCATGGGCGTACCGGGAAATGACGGGATCGGCACATCAGTGTAAGGCAGAAAATATTCACAGTCTCAGCTGGATGTGATTTTGATGATCTTCCCGCCGGGCTGTTACGTTTTGTCACATTTATACATAGTCACGGCATAGTCAGGGGGTAACATGGTGCCATCATTGATGAAGTTTCCTCTTCTCCTTCTCTCTTACCTTGCATGGATTGTCTGATGAAAATGCGCATATGGCTGTGGCTTGTCCCCCTTCTCCTGCTGCTGGGGGCCGGCGCCTGGACGCTTCGGCAGGCCGAACCTGCCAGCAAACCTGCCCCAAGGCAGGTCAACATCCGGGCGGAAACGGTCAGGCAGAGCCTGGCAGAGCCCTCCATCAAGCTGGTCAGCAAGCTGGCGGCCAATCGCTCCGTGGTGGTCAGTCCCGAGGTGACCGGCCGCATCGTCAGGATTGCGGTGCGCTCCGGTCAGCAGGTCAAGCAGGGACAGACCCTGATCGCCCTGGATGCGGGCAAGCAGCAGGCGGAACTCGCCGAGCAGAGCGCCAGCGTGCGCGACGAGAGCCGCAAGCTGCGGGACATGCGCCGGCTGGTGGCGCGCGGTGCCATCACCACCTCCGAGCTGGAAGGGCAGAAGGCGACCGTGGCCCAGGCCCAGGCCCGGGTCGATGCGGCGCGCTATGAGCTGTCGCTGCGCACCCTGGCGGCCCCTTTCGACGGCACCGTCAGCCTGATCGATCTCAGCGAAGGGGCCCTGGTCAACAGCGGTGACGTACTGCTTCATCTGGACGAACTGGCCAGATTGCGGCTCGATCTGGCGGTACCCGAGCGCTACCTCTCCCTCCTCAAACCCGGCATGACAGTGACGGCCACCAGCTCGGCCTGGCCGGATCAAGCCTTCTCTGGCGTGCTGGAGACGCTCGACAGTCGCATCTCCAACGAAACCCAGAACATCAAGGCGCGGGTCATCCTTCCCAACCCCGACGGCCAGCTACGGCCCGGTATGCTGATGAACGTGGATCTTTCCCTGCCTGCCCAGAAGATGACCCTGATCCCCGCCCAGTCGGTGGAGTATGCGGGGGAGCTTCGCTTCGTCTACCGTCTCGAGGCGGACGGCCGGGTGAAGCGCATCCCGGTGGAACTGGGCGATACCCACGGCGAGGCCGTCTGGGTCATCAAGGGGCTGAACGTCGGCGATCGCATCGCGGTGGAGGGGCTGGTCAACCTGCGTGACGGTGCCCTGGTTCGTGATCTGACCGAGGTGAAAGGCTGATGTGGCTCTCCGATATGTCTGTGCGCCGCCCCCTGGTGGCGGTCGTCATCAGTGCCCTGCTCACCGTGTTCGGCCTGGTGGCCTTCGCCAAGCTGACGGTGCGGGAGATGCCGGACGTGCAGACGCCGTCCGTCTCCATCACCACCACCTATGAGGGGGCCGCCCCCGAGGTGATGGAGAGCCAGGTCACCAAGCCCATCGAGGATCAGCTCTCCGGCATCAGCGGCATCAAGAACATCAACTCGGTGACCCGCAAGGGGCGCTCCTCCATCACGGTGGAGTTCAAGCTCGGCTGGAACATGCTGGAGGGCACCTCGGACGTGCGCGACGCCATCTCCCGCGCCCGGCCGAGGCTCCCGGACGAGGCGGACGAGCCCATGGTCACCAAGGACAACGGCAACGGTGACGTGGCGATCTGGCTCAACTTCAGCAGCACCCAGATGGACCGCACCGCCATGACCGACTATGCCAACCGCATGCTGGTCGACTCCTTAAGCCTGGTGGACGGGGTGAGCGAGGTGT
Source organism: Aeromonas sp. S2(2024) (assembly GCF_041402505.1). Lineage (NCBI taxonomy): Bacteria > Pseudomonadati > Pseudomonadota > Gammaproteobacteria > Aeromonadales > Aeromonadaceae > Aeromonas > Aeromonas sp. S2(2024). The sequence continues at coordinate 166,655 of NZ_JBGLRL010000001.1, forward strand.
CCCTCTCCGGCGATCTGACCCAGGTGATGTATGTCAGGCTGCGCCCCGCCGACATGGCGGCCCGCGCCATCACGGTCGCCGACGTGCAGGATGCCCTCGAGCGGGAGAACATCGAGCTGCCCGGGGGGGAGATCCGCAACAACAGCATGACCATGGCGGTGCAGATCGCCCGTCTCTACCATAGCGCCGAGGATTTTCGTGCCCTGCCGGTGAAGACCGCCACCAATGGCCAAAGCATCTACCTGGCGGACATCGCCGACGTGGAGGTGGGGGCCAAGAACGAAGACAGCGCCTATCAGCGCAACGGCCGCGAGAGCCTGGGGATAGGCATAGTCGCGCAATCCACCGCCAACCCGCTGGCGGTGGCCCAGGGCATAGAGCGCAAGATGACCGAGATGCAGCGCTTCCTGCCGGAAGGGGCCCAGCTCGAGGTGGACTACGACTCCACCGTCTTCATCAAGCAGGCCATCGACGAGGTGTACGAGACGCTCGCCATCTGCGCCGTGCTGGTGGTTGCCGTGCTCTACCTCTTCCTCGGCCAGGGGCGCACCACGCTGATCCCGGCCATCACGGTACCGGTGTCGCTTATCTCCGCCTTCATCGGCGCCTGGTATCTGGGGTTCTCCATCAACCTCATCACCCTGCTGGCGCTCATCCTCGCCATCGGTCTGGTGGTGGATGACGCCATCGTGGTGGTGGAGAACATCCACCACCACCTGCAGCAGGGCGAATCCCCCCTGATGGCGGCCTGGCACGGTACCCGTGAGGTGGGCTTTGCCGTGGTGGCCACTACGGCGGTGCTGGTGATGGTGTTCGTGCCCATCGCCTTCATGGATGGCATGGTCGGACGGCTCTTTACCGAATTTGCCATTTTGCTCTCCCTGGCGGTGCTCTTCTCCTCCCTGGTGGCGCTCACCCTGACCCCGGCCATGGGCTCCTGGCTGATGCGTGCCGTCGACAAGCCCAATGCCCTGACCGCGCTACTGGATCGGGGCCTTGGCCGGGTGGAGACACAGTACCGCCGCCTGCTGGGCGCCGTGCTGCGCCGCTCCGTCTGGATGCCGCTGGTGCTGCTGCTCTGCCTCGGCGGCATCGGCGCCCTGTTTGGCAAGCTGCCCGCGAGCCTGACCCCGACCGAAGACCGTGGTGTCATCTATGTGTTCGTGAAAGGGGCCGAGGGCACCAGTATCGAGCGGATGAAGCGCAACATGCAGCAGGTGGAGGCAGCCATCATGCCGCTGCTCGGCAAGGGGGTGGTGCAGGCCATGAGTTTCAGCACCCCGGCCTTCGGGCGCGGCGGCGATCAGACCGGGATGGTCATCATCCAGCTCACCGACTGGGCGGTGCGGGACGAGACCGCCACCGACTTTGGCCGCAGCTTGAGCGGGCGGCTGGCCGGCATTCCAGATGTGATGATCCGCACCTTCCAGCCCGGATTCAGGGGAGGCTCCACCGCCGCCGTGCAGTTCGTGCTGCAGGGCTCCGACTATGGGGAGCTCTATCAGCAAGGATTGGCACTGCAGCAGGCCGCCGGCCAGAGCGGGCTGATGCTGACCCCGGATCTCGACTACGCCGAGAAGACCCCGGAGCTGCAGGTGACCATAGAGCGGGAGCGGGCCAGCCAACTCGGCATTCCGGTCTCCACCGTGGCGAGCTCCCTGCAGGCCCTGCTCGGCGGCGTCAGCCAGACCACCTATGTGGACAGAGGCGAGGAGTATGACGTCTACCTGAGGGCCAACCAGGCCCAGTTCAACGGCATCTCGGATGTGAGCCGCATCTATCTCAGGGCCGCCAGCGGCGAGATGGTGAGCCTCTCCACCCTGGCGACCGTCACCCAGGTGGCGAGCCCGCAGCGGCTCAACCACTACCAGCGTCAGAAGGCGATTGCCCTGACCGCGGACGTGGCCCCCGGCCACACCCTGGGGGAGGCGCTCGACTTCCTCGATGGCTGGGCCGCGGATCACCTGCCCACCGGCATGACGGTGGATTACGCCGGTGAGTCCAAGGATTATCGCGACAACCAGGGGGAGATGGTGATGGTGTTCGGCCTCGCCCTGCTGGTGGTCTATCTGGTGCTGGTGGCCCAGTTCGAGAGCCTGCTGACCCCGGCCGTGGTGATGGTGACGGTGCCGCTCGGCATCTTCGGCGGCCTGCTTGGCCTCTGGCTGACGGGACAGGAGCTCAGCATCTACAGCCAGATAGGGATGATCATGCTGATCGGCATGGTGACCAAGAACGGCATCCTCATCGTGGAGTTCATCAACCAGTTGCGCCAGCGGGGGGAATCCTTCGAGGAGGCCATCATCGCAGGCTCGGTGCGTCGGCTGCGGCCCATCCTGATGACCTCGCTGACCGCCATCATAGGCGCGGTGCCGCTGATGGTCTCCATGGGGGCGGGGTATGAGAGCCGGATGGCCGTGGGCACAGTGGTCTTCTTCGGGTTGTCGCTCGCGACCCTGGTCACCCTGCTGATCGTGCCCGCCATCTATCACCTGCTGGCCAGACGGGCGGGGATGACGGGGGCGCGGGATCTGCTGGTGGACGAGGCGCTGGCGGTTGATGTCGTCAGCGCCCCCCCGGCGCCGGAGGCCGCGTCTAATACGAGGGACAAACCGGCCGCCTGATCCTTCTTCCGTAAAGGCGAGCCACCTACGCAGGCTGGTTCGCCTTTACCCCGCGCTTACCCTGCGAATTGTGGGGCCAAAAAGCCATCGCCCCCGCCTGTCTCTGCCGGTATAATGCGCGACCCGAATTGTTCCAGGTGTTCAAAATGCAGCCGGTTACCCACCTTTTCTCCTATCCCCGCTACTGGGCCGAGTGCTACGGCACGGCGCCCTTCCTGCCCATGTCCAGAGCGGAGATGGACAAGCTCGGCTGGGACAGCTGCGACATAGTCCTGGTGACCGGTGACGCCTACGTGGATCACCCGAGTTTCGGCATGGCGGTCATAGGCCGCATGCTGGAATCCCAGGGCTTTCGGGTCGGCATCATCGCCCAGCCGGACTGGTCATCGAAGGATGACTTTATGCGCCTGGGCAAGCCCAACCTCTTCTACGGGGTGACCGCGGGCAACATGGACTCCATGATCAACCGCTATACCTCCGACAAGAAGCTGCGCCACGACGACGCCTACACCCCGGGCGACGTGGGCGGCAAGCGGCCGGATCGCGCCACTCTGGTCTATACCCAGCGCTGCAAAGAAGCCTATAAAGAGGTGCCTGTGGTGATCGGTGGCATCGAGGCTTCCTTACGCCGTATCGCCCACTACGACTACTGGTCCGAGACCATCCGCCGCTCCATCCTGCTGGACGCCAAGGCTGACATCCTCATCTACGGCAACGCCGAGCGGCCGCTTATCGAGGTGGCGCACCGCATCGCGGGTGGCGAGACCATCGACACCATGCAGGACATTCGTGGCACCGCCGTCATCCGCCGTGAGCCGCTGCCGGGCTGGCGCGGGGTGGATTCGAGCAAGCTGGATCAGATTGGCCGCATCGATCCCATCATGAACCCCTATATGGAAGGGGCGCCCTGCTCTGACGACGAAGGCACCGCGCCGGCTGCGCAGGAGGCCAAGCCCGTGCTGGTGCAGCCGCCCAAGCAGAAACCCTGGGAGAAGACCTACGTCAAGCTGCCGGCGTTCGAGCGGGTGAAGGAAGACAAGGTGCTCTACGCCCATGCGTCGCGCATCCTGCACCACGAGACCAACCCGGGCTGCGCTCGCGCGCTCTCGCAGGCCCACGGCGATCGCATCATCTGGGTCAACCCGCCCGCCTTCCCGCTCGAGACCGACGAGATGGACGGCGTGTTCGGCCTGCCGTACCAGCGGGTGCCGCACCCGGCCTATGGCAACGAGAAGATCCCGGCCTACGAGATGATCAAGACCTCGGTCAACATCATGCGTGGCTGCTTCGGCGGCTGCTCCTTCTGCTCCATCACCGAGCACGAGGGACGCATCATCCAGAGCCGCTCGGAAGAGTCGATCATCAAGGAAATCGAAGAGATCCGCGACAAGGTGCCGGGCTTTACCGGCGTCATCTCGGATCTCGGCGGCCCCACCGCCAACATGTACCGCTTACGCTGCAAGAGCCCCAAGGCCGAGCAGACCTGTCGCCGCGCTTCCTGCGTCTGGCCCACCATCTGCCCGCACATGGACACCGACCATACCCCGACCATCAACCTCTACCGCAAGGCGCGGGATGTGAAGGGGATCAAGAAGATACTGATCGCCTCCGGGGTGCGTTACGACATCGCGGTGGAAGATCCGCGCTACATCAAGGAGCTGGCCAAGTACCACGTCGGCGGCTACCTCAAGATCGCGCCCGAGCACACCGAAGAGGGCCCGCTCTCCAAGATGATGAAGCCGGGCATGGGCAGCTACTACAGCTTCAAGGAGCTGTTCGACAAGTATTCCAAAGAGGCGGGCAAGCAGCAGTACCTGATCCCCTACTTCATCTCCGCCCACCCGGGGACGACCGACGAAGATATGGTGAATATGGCGCTCTGGGTCAAGACCAACCGCTTCAAGCTGGATCAGGTGCAGAACTTCTATCCGTCGCCGCTCGCGAACGCCACCACCATGTATTACACCGAGAAAAACCCGCTCAACAAGGTGAGCCGCCAGGGCGGGGACGTGTTCGTGGTGAAAGGGGAGCGTCGCCGCCGCCTGCACAAGGCGCTGCTGCGCTACCACGATCCGGCCGGCTGGCCGATGATCCGCGAAGCCCTGCTGGAAATGGGCAAGGGCCACCTGATCGGCAACGGCCCCGACTGCCTGGTGCCGCCGGAAGGTCGCGGCGAGGCCAAGGCCGAGCGCAGCCGCAACAAGGGCCTCAAGCCTGCCTTGACCCGCCACAGCGCCATCACCCATCAGCGCAGCAATGGGGCGGACAGCAAGGCTGCTGGCGGCAAGGCGGGCAATGGCAAGCCAGTAGGCTCCCAGCTCAGCAAAGGGGCCGGCAACGGCAAACCCGCGGCGCAAGGGGCAGGTCAAGGTAAACCAGCTGGCAAACCCGCCCATAAGGGCAAGGCGCCGACCCGTGCTGGCTCCGCCAAGCCGGGCGCCAAACCCGTCACTCAGGGCGGCAAGCCTGCGGCCAAAGGCGGGGCTGCCAAGCGACCGGCTCGGTGATATTCCTGATTAGAAAACGATAGAAATAAAAAGGGCGACCATATGGTCGCCTTTTTATTTCCGTAGTAGATTTTTAAATCGCTGTGTTCTTATCTAACTTATAAGATAGTTCTTTAGGTATTTACTTTATCGGATAGAATATAATCATCGATATCTGAAATTTGGCTGATATCGCAATATAGAGATGCTCTATATTTTAAATTTAAGTTTTGTGCAGTAGTCTTTATGTTCTTCCTTATGCGAAGAAATAATAGTGGTAATAAGTAGTCTTTGGCAGATACAAATTTTGTGAGTGAATTATTATTTTCTATTACCTGATGGTAGAGTTCAATTTCCTGTTTGAATGACTCTTCACCTATTTTATTCGTTATATGACCTTGGAGTTCATTTATTTTATTTTTTATTTTTAGTTCATCAACTACTCCACTATCACTTGAAATAAAATCTTTTAACTTGCACGAAACAGTTTTTATCTCAGGGCAATGCTTGAAACAAATAGCGTAAAAAACGAACAAATTCAATAATGGCTGATTATCTTTAACCCAAGTGGGAAAATCTAATATTTTTTTAAGTTCATCATATTCTCGTTCTGGATCTTCTTCTACCATTAATTGAGTTAGCGCATGTTCACATATTAAAATATTCTCTATGCAGTAGAATGGAAGCGAATACAACCCCTCTGCTCTTGCTAAGTTCCCATTCATGAGATGCAAGTCACCATCTACTATATATAGTCTTGGGCGATCTCTTTTATTAGTATCTTTTTCCCACTCGTTGATTACTGCATTGCGGCCACCTAATGGAAAAACGTCGTTAATTAAATATTTACTGTTTAAAGCTCGATTAAGTAAACCTTTGAATATTTTTTTGTAACCAAGAGCGGTATCTTCAACATATATATCTATTGTGTTTCGGTGTTCAAAAAAAACAGAGCGAGCTTTTCTTGCAGCAGTGCTTCTTTCCATCATCAACCTCTGATGCTCTTACACTTATCTGTCAATTCACCAACAATATCTGGGGAGTGAGTTGCAAGAATAAACTGAGTATTTGGACTTACGGAGAGAATAGTTTCAGAGAAAAGCTCTTGCCACTTCAAGTGTAACGAAATCTCTGGTTCGTCTATTACAATAACACCACTAGTGTTCGCATACCTATTGAGCATTACGTTAGCAATTATAACTAATAGCTGTCGTTCGCCAGAAGATAAAATATCAATGGAACTTTTTTTATTGTCAGGTCTGATGATTACTAATTGCCCTACCGCATTTATTTCAATCTTTTTCCTTGAGTCTTTATAAAACTCATTTACTGTTGACAGAAATTTGCTGATAGGGGCATACATTTTTCCAATCTTTTCATTATATTCATCAATGACATCGACTAAACTAGATATCCTATCTATCTGTACTTTATTCAAGAACCATTCTACAGATAATCCCTTTGATTCATTTTTGCGTAACTCTTCAAAAAGTGAGGTTAGATTATCAAAGAAATTATCAATGTCAGATAATAATGCTTTATTAGTGTTCCCAATTTTTTTGATTGCGCGAACTATTTCTTCTCTTCGCTCTAAGATATGCGATCTTGATTGCCATGTAATGTCCGGAGATTGAAAATCTTCAACATCAAACTTTGTGAACTTAAAGGATGATTTCAATATATTATCTCTAAGTTGCATATCTTGCCTTTCCTCTACTTCACGGATCCTCCGGTAAGCCTCTTGTATGAGGATCTCTGTGGACTGTAAGGCTGCACTCAAACTACCATTTATGGCTCTTTTTCGGCCTGATGATATAAATTGTCTTTTGAAGTAAATATTTTTTCTATTTATTTCTGACTCAGTGTCTTCATAAAAAGAAGTTTTTCTATCCAGTCCTAAAAAAACAGGTATATTTAGGCTTTTTATTTTTTTAATAATAGGGGAGCTATAAAAGTCTCGTTCTATGTGAGATATAGTATTATCATCAAAATCAAACCCATCTTCGTATTTATCCTCAGGTGGCAATGGAATGGAAACTGATTTTTCACTTCCAAAATAGGAATGATTAATATTGAGGCTTAATTTATCTTTTGTCCCCAGAATTGAAAATATCTCACCTTTGTCAGTATATGATAATTTGACTTTTTCAAACGGAACACAAATTAAATCTTTAACGTTTGGCTTTAATAATGCCTGAATTAGTTTTATTATCGTACTCTTACCAGAGCCATTACTCCCAACTAAAAAATTCACATCTGAGTTAAATTTCACATCGAAATTCATATAGCCATAAACATTTGTAGCATGAAAAGCTAAAAGCTTCATGTCTAATCCTTTATTGTTGTGAATGTATAACATCTATAAAAGTCTGGGGCATGGAAATCTGGGACCCCCATCTTTCCGAGCAAGGCATAACGCCTCCGAATCCCACGCTACCGCCCGTGGATTACAGCTTCCAATAGGCTCCCTTGACCCGCGCTGGCAGCAACCCATCGCAGCTCAACAGGTTCTGAATGACCATGCTAAGCCAAACGAAGCCGCCTGTGCGAGCATTGGAGCTGACATAACCATCAGAAATTTAGTGTTTTTTGAACTGCGTCATCAAAGTACATCACCACATGCAACCAAAAGCAGTCAGGTGGCGGTGGCTTTGCTATCTTGGCGGCTGACGAAAAGGTAGGAGAGGCATAACGGCCTCTCTCCTGAATATTTTGCAGCGGGTATTCCCGAACAGGAGTGAGCAGCAGATGGCGATAAAAACGCGATCCCGCAGAGAGAAGATTGGTAGCGGGCTTGGGCTGGTGATGGGGCTAATAGCCTTTAACCTGATAGCGCCCCTGCTTCTGGAATCAAAAGAGATCTCTGATATGAACCGGATGATAGGGGCCATGGTCAGCGCCCTTATCTGCTCCGAGCTGGGGGCCCGAATCGGCAAGTGGCTCGATACCAGAGAGCAGGCCAAATCCACAAAATAGAGGGCAACATGGGCCGCCCTCGTTTGTCGTTTAGCCGCCCCGCCGTTCCGGTTCACTGCGGTGCAAAAAAGTGGTCAGGGTATCGCGCGGTGGCGTAATGCCGCATTGAACCAGAATGCGCCCGATAGCCCCTCGGTGATAGCCGCCGTGGGTCACCAGATGCAGCAGCATCTCGGCGCGGCTCATCTGCCCCTTGTCGCCATCCACGAAGTTGAACGAGAGCACGGCCTCGCCATCTGCCTGGCTCAGGCCGGCAACGTAATCCAGATACCAGGCATCCAGTGTGCCGATGGCAGTGCGCAGCGCTGCCAGGGTCGGCGTCTCCGGAGTATTGGTGGCACTGAAGCCGTGCCGTTCCCCCAGCAGATTGGCCTTGAAGATGGCATCGACCACATGGATATGGTTGAAGATGCGAAGGGCATTGTGGTGCGCCTCGGGATGTAGCTGCGGGTCCAGGGGGGCGAGGGCATCCAGCAGTTCGCCATCGGCCCAGGCCTTGTAGCGAAACAGAGAGTGAAGGGTCGAATGGCTCATGGTCTTCCTTGATGGGGTCAGCGCAGGAAGAGGGCATCTTAGCCAGCCGATGGCAGCAAGAAAACTCCCCACCTGACGGGGCCGGTGACCGGCCAGTGTGCAGGGCATTGGATGTGCCCGGTGCGAGTGAGATGTTACCCTGTGCCATCGCACTCATGACAAGGAGTTCCCATGCGCATTGCCCTGATTGGCCTCGGTGATATCGCCCAGAAGGCCTATCTGCCGCTGATTGCCAGCGACGAGCGAGTCACCCCGCTGCTCTGTACCCGGAGTCCTCAAGTGCTCGGCAAGCTGGCCCGCCAGTACCGGATCGCCGAGTGCTTCACCGAGGTGGATGCGCTGCTAGGGAGCCGCCCGGATGCGGTGATGATCCACGCCGCCACCTCGGTGCATTTCGCGCTGGCCGAACAATGTCTGCGGGCGGGCATCCCCACCTTTGTGGACAAGCCGCTCTGTGACAACGCCGCCGAGGTGGAGGCGCTCGCCAACCTCGCCATCGCGCAGGATTGCCCGCTGTTTGTGGGCTTCAACCGCCGCTATCTGCCTGCCATGGCTGATGCCCGCGCCCAGCCGCTCACGGAACTTCACTGGCAGAAGCACAGACACGATCTGCCGGGGTTGCCGCGTCCGTTCCTGTTTGACGACTTTATCCATGTGCTCGACAGCCTCTGCTGCTATGGCGGCGCGCCCACCGGGGATCTGCATGCGGTGCTGCGGCGAAGCCCCCGGCAGCCCGAGCTGCTGGCCGGTGTGAGCGTCGCCTGGCAGAGCGGCGACTGCGCCGTGAGCGGCAGCATGAACCGCAGCGCTGGTCTCACCGAGGAGCGCATCGACGCCTATGGCGACAACCTCTCCCTGCATATCGAGAACTGCACCCGGGGCACGATTGCCCGAGACAAGACCCTGCAGACCCTGGCACCGGACGACTGGCAGCCGGTATTGGCCCAACGGGGCTTCGTTGCGATGCTGGATCACTGGTACCAACAGATTGAGGCGGGCAGAGCCGATGGGATGCTTGTCGAGAGCTATCTGCAGAGCCATCAACTGGCTGAGCGGCTGGTCACTCTGGCCGAGGGCAGGCAGTAGCGTCCGTCATTCGTGGTTCCCATGCTGAACGCAAGAACTGAAACGGGCGAACGAATGAGCAGACCACTGTACAAGATGGCGTATCCCTGCGCAGTCAGCCGGCGAGGGCGCCGCCGCGCGAGCCAAGCGCTGGCTTGTTTGCTATCTTGGCGCCCATGAAAGATCTGCAGAGCAACAGAGTGTGATGAGCAACGTTTCGCAAATGGCGCCGGGCCTGCCACGTGTCGATGAGCGCCCGATCGCGGCGACCAAGGTGGCCCGTTCATGAGCATTATTCTGGGCATAGACCCCGGCTCCCGGATCACTGGCTACGGCGTCATCCGCATCGTCGCGGGCAAGGCGGAATACCTGGGCTCGGGCTGCATCCGCACCGACTTGGGCGAGCTGCCGTCCCGCCTCAAGCAGGTGTATGACGGGGTGAGCGAGATCATCACCCAGTTCAAGCCGGACGAGTTCGCCATCGAGCGGGTCTTCATGGCGCGCAATGCGGATTCGGCCCTGAAACTCGGCCAGGCCAGGGGCAGCGCCATCGTCGCGGCGGTCAACGCCTTGCTGCCGGTGAGCGAATACTCGGCGACCCAGATCAAGCAGGCGGTGGTAGGCACGGGCGGCGCCGCCAAGGAGCAGGTGCAGCATATGGTGACCCATCTGCTCAAGCTGTCGGCCACGCCCCAGGCGGATGCGGCGGATGCCCTCGGGGTGGCGCTCTGTCACTTCCATACCCGCCAGAGTCTTATCAGGATGGCGGGACGAGCCACCAGTTCGGTACGTGGTCGCTATCGCTGATCCCTCGTGGGGGCCGAGACGGAGCGCATTGCACCATGCACAGCCCGTGGCCCGGTGCGTTGTTGTCAAAAGCGCTGATTGAGTCACAACTTGTCGCACTTCCCAGGCGGACTCTCATGAGAAATCGGTGCGGCAATGGCGGGGAACCTCCCGTTCAATCAATAACTTGTGATGTTCATCACACATTCCTCGTAAACTAAGCCGGCTTCGTCTTGCTCCATCAGACTCCCATAATATGGCGCCTGTTGAATAACAGTGTCCGTATGAGCCTTTTTGAGGCTCCTGTTCTAATCATCATCGGGAGATATGAGAGTGAAACCATTTGCAGCTGAATTTATGGGCACCTTCTGGCTGGTGCTGGGGGGTTGCGGCAGCGCCGTGCTGGCTGCCGCCTTCCCGAACGTGGGGATAGGTCTGCTGGGCGTGGCTCTGGCGTTCGGCCTGACCGTGTTGACCATGGCCTATGCCATCGGCCACATCTCTGGCTGTCACCTGAACCCGGCCGTGACCCTGGGTCTGTGGGCCGGTGGTCGCTTCCCGGCATCGGGCGTCGTGCCTTATATCGTTGCCCAGGTCCTTGGCGGGATCGCGGCGGGTGGCGTGCTCTATGTGATCGCCAGCGGCCAGGCCGGGTTTGACGTGAGCGCCGGTTTTGCTTCCAACGGTTATGGTGAGCACTCACCGGGCGGTTACAGCCTGCTGGCGGCGCTGGTGTGTGAAGTGGTGATGACCGGCTTCTTCCTGTTCGTCATCATGGGAGCCACCGACAGCCGTGCACCGGCGGGCTTTGCTCCGATCGCCATCGGTCTGTGCCTGACCCTGATCCACCTCATCAGCATTCCGGTGACCAACACCTCGGTCAACCCGGCGCGCAGCACAGGGGTGGCGCTGTTTGTCGGTGACTGGGCCGTCAGCCAGCTCTGGTTGTTCTGGGTCGCCCCCATCGTCGGTGCCATTCTGGGTGCATTGGCCTATCGTGTGATCGCCACGAAAGAGTGATGTGTTGCTAAGTAACGTGTGGTATCGGCACGCCCTCGGGCGTGTTTTTTTGTTTCTGATGGGCACGAAAGCGGGCCGCAAGGGCCCGCAGTATTGTTCAGCCTGCTGAGAGAGGGAAAGGGCTAGAGACCGCGGGCGCTCAGCATCTCTTTATAGCGCTGGTGCAAGAGTTGCACTCGTGCGACATAGGCGCGAGTCTCTGCGTAGGGCGGGATACCACCGTGCTTTTGCACCGCGCCTGCGCCCGCGTTGTAGGCGGCCGTGGCCAGGGCGACGTTGCCGTCATACTGCTTAAGCAGGCCCGCCAGATACTTCACCCCGCCGAAGATGTTTTGCTCCGCCAGCAGGGCATTGCCGACCCCTAGCTCGCGGGCGGTGGCGGGCATCAGCTGGGTCAGCCCCATGGCCCCCTTGCGGGAGACCGCCAGCGGATTGAAGGCGGATTCGGCGTGGATCAGTGCTCGAATGAGGGCAGGGTCGACGCTGTAGGTCTTGGCCGCCGCCTTGATGGTGCTGGCATAGTCATAGAGGAAGAGGCCGGTCGTGCGCCAGTTGACCCTGGAGGCGGGATCGCAGGCGTAGCAATCGTTGAACAGCAGCAGCTCGTAATGACCTTGCTCCGGCATCATGTCGGAATAGCGTACTACCCCGTTCTTTTGCACCGATTTGTAGACCTGGATCTGGCGAGTGGCGGGGACCGATGCGGGCTCTGCCACCTCGGGTGACGGGATCGACTCGGGTGACGGGATTGACTCGGATGACGGGATTGACTCGGATGTCAGGACCACCACCTCGGCCGGTGGCGGCAACTGACTCCAGGCAGTGAGGGGGGACAGTGAAATGGCTCCCAGCAACATCCATGCTTTCAACGGCTTGCTCCTTAAGCCTCGTTAGCCACGTTGAGTAAAGCATCCGTGGCGAGACAGAACAAGGGCCCTGGTGACGAGTCGCAAGAAAAGCCCGGGAAGAAGAGGCCCACTAGCAGCCTGAGCCGGATGCTGCAGCCTCGCAGAGGGCCGTGGAGGGCACCACTGCCTGTCAGCTGGCCATTGGCTTTTTTGTAAGTTAAAGGCGTGTTATCTTGCAGTTGCTCCACTCTGGTCTGATCTCTTCGTGGGGCTGGATGGTGGGTCAAGAGAGGGCCGGGTGGCCAGAGCGAAATGGGTATGAAAAGCAGGCGGGCGATGGAGCTCAGATTCGAAGAGTACTGTGACGCGGATCTTTCCCTGATCAGGGACTATTACGAGACGACGTTTTCCCACTATGTGCCGGATCTGGCCGAACGGATCTTCGTGGTACGGGATGCCCATTGGCTGGTGGGCGCCGTGCGCCTGCGCGACGAACAGGACTATTACCACCTGTGCGGATTTCGACTGCTGCCCCACTACCAGTCACTGGGGCTGGGTTCCCGGTTGCTGCAGCACGCCTGCAACGATCTGCTGGACAAGCCCGTGATCTGCCACGCCTTGCCCTTCGAGAAACCCTTCTACCTCAAGGCGGGCTTTGCCCACCTTCCCCTGCATGAACTCGATGGACCGCTGCATACCCTCTATCACCAGCAGCGCGAACAGGGTTACCAGATCGAGCTGCTGGTGCGTCAGGCGATGGTCACTGCCTACAACTGATCCCTCACTGGGGCTTGGTCAGCAGGCGGATCTTGCCCGGTGACAGCTCCAGCCCCAGCAGATTCTCCTTGAGCCAGGCCTGGTTGGGATCCTTGTCGTCGAGCTTGTAGACGGGCTGGGTCTCCAGCCGCTTCTCCATGCTCTGCAGCAGCATTCTCAGCATGAAACCGAACTTCTGCTCGGCTGCCGCCGGCTCCAGCTTGTAGTCAATCAGCTTCATGTTGTCGAGGAAGAGCGCGCTCTTGGCCTTGTCGTAGCGGGGTCTTGCCTCATAGGTCATGTTCAGCAGCGCATCGTACTGGGTCTGATCCGGCAGGGCGATTTTGAGTCGCCCCTTGCCAAAGACTCTTGCGGTATCCGGACTCTGGCGGCCGATCTGGACATCGCTCTGCTCGAGCTGCACATGGGCCTTGATGATGCCGGGCAACTCCAGCTGTTTGTCGACTTGTACCTGGGATTGAAGGTACTGGTTTATCTGCTGCTCATTGATGTCATATGAGCCTTGACCTAGCATGGCCAGACTCAGCAGCATAGATTGCAGGATCATGCTAACGACCTGATAGAATGGGTTTGCCCCACAGCATACCATTCTGGCCCTGTGGGATCTGCCCATGCCCTTTGTTCATTACACCAAGGAGTCGTCTTGCTCGACGGTCTGGAATACGACATTCAGTTGCTGTTCTCCCGCTTTCTCGGCTGGCTGTTGCTGTTGTTTCACACCGTGATCGTGGCGGGGATCTCCCTGCGAGTGGTGATGAAGCGGCGCCCCATCGGGGTATCCCTCGCCTGGCTGGCACTCATTTATGCCATCCCCTTCGCCGGGGTCGGTTTCTATGTGTTGTTTGGGGAGATACGGCTCGGTCGCAAACGGGCAGAACGCGCCCAGGCCATGTACCGCCCTTACGCCATCTGGATCCGCCAGCTCGCCCGCCTCTTTCCCCAGCACTGCTGCGAGGTGGGCAGCAAGGCGCGTCCGCTCCATGATCTGATCCAGGGGCGGCTGGCCATGCCCATGCTCTCGGGCAACCGGATGACGCTGCTGCACAGGCCCGAGACCATCTTGCAGGAGATAGTGCGCGACATCCGCGGCTCCTCCCAATCCTGCTACCTGGAGTTCTACATCTGGCATCCCGGTGGGGATGTGGATGCGGTGTGCGAGGCCCTTGTCGAGGTGGCGGCGCGCGGCGTGGATTGTCGTGTGTTGCTCGACTCCATCGGCAGCAAGGCCTTTTTCCGCTCCGGTTGGCCTAAATCGCTGCGCGCGGCCGGGGTCAAGGTGGTGGAGGTGCTGCCGGTCGGTGCCTGGCGTATCCCGTTCCAGCGCCAGGACTTGCGCATGCACCGCAAGTTGGTGGTGATCGACGACAGGGTCGGTTACACCGGCTCCATGAACATGGTGGATCCCCGTTTCTTCAAGCAGGATGCCGGGGTTGGTCAGTGGGTCGACATCATGATCCGAGTGCAGGGGCCCGTGGTGCCGCTGATGTGGTCCACCTTCGTCTGGGACTGGGAGATGGAAACCGGCGAGCGGCTGCTCGACAGCCTGCAGCACGAACCCGAGGCCTGGCCGCAAACCAACTATCGGGCCCAGCTCATTCCCTCCGGCCCCTTCGTCGGCGGTGACTGCATCCAGCAGAGCCTGCTGCTGGCCATCTACCAGGCGCGCCACCATCTGGTGCTGACCACCCCCTATTTCGTACCGGACGACCCGCTGGCGGCGGCGCTCTCCTCGGCGGCGGCGCGGGGAGTGCTGGTGCAGCTGGTGCTGCCGGCGCGCAACGACTCCCTGATGGCCAATCATGCGAGCAACTCTTTCATGGAGGATCTGCTGGCGGCCGGGGTCGAAATTTACCGCTATGATGCCGGTCTGCTGCACACCAAGAGCGTGCTGGTGGACGACGACTTCGCCCTGGTGGGCACGGTCAATCTCGACAGGCGCAGCCTCTGGCTCAATTTCGAGATCACCCTGCTCATCGACAACCCGTTGTTTGTCGCCGAGATGAATCAACTGGTGCAGGGCTACATGCTGGAGGCGACCCCCATGTCGCTGACCAGGTGGCGTGCCCGCCCCTGGTACAAAAAATTGCTGGAGAACGTCTTCTACCTGTTCAGCCCCCTGCTGTGACAGTCGAGAATGGGTCATGAGCCGGGATCTGGCTTGCTTGTGTTCCCATCCTCCCCGTAGAGTGCGCCTAGGCACCCGCCATAGAAAAATCAGGAGTAAGAGAGCAGATGAAAAAGACAGTGGCCATGGCTGCCGGAGCGGCATTGGTGGTGGGTGGGCTGGGCGCCTGCTGGTACACGGGCAATGCCTTCGACCGCATCCTGGGGGAGCAGATCGTGAGGGCCAAGCAGGAGAGCGGCGTCGAGATCACCTGGTTGCCCACCAGCGAGAACCTGTTCACCCGTGATGGTGTGCTCAAGGTAGTGGTGCCGCCCCAGACGCTGGCGAGTTTCGATCCCCAGATGGCGGGAAGCGACCCCATCGAGCTGCAACTGCTCGTCAACAGCCGCCTGCTGCCGCTCTATATCAAGAGCAACATGCTGCTCGATACCGCGACCGGGACCCTGGCCCCCGTCTTCACCGCCCTCGGCATGCAGCAGTGGCAGCTTGGCCTGGAGTCGGCCAGCAGCCTCTGGACCATGAGCAACAGCTCCCGTTTCTGGGCCAGCGACTTCAAGGTCAGGGAGGGGCTCAACGAGTTCAGCTTCCTGCCCCTGAGCGGGGATTATCGCGGGGATCTCGATGGCAATGGCCACGTGGTCTTCCAGTGGCTGGGCATGACGGTCCACGATGCGCAGAGCAAGATGGATCTGGCTTTGGCGGATCTCAAGGGCAGCGCCGACATGGCCGAGATAAGCGGCATCTGGCTCTCTCCCCACAGCGAGATGACGCTCTCCGCCCTCTCCTTGCAACTGCCGGAGAGCGTCAAGCTCTCGTTGCAGGGGGTCAGCACCAACACCCAACTGGCGGGGGATGATGCCCAGACCCTCTCCAGCCGTTATCAGATGAAGGTGGCGACCCTCAATCTGGAGAACGAGAGCGACAGCCTGGCAGTGACTCAGGGAAGTCTGGATCTGGCGCTCAAGGGGCTGGATCTGGAGGGCTATCAGACCCTGCAGGAGGCCAGCAGTCAGCGGGTGGACGAGGCGGTTATCCAGCAGGCGCTGGACAAGATGCTGCAACGGGGTGCCACCCTGGAGCTGACCGATTTCAGTGCCCAGCTCAACGGCGAGCCTGTCAGCCTGAAAGGGGAGGCCAAGCTTGCCCCCACCACTCTGGAGCAACTGATGGGGAGCGAGGAGGGGATGCAGGCCCTGTCCGGGCTGCTTCATGTCAGCCTCGGCGATCAACTGGGCAAGGCGGTGCCGCAGCTGGCACCCATGCTGGCCCAGTTCACGGCCCTGGGTTATCTCAAGGCGGAGCAGGCGCACCTCAATGCCGAGCTCAAGCTCGACAAGGGGCTGGTCACCGTCAACGGTCTGCCCCTGCCTCAATAAGCGCAGGCAGACGAAAAAGGCTCCCTCGGGAGCCTTTTTGCTGGGTGTCGAACGACGGACAGGGTTATTTGAACACCACCGTCTTGTTGCCGTAGACGAAGACCCGTTCGTTCAGCACCAGCTCCAGGGCCCGGCTCAGCACGGATTTCTCCACATCCCGTCCCGCCTTGGCCATGTCGTCGGCGCTGAAGGCATGGCCCACGTGGATCACGTCCTGCTCTATGATGGGGCCTTCATCCAGATCGTCGGTGACGAAGTGGGCGGTGGCTCCGATCAGCTTGACCCCGCGATCGAAGGCCTGACGATAGGGGCGGGCACCGATGAAGGCGGGCAGGAAGGAGTGATGGATGTTGATGAGCTTGCGCGGATAGGCTTCCACGAAGCTCGGGGTCAGCACCCGCATGTACTTGGCCAGGATCACGTAATCCGGCTGGTAGCCGTCGATGAGGGTGCGTACCTGCTCTTCATGCTCGGTGCGGCTGAGATCCTCATGGCTCACGGCATGGAAGGGGATGTCGAACTTGCCCGTCAATTCTGCGAGCGTGTCGTAGTTGCCGATCACCGCCACTATGTCCATGTCCAGCGCACCGGCATAGTTCTTCATCAGGATGTCGCCGAGGCAGTGGGTCTCCTTGGTGACCAGGATGACGATGCGCTTCTTGCCAGCCTTGACCAGTCTGCGCTGGGCACCTGCCGGCAGGGCGTCGTCGAGATCCGCCAGCAGGGTCTCGTCGTTGAAGCGACCCTCCAGTTCGGTACGCATGAAGAAGCGGCCGTTCTCGTGATCCACGAACTCGTCGTTCTTGTTGATGTTGAGCTGGTGCTTGTAGCAGATGTTGGTGATCTTGGCGATGAGCCCCTTGGCGTCGGGGCAATCGGTCAGCAGTATTTTCTTTTCCATCTCTGTCATGATTCCGTTTGTGGTGTTGGCGCCCGAGTCTGCGCAGGCTGCACGTTTTTGCTGGCACTATGCCATAAACAAAATCAGAAAGGACAGCGCGCCGTGCAGCTGAGTGGCAAGTCGCCAGTGGGGGGCGGTGCACTGCGTCCTATTCATCTTTGATGGGTTTTGGGCTGGTATCCTGCGTTTTTTTTCTTTAGGCTGTCTGCGCTTATTCTCAGGGCGGGGTGAAATTCCCCACCGGCGGTATCCCGATCTGACTCGGGGAGCCCGCGAGCGCCCGACCTAGGTCGGGGTCAGCAGATCCGGTGAGATGCCGGAGCCGACGGTCACAGTCCGGATGAAAGAGGATAAGACAGATATTGCAGTCATGGCTCCCTACGGGCCGGCTGCTGCATACCTATCTCTGTCTGCCTTTCCATGCCCTGATTCTGGTCCTTGTCTTATTTAGGAGTCTTACCATGAATCAGTCTCTACTCAGTGAATTTGGTGATCCCATTGCCCGCGTCGAAGCCGCGCTGGCCGCATTGCGTGCCGGTCAAGGCGTGCTGGTGGCCGATGATGAAGATCGGGAGAACGAGGGTGACCTCATCTTCGCCGCCGAGTCCATGACCAACGAACAGATGGCCATGATGATCCGCGAATGCTCCGGCATCGTCTGCCTCTGCCTGACCGACGAGCGGGTACGCCAGCTCGAGCTGCCCATGATGGTGGAGGCCAACTCCAGCCATTATCAGACCGCCTTCACC
The DNA here is from genome assembly GCF_041402505.1 of Aeromonas sp. S2(2024). Lineage (NCBI taxonomy): Bacteria > Pseudomonadati > Pseudomonadota > Gammaproteobacteria > Aeromonadales > Aeromonadaceae > Aeromonas > Aeromonas sp. S2(2024). Next base: position 184,922 of record NZ_JBGLRL010000001.1, read on the forward strand.
GTGACCATAGAAGCGGCCCAAGGCGTCACCACCGGCGTCTCCGCAGCCGACCGCATCACCACCATCCAGGCCGCCATCGCCGACGGTGCACGGCCATCGGATCTGCATCGCCCAGGACATGTCTTCCCGCTGCGTGCCCGCACCGGCGGCGTGCTGACCCGACGCGGTCATACCGAAGCCACGGTGGACCTGATGCAGCTGGCCGGTCTCAAGCCTTACGGGGTGTTGTGCGAGCTGACCAAGGCCGATGGCTCCATGGCCAGGTTGCCCGATCTGGTGGCTTTTGGCCGCCAGCACCGGATGCCGGTACTGACCATCGAAGATCTGGTGCAATATCGTCAAATGCTGTCTGAACGTTCAGCTTAAGCTTCATACGAAATTGTATTAAGGGCATTTTTTGGTTACGCTTGGTGCGAACCTCATCCAGAGCACTCGTTTTTGACTTAAATTTGCACAAAAAGTGTGCGTTTAAAAAAAATGAGGGTTTTAATGCATTTATCTGTGATGGGGCCTATCCAAACTCGTATTTATTTGTGCCATAATCACGCCGCTTGCTAAACGTCTGGCGAGTTAAAGGGAGCTTTAAAAATGAAGAAAATGTTGTTGGTAGGTGTTGTTGGTCTGTCTGCCCTGCTGGGCGGTTGTGCAAACACCAGCGAACTGGAAACTTCCGTTCAGAATCTGTCTAACAAAGTTGACCAACTGGCTCAAGATGTTAGCGCAGTTCGTGCTGATCAATCCAAGATGGCTGCTGATATCGCAACTGCTAACCAAGAAGCAGCTCGTGCTAACCAGCGCATCGACAACATGGCTACTTCCTACAAGAAGTAATCCATGCGAAAAAATGGCGCATTTCAATGCGCCATTTTTTTTGCCTGAAATTCGTCATTTCCCTTAATTACTGCTCTTCCTGCCTGAACAAGGCAATGCCGATTGCTCGGCATCCCCTGATTTCTTCATTGATTAATAAAGCAGGCTATAAAGCTTGCGACGATAACTCTGCGCAGCCGGATGTGCACCCATGGTGGTCAGAATATCGAGATAGATCTTCTTGGCGTCGCCAAACGCCATGTCGCGCTTGAGAATGTTGAACAGCAATGCCAGGGCCTCTTCCTGACGGCCAACCTGACTGTATAGCACCGCCAGCTCCTGAGTGAGGGCGCCGTCGTCCGGTGTCTCGGCATGACGCTGCTCCAGGGCGCGCAGCTCCGGGCTGTCGCTGGCTTGCAGCGCCAGGGCCAGGCGAGAACTCAGGGTCTGATAGTGATCATCCTGCGCCACCATGGGGACGGCTGCGAGCAGGGTCTGCGCTTCGTCCAGCAGCGCCAGATCCAGCGCCGCCTGCACCAGCCAGAGGCTGATGTCGTGACGCTCGGGCGCCAGTCGGTGGGCCTGAGTGAGGTGGGCATAGGCCACATCAGCCTGACCCTCAGTCAGGGCTTGCTGACCCTTCTCGAGCAGCAGCTCCTCTTCCTTGGGGGCGAAGGCGGCGAAGTACTGGCGCAGGGTGGCCTCATCTTGCGGGCCTTCCAGGATGGCCTGCTCGTCCGGGCGTCCCTGATGGAACAGCACCAGAGCGGGCAGCGCGCGCAGACCCAGCTGGCTGGCCAGGGGTTGCAGCTGGGGATCGTTCATGTCGACCTTGGCCAGGGTGACTGCGGGATTGGCCGGGCCGACCAGGGTCTCCACCAGCGGGGTCATGCCCTGGCACTCTGGCATCTGCGGGGCATGGAAATAGATGACGACCGGCTTTTTCATGGACGCATCGATCAGTTCGGCGTGGAAGTTCTGGGGATTGATGTCGACGATCATGAGGCTGACTCTCGGAAAATGGTGTGGATCAACATGGGGTCCAGGGGCGTGGATTTCAAGCGCTCATCCAGCAGGTAGCCATTGATCTGGCGAGTCGGGGCGGCGAGGCTCAGCCAGCCGCTGCCAAAATGCCAGTCCAGCACCAGATAGCTTCGGGAATCGAGCCGGTTGTCCAGCCGCCACCCCTCCTCCGGCACAAAGCGCACCTTGTCGAGCCCCGCGGCGATGCCGGCCCCCTGGGCTTTCAGCACTGCCTCCTTGCGTGACCAGAGCCGATAGAAGGCCGAGGTCTGCTCCCGGGATGGCAGGGCAAGCAGCCACTGATATTCCTCAGGGGCATAGAAACGCTGGGCCAATGGCAGGACGGGGCGCTGGCGCAAGCCCATCTCCACATCCACGCCGAGGGGACCTTGCTGGCAGAGGGCGAGCACCAGCCAGTCCCCGCTGTGGCTGAGGTTGAACTGCCAGTCATGGCTGACCAGCGTGGGTTTGCCGTGCTCGCCGGTGCGAAACATCAGCGCATCGGGCGGACAGCCCAGTCGCTCGGCCAGCAGGCGGCGCAACAGTATCCGGCCGAGCTGGTACTCGCGCTGGCGGCCAGGCTGGCGGATCTCATGCCAGTGGCGATATTCGTCCGGCGAGAGCTCTGATTGCAGCCCGATCAACTGCTCGGCGTCGATGAGCGCCGGTTTTAACAAATAGAGATCCGCATAGAGCATAATATTTCACTTTAAAATGAGGTCGAAACAGCGATAACGATCCGTTTTGACAGGGCAAAACCGGTACTTTTGCGATTGTATATTGTTTGGCCATGATCACATTAATCATGCAAAACAGTGCATTTCCTTGCAAAAATGTGAGGTCGATAGGGATTTTCGCTTGCCTCGATAGAATTCTTGGATATAGTCGGGTGCTGTTGCCTTATAAATTGCCCTGTCGGGCTGCATTTTAACAAGTTTCACTCTATTTGCGGGGATAAAGGATTGCGCCACCTGATGCTACTGCTGGTCGCGCTCGGAATGGTGGGTTGTGCTTCTGCACCCCAGCCCGAGGTCGCGAGCAAGATCGAGGTTTCCATGATGGAACCCGTGATTGAACCTGAAGTTTCACCCACACCAGATGTCAACGAAATCCTGACCGTATACAAAGAGTGGCGTGGCGTCCCTTACCGCATGGGGGGCAGCAGCCAGCGAGGCATAGATTGCTCCGCCTTCGCCCGTGAAGTGTTCCGCAATGCCGTCGGCATCGAATTGCCCCGCGATACCCGCTCCCAGGTTCATGAAGGCACTCGCGTTTCCAAGCAGGATCTGGTGGAAGGGGATCTGGTTTTCTTCAAGATCAACCGCCGCCTCAATCATGTCGGCATCTATGTCGGCAACGGTGAATTCATCCACGCCTCCACCCGCGCCGGGGTGACTCGCTCCAAGCTCGACAATGCCTATTGGCGCAGCAAGTTCTGGCAGGCACGCCGGATCGATATCTGAGTCAGGCTGGACAAACGGCTCGCAGTACGGACTGTTTTTCCAACCTCACTTGAACCGGGCTCCTCGAAGCCCGGTTTTTTATGGCCCTCGTTTAGACTTTCCGTGGCCGACTCTCTATAGTGTGGCCCCCTTCGATCCTCGGCAGGCCCAGCATGAAGACCCAGCACAAATCCGGATTGCACCCGCGCAATCGCCATCAGACCCCTTACGATTTTGACGCCCTCTGCCAGCGTACCCCCGAGTTGTTGCCCTTCGTGTTCGTCAACGAGCATGGCACCCGGACCCTGGATTTCGCCGATCCGGCCGCCGTCAAGGCGCTCAACCGGGCACTGCTGGCGCTGCATTATGGCATCCAGCACTGGGATCTGCCGCCGGGTTACCTCTGTCCTCCCATCCCGGGTCGAGTCGATTACCTGCACAGAGTGGCGGATCTGCTGGCCGAGAGTGCGGGGGAAGTACCAAGAGGCAAGGGGGTACGGGTGCTGGACATCGGCGTCGGGGCAAACTGCATCTATCCCCTGCTGGGGGCCCGTGAGTATGGTTGGCGCTTCGTGGGATCGGACATCGATCCCGTGTCGGTCAAGGCCGCGGCCCTGCTGGCGGCGAGCAATGGCCTGGGCAGCCAGATAGCGTGCCGCCATCAGGACAACTCCAAGCAGATCTTTCGCGGCGTCCTGGGTCCGAAGGAGCGCTTCGCCCTGACCCTGTGCAACCCGCCGTTCCATGCCTCGCTGGCGGAGGCGAGCAAGGGGACTGAGCGCAAGCTGCGCAACCTCGGCAAGGTGGTGACGGGGGCTCCCGTGCTCAACTTCGGCGGTCAGAAGGCGGAGCTCTGGTGCGAGGGCGGCGAGGCGGCGTTTCTGGCCGGCATGATAGAGCAGAGCAAGGCGTTTGCTGGCCAGTGTCTCTGGTTCAGCTCGCTGGTGTCAAAAAAGGAGAATCTGCCTGCCGCACGAAAGGCGCTGGCTCGGGTGGGGGCTCAGGATGTCAGGGTGATCGACATGGCGCAGGGCAACAAGGTGAGCCGGATCCTGGCCTGGAGCTTTCTGGACGAGGCGAGCCGAACCGCCTGGTGGTCTGCCCCCGGCCGCTGAGGAAAAAAGGGGGGGACCAAAAACCCCCAAACCATGCTCTTTGCCAGTTCCGAGGTTTTCCGTCTCGTTGCCGTCACGGTAATCGTTTTTCCGTTTTATATCTGCCCGTTTTTCCCTGGGTGTTAGTGACCACTTTCATCCTCGGTACAGTTGTACGCCGAGATTTTTTTGTACTTACCTGTGAAACTTTCATAAAATGGGACTGGTTAGACCTCTTTACAGGCTTAGAATCGAATAGGGATCGGTAGATGAAAGTTGTCGATTTTCTGAAGCACAAGCGCGAAATTCTGGCGCAGCACCCCTTTGAGCTCAAGGATTGGCTCTCTCCGGCGATCCGTGACTACTGGCGTGAGTTTCAGCAAAAGGCACACCTTCACCCTTTGCTGGGGCGAGTGCTGGATCTGCAGGCCGACCAGTCGCTGGTGCGGCAGCAGCGCGCATCCCAGGCTCAGGCGGTCAACAGCCAGCCGACCCTGATCGAAGAGAACCCGGTGGAACTGAGTGGCGAGGCTGCCACCCTGTACGTCGAGCTGCTGGCCCGGATCGGGGAAGAGACCCATGTGGGTGAGTGGTTGCAGATAAGCCAGGGGTTGATCGATCAGTTCGCGGCGGTAACCGGGGATCATCAATGGATCCACACCGACCCCGAGCGTGCGGCGGCCGAGTCGCCGTTCAAGACCACCATTGCCCACGGTTTCCTGACCCTGGCGCTGTTGCCCCAGCTGACCGGCTCGGTGGACGAGGCGACGCCGGAATTCCCGAGCGCCCGCATGGTGGTGAACTTCGGTCTGGAGCAGGTCCGCTTCCCCTATCCGATCAAGGTAGACAGCAACATCCGTGCCCGTACCAAGCTATCGAGAGTCACTCCTATCAAGGGTGGAATAGAGCTGCTCAAGGAGATCAAGATAGAGATCGAGGGGATCCGCCGCCCGGGTTGCGTCATCGAGTCGGTCACCCGTATCTATTTCTGACGCCCGTCCCTCACGGCGATACACAGGCCCACTTCGGTGGGCCTGTGTCGTTTCTGGGAGCTAGAAGCTGGCGCCCAGGGTGATGATGTGACGCCACTCCTTCTCGCTCACATCCATGTCCAGGCCGTGGTAGTCGAACCAGATATCGTCCCAATCCAGCTCGCTCGACCAGGAGAGGCGCAGGTGATCGTTGAAGTAGTACCTGAGCCCCAGGCCGCCGCTGACGGACTGTTTTCTGGTTAGATAGGGGGAGGGTTGATCGACGAACTTTTCATAGCTCCCCTTGCTGAACAGCTCAAACTTCTCCTGCCACAAGTCGAGGGGCTGGCGGTAGTCCCACCCGAGGCTGATGAAGGGATAGTTGATGATCCGTTCGTTGAACAGATCAGAGTTGCTCCACACCTCCGGCCTGAAATAGGCCCGCTCCAGACCGAGCTGACTGATCAACTCCAGGCGGCGCCGCTTGTCATTCCAGAAGCGGTAGCCGGGGCCCGAGGCGTAGTCTATTTCCAGATAGCCTGCCTCTATCAGGTTGTAGTCGATGTCGACGGAGGAACGCAGGAACCAGTGATCGTCGAAGAAGAAGTCGAGCTTGGGCTTGAGCTTGTATTCGTGGCTGTCGGTGACGTTGTTCGCCGTCTCGTAGATATATTCGCCATCCAGACTGTAGCGCCAGTCCAGATTGGCCAGCTCGGTGGAGACCTTGAGGTTGACGTTGTTGGTCTTCTTGGTGCTTTCCTTGAGCTTGATGTTGAGATCGCCGGTGCCGGTCAGGAGCCAGGCATTGACTTCGTCAGGGGAGTCCAGCAGCGGGATCCCCGTCTTGGTCAGCGGTTTCGGCTGCTCCTGTTTGTCCAGCCGCCAGCGTTTGATGGCATGGCGCTGGACGGTCAGGACTTCGCTGTAGGATGGCTTGATGCGGATCTGATCGTCCGTGATCTCTTCTATGGTACCGGTCAGGCGATCGCCGTTCTGCATCCACAGGATGTCCGCCATCGCGGCGGAGCCGGGCAGCAGGGTCAGCAGGAGCGTCAGCAGCGGAAGGCCGCATTTCGTCATGGTCATCTCCCGGGAGGGCACTTAGCCGCTGACGGGGCGGGGCAGCCCGTTCTTGTCGTCGAGCAGGGCGGTTACCCGGGCGCCGTCTATCTCCGGGGCCGCGATAAACTGCTCGACCTCGGGGGAGAGCACCAGGGGGGCACCTTCGGACATCTCCTCCTCGGTACGGGAAAGGGGGGAATGCACTTCCAGCCAGCGACGGCCATCGGGTTCCACCGCCACCTTGACCGGCTGGTTGATCACCTGCACCCGGGTACCGACAGGCACCAGGCCGAACAAGGTCTCTATGTCGTCGGGGCGCAGCCGGATGCAGCCCGCGCTGACCCGCAGACCGACCCCGAACTCCTTGTTGGTGCCGTGAATGAGGTAGTCCTTGTTGCCATAGCCCAGGCGCATGGCGAACTTGCCGAGGGGATTGTCCGGGCCCGGGGGCACCACGGCCGGCAGGTCTATGCCCTTTTGCTCCAGCCAGGACTTGCGCACCATGGGGCCGGGCACCCAGGTCGGGTTCGGGTTCTTCGCGATGACGGTGGTGGTCATCTCCGGCGTCTCGCGGCCGATGTCGCCGATGCCGATGGGCAACACCATCACCTCCGCCTTGCCCTTGGGGAAGTAATAGAGTCGCAGCTCCGGCAGGTTGATGACGATGCCCTCCCGCGGCACATCGGGCAGCAGCATCTGGGTCGGCAGGGTCAGCCGGGTGCCGGGGGATGGTAAATAGGGATCTACCCCGGGATTTGCCTCGAGCAGTGCCAAAAAGCCAATCTGGGTATGTTTGCCGACCAGTTCCAGGTGATCGCCAGGTTGGACTATGTAGTCTTCCAGCTCACCGATGAGACGGCTGTCCGCCGGCGGAAGAGGATAGGTTTTCGACCAGGCCGGTGTGGTCCAGAGGCTGACAGCCGCCAGCAGCAGTGAGACGATACGGAGATTGCGCATGGTTATTCCTATCGGCAGTTCTCGAGGGAAGCGCTTCCCTCCCAAAAAATGAGCAGAGATTGTCAACCAATCGACAGGGGATTACCAGCGCCAGACCGCGTCTCTCACGGGCCGGATGGAGGCATGTTGAGAGGCATTTTCGGCCCTCAGCCCCCTGTTTTTCAGGAAAAGGCGGATAATCCCGCGTCGGCGCCGAGGGAATAGGCCAAGAGACCACTCCTGACACTGAGGGAGCCGCTAGCTGTCTCAGCCAGCCTGGGCGTAGCAAGGGAAGGGGGGGGGGGGCGATTCGCCACAGGTTGACGGTTTAATAGCCAGTTGTCTGATCTGCAACGAGATTTACGTTGATTTCCCGCCTACGGTTGGGTCAATATGAGGGCCCGCGGAGAGATGCCGGAGTGGCCGAACGGGATTGACTCGAAATCAATTGTGGCAGCAATGCCACCCAGGGTTCGAATCCCTGTCTCTCCGCCACATATCAAACCCAGCCTGTTGATTAGGTTGGGTTTTTATTTTATCGGTTTTTCTGGTATGCAATCAGGATGGATTACCTTGGGCATCGACCCTGCCAGGCATCCACGGATTGCTGATACTTCCCTCTAGCAATCATATCAATCAAGGCAACGTAGCCTTGGCGCTATCCGAGATGGCTCCCGCCAGCTCCGGCCTAGTTTCCAATAGTTGTTGGCTCAACAGCTCGATCACCAGCATGGCACTTGTCTTTGAGTGAAATGAACCCGCTGTCAGCGGTCCTGCCGGTTTTGCCGCTACCAGCAACTGATCTGCGAGGGTGGCGAGCGGGCTGCGACGGGTATTGCTGAGCACTATGATGCTTGCTCCGTGTTCTTTGCCCAGTTGCACCGCATGCAGCAGATCTTTGGTCGAGCCAGAGCTGGAAACAGCTATTACCACATCCCCCAGTTTCAGACTGGTGGCATTCATCACAGCTCGATGCATATCGCTGAACTGTTGAGCTGAAATTCCCATACGCAGTAAGCGATAGGCTAGGTACTCCCCGATAATGGCATTCGCGGCAACACCACAGGCTTGGTGGACCTTCTCCAACAGTTCGGTACTTTGCACGAGAGCGTCCTTGCTTATCAGGGCGCCAGTATCACGCAGCGCCGCCACACTCTCCTCAATCTGTCGTGGTCAACTAAATCCGGGCACGGGGTTAGGCCGGTTTTCGGCTTTTGCTGGCGGTATCCCGTCATCGTCGATATGGGGGCGGATCGGACATAAGTGTGATGGCGATTTAAAATGGGTAATTCATTTGACTATTTAGGTTGACCTGCACTGACCATGAGATTTAAATGGTCACCATTGGCTGTCAACCTGCACTCAGCGGAGCGATTAGGGATGCCATGCCAGGTGGTGTTCCACTCATATTATTGCGGGAAGCAGGCATATGAAGTCGATGATGCGGTCAGAACCTTATCCATTGCTCTTGTCACACCGATTCTGGGGATTGCTGTCGATGGTCTTGCTGCTGAGCTTCTTCAGCACGGGCCTGCTGGCGAAAACCTATCCCGTTGAGCAGACTCGCATCGAGCAGTTTTTTCCGGGCGTCGTTATTTCCAAGGCCACCGGTCCCTATCAGGTTCGCACCCTGAGCAAAGAGGGCAAGCCGATAGGCTATGCCTTCCAGACCATCGATGTCGTGAATATTCCCGCCTACTCGGGCAAGCCCATCAACATGCAGATATTGCTCGACCCCAAGGGGGTGATTGTCGATGCCTATGTGCTCGAGCACCATGAGCCCATCCTGCTGATTGGTATTCCGGAAGCGAAGCTGCATGGTTTTAATGCCAGATATGCAGGCGTTGGAGTGAATCAACGAGTGGTGGTCGGCCACTCTAGCGATCCGGATGCGGTCACGATTGATGCCATCACCGGGGCGACAGTCACCGCCATGGTGGTCAACGAAATCGTCATGCACGCTGCGCACAAGGTGGCGCTGTCACTGAGTCTGGTCGAAGAGAAGAGCGGTGCGAAACCCAAGCCTGCCATGGTGCGCACCGATCGTTATGAGCCCGGAAACTGGGCGACGCTCACCGGCAACGGTGCCATCCGCCGGTTGCATCTGACCCGTGGCCAGGTCGATGCGGCGTTCAAAGGGACCGAGGCGCAAGACGTCGGCACTGCCACGGCCGAACAGGTTGATGATACCTTCATCGATCTCTACGTTGCGCACCTGAATCCCCCCTCCATCGGCCGCAATCTGCTGGGGGACAAACAGTTCCAGGTGCTGATGCAGACGCTCCAACCCGGCGAGCAGGCCGTCGCCGTGCTGGGCAGGGGGGAATACTCCTTCAAGGGGTCGGGTTATGTGCGCGGCGGCATCTTCGACCGGGTGCAACTGCGCCAGTTTGGCGACACCATCAGTTTCCGTGACTCGGATTTCCAGCGTCTCGACGATGTCTATGCAGAGGGAATGCCTGAGTTTGACGAGATGGCGATCTTTACCATCCGTGCCCATGCGGCATTTGATCCCGGCTCGCCCTGGAGCCTGGAATTGCTGGTGCGCCGCCAGACCGGTCCGGTCAAGGGGGTCTTCAGCAGTTTTGAGCTTGCTTACCAGTTGCCCGAATCCTATTTGACACGCCCCCTGCCGAGTGCCGAGGAGCTGGCCGCGGCCGAAGAGGCTGCGCGACCGCTGTGGGTGAAGATCTGGTACCAGAAGAGCGTGCAGATCGGCATCATCGGGCTTGCGCTGCTGCTGCTCACCACCATCCTGTTCTTCCAGGACAGGTTCACCCGGCGACCCCATTTTCTGCACTGGCTGCGCCGTGGATACCTGTTGTTCACCGTGACCTACATCGGTTGGTATGCGCTGGGACAGCTCTCGGTGGTCAATGTGCTGACCTTTGTCCATGCGCTGTTCCAAGATTTTCGCTGGGAGCTGTTCCTCACCGATCCCGTCCTCTTCATCCTCTGGACCTTCACAGCCGCCACCATTCTGCTCTGGGGCCGTGGCGTGTTCTGTGGCTGGCTCTGCCCGTTTGGCGCGTTGCAGGAGCTGATCAATGAGGCGGCGCGAAAACTGAAGGTCCGCCAGTTCGAACTTCCCTTTGCGGTGCACGAACGGCTTTGGGCCATCAAGTACATCATCCTGCTGGTACTTTTCGGCATCTCGCTGGAGTCGATGCAGATGGCCGAACAGGCCGCCGAAGTGGAACCCTTCAAGACGGCCATCATCCTCGGGTTCGATCGTCAATGGTGGTTCGTGTTGTACGCCGCGCTCCTGTTGGTGATCAACCTCTTCACCCGCAAGGTCTACTGTCGTTACATCTGCCCGCTGGGGGCTGCGCTGGCGATCCCCACCAAGCTGCGCCAGTTCGACTGGCTCAAGCGGCGCAAGGAGTGCGGCAGCCCCTGCCAGCTCTGTGCCAAGGAATGCGAGATCCAGGCCATCCACCCGGATGGGCGGATCAACGCCAACGAATGCCACTATTGCCTCGATTGTCAGATGACCTATCACAATGAGCGCAAGTGCTTGCCGTTAGTGATGAAAAACAAGCAGGCCAAACGTGGCGGCCAAGGACAGGTTGGTATTGAACGGATACCTGTCACCTCAATTGAAACCTGAACAATCAATAACCCTCGTGAGGCGAGTCCGTTCGCCCCGTCAAAAACGATAAAGGAGTCGGTTTATGAGTGATAAGTATCCTGAGAATGCCGAGCAGGAGTTGAGTCAAGGCGGCCTCAGCCGTCGCAGCTTCTTCAAGGGGGCTGGTGCCCTGACGGGGGCCGCGCTGGCCACCACGGCCTTTGGTGGCGCGGTGATGAGCCGGGAGAGCTGGGCCGCGGCCGTTTCCGAGGCCAAGCAGAACATTCATGTCGCGCCAGGAGATCTCGATGACTACTACGGCTTCTGGAGTGGTGGTCATCAGGGCGAGGTGCGGGTCCTGGGCATCCCCTCCATGCGTGAATTGATGCGTATTCCTGTGTTCAACGTCGATTCCGCCACCGGCTGGGGGCTGACCAATGAAAGCCGCCACATCATGGGCGAGAGCGTCAAGTTCCTGAACGGTGATTGTCACCACCCCCACATCTCCATGACCGACGGTAAATACGACGGCAAGTACCTGTTCATCAACGACAAGGCCAATAGCCGGGTGGCCCGCATCCGGTTGGACATCATGAAGTGCGACAAGATGCTGACGGTGCCCAACGTCCAGGCCATTCACGGCCTGCGCCTGCAGAAGGTGCCGTACACCAAGTACGTGTTTGCCAACGCCGAGTTCGTCATTCCCCATCCCAACGACGGCACCACCTTCGATCTGCAGGATAAAAACAGCTACACCCTGTTCAACGTCATCGACGCGGAGAAGATGGAGATGGCCTTCCAGGTGATTGTCGATGGCAACCTGGATAACACCGATGCGGACTACACCGGCACCTATGCGGCGTCTACCTGCTACAACTCGGAGAAGGCCTACGATCTGGGTGGCATGATGCGCAACGAGCGTGACTGGGTGGTGGTATTCAACATCCCGCGTATCGAGGCAGCCATCAAGGCCGGCAAGTTCGTGACGCTGGGTGACTCCAAGGTGCCGGTGGTTGACGGGCGGGAAGGCTCCGAACTGACTCGCTATATCCCGGTGCCAAAAAATCCCCACGGTTGCAACACCTCGTCCGACGGCAAGTACTTCATCGCCAACGGCAAGTTGTCACCGACCGTGAGCATGATCGAGATCGCCAAGCTCGACGATCTGTTCGCGGGCAAGCTCAAGGATCCGCGCGAGGTGATCGCGGCCGAGCCTGAGCTGGGTCTGGGTCCGTTGCACACCACCTTCGATGGTCGCGGCAATGCCTATACCACGCTGTTCATCGACAGCCAGGTGGTGAAGTGGAACATGGCCGACGCGGTGCGTGCCTATCAGGGCGAGAAGGTCGACTACATCAGACAGAAACTCGATGTGCAGTATCAACCCGGCCACTTGCATGCGTCCCTGACGGAAACCAGCGAAGCCGATGGCAAATGGTTGGTGGCGCTGTGCAAGTTCTCCAAGGACCGTTTCCTGCCTACCGGCCCGCTCCACCCGGAAAACGATCAGCTGATCGACATCTCCGGTGAGGAGATGAAGCTGGTGCATGATGGTCCCACTTTCGCCGAGCCCCACGACTGCATCCTGGCCCGCCGGGATCAGATCAAGACCCGCAAGCTGTGGGATCGCAAGGATCCTTTCTTCGCACCCACCGTAGAGATGGCGGCAAAAGACGGCGTCAAGCTGGAGACCGATAACAAGGTGATCCGCGATGGCAACAAGGTGCGGGTCTACATGACCTCGATGGCCCCGGCCTATGGGATCACCGAGTTCAAGGTCAAGCAGGGGGATGAAGTCACGGTGGTGATTACCAACATCGATCAGATCGAGGATGTCAGCCACGGCTTCGTCATGGTCAACCATGGCGCCAGCATGGAGATCAGCCCGCAGCAGACGTCCTCCATTACCTTCACCGCCGATAAGCCGGGCCTGCATTGGTACTATTGCAGTTGGTTCTGTCATGCACTCCACATGGAAATGGTTGGTCGCATGCTGGTCGAGCCAGCCTAACCATAGTGTCGGGTGGTGCCGATGGCATCGACACCACCCGAATATCCAGGATCCAGGACATGAACCCTCTATCGGTATTACCGACCTTGCCAAGGCAGGTCCGGAGCACTGTTGCGCTGTTGGTGCTGGGATGTTCCTGCATTGGTGCGGCCTTTGCGGCACCTCAATCCATTCGTTCCCTGCCTCTGCAATCCGATGGAGAGGCGCGTTGGCGTCTGCCTGCCGGAGAGTACCGGGGGCAGTTCCGTATTGAAGAATCCCTGATGCTCCGTTGCGAGGCGGGGGCGGTGATCAATGCTGAAGGGGAGGGCAATGCCCTCACTATCGCGGCGCCGAACGTGACGGTGCAGGGCTGTACTCTGACCAACTGGGGTAGCAACCTCACCAAGCTCAATGCCGCTGTCTTCATCCAGCGGGAAGCCAGCCACGCCAAGGTGCAGGCCAATCGGATGCAAGGACCGGCCAGCGGGATCTGGGTGGATGGCACGAGCAACGTCAGCCTGCTGGATAACGTGATCGAGGGAGAGCTGCGACTGCGTTCGCAGGATCGTGGCAATGGCATTCATCTCTATGCCGTGCACGGGGCGCGGGTCATCGGTAATCGGGTACGCCACGCCCGTGATGGCATCTATATCGATACCTCCAACGGCAACAGCCTCGAAGGCAATCAGCTGGAAGATCTGCGCTACGGCATTCATTACATGTTTTCCAACGACAACCGGGTGATCGGCAACCTGACCCGCCGCACCCGCACCGGTTATGCACTCATGCAGAGTCGCAAGTTGACCGTGATCGGCAACCGTTCCGAGCAGGATCAGAACTACGGGATCCTGATGAACTACATCACCTATTCCACCCTCAGGGACAATCTGGTCACGGAGGTTCGTGACGGGGGCGCGGGCGAAGGCATGATCTCCGGTTCCGAGGGCAAGGCGTTGTTTATCTACAACTCGCTCTTCAACCGCATCGAGCACAACCGTTTCGAGCGCAGCGCGCTGGGAATCCATCTCACTGCGGGATCGGAAGACAACCTCATCAGCGACAACGCCTTTATTAACAATCGGCAACAGGTCAAATATGTCGCCTCCCGGCGGCAGGAGTGGTCGGTGGCGGGCCGCGGCAACTACTGGAGCGATTATCTGGGCTGGGACCGTAACAACGACGGGTTGGGAGAGGTGGCCTACGAACCGAACGACAACGTGGACAGGCTGCTCTGGCGCTATCCGCAGGTCCGACTGCTAATGAACAGCCCCGGTATCGAGGTGTTGCGCTGGGCCCAGCGTGCCTTCCCCATCATCAAATCTCCCGGCGTGCAGGATAGCTACCCGCTGATGCAGCCTCCCGCCATCGCCCCTCATCCACAGGAGAACCCCTCATGAACGCGGTCGACATTCAGGGCGTACACCAGCGCATCGGTGGCATGACCATATTGCAGGACGTGAACCTGAGCCTGCAGGAAGGTGAGGTGCTGGGGCTGTTCGGCCATAACGGTGCGGGCAAGACTACCAGCATGAAGCTGATCCTCGGCCTGTTGAGCCCGAGTGAAGGGCGGGTGCAGGTACTCGGCGGTCAGCCACAGGATCTCAACGTGCGCCGTCAGCTCGGTTATCTGCCGGAAAACGTAACCTTTTATCCACAACTCACGGGGTGGGAGACCCTCGCCCATTTTGCCCGTCTGCGGGGTGCGGCCTCCCAGCAGGTAGTGGAGTTGCTGGACCAGGTCGGGCTCAGCCATGCGGCGGCGCGTCGGGTGAAGACTTACTCCAAGGGGATGCGTCAGCGGCTCGGTCTGGCCCAGGCACTGCTTGGCGAGCCGCGTCTGCTGTTGCTCGATGAACCCACGGTGGGGCTGGATCCCATCGCCACCCAAGAGCTCTATCAGCTGATCGATCGCCTGCGCCAGGGGGGCACCAGCATCATCCTCTGCTCCCACGCGCTTGCCGGGGTGGAGGCCCACCTCAATCGTGTCGCCATTCTGGCCGGTGGCCGCTTGCAAGCCGTGGGTGATCTCGCCCAGTTGCGCGCCGACACTGGCTTGCCGGTGCGGATGCGCATCCACGGATTGGAGGATGGCAGCCATTGGATTGGCCGCTGGCGGGAGGCCGGCCATCAGGCTCGCTTGCTCGATGCACAGAGTGTGGAAGTGGTGGTGCACAACGGCCACAAGCTGGCGTTGCTGCGCGAGTTACTGGGGGAATGCGAGCCCGGTGACATAGAGGTGCATCAACCTTCGCTGGAAGATCTCTATTGCCACTACATGGCGCGAGCCGATCAGGCGAACCGGAAGGAGGTACGGCCATGAATCAGGTCTGGAACATTGCCCGCAAGGAGTTCAGCGATGGTCTGCGCAACCGCTGGCTACTGGCCATCAGCCTGCTGTTTGCGGTGCTGGCGGTCGGCATTGCCTGGCTCGGTGCTGCCGCCTCCGGCCAGCTGGGATTTACCTCCATTCCCGCCACCATCGCCAGTCTGGCGAGCCTTGCGACCTTCCTGATGCCCCTCATCGCCTTGCTGCTGGCCTATGACGCCATTGTTGGCGAGGAGGAGAGCGGCACTCTGATGCTGCTGCTGACCTATCCCCTCGGCCACGGCCAGATCCTGATGGGCAAGTTTGTCGGTCACGGCCTGATCCTGGCACTGGCGACCCTGCTCGGTTTTGGCTGCGCCGCCCTGGCCATTGCCGTGCTGGTGGAGGATATCTCCCTCTCCACCCTGGTCTGGGCGTTCGGCCGTTTCATGGTGTCATCCACCCTGCTGGGCTGGGTCTTCCTCGCCATGGCCTATGTACTGAGCAGCAAGGTCAGCGAGAAGTCCCGTGCCGCCGGGTTGGCGCTGGGCGTCTGGTTCCTGTTCGTACTGGTGTTTGATCTGCTGCTGCTGGCACTGCTGGTGCTGAGCGAGGGCCATTTCAGCGCCACCCTCTTGCCCTGGCTGCTATTGCTCAATCCGGCCGATATCTATCGGCTGATCAACCTCTCCGGTTTCGAAGGGGAGAGTGGCGGGTTGGGGGTGCTCTCCCTCGGGAGTGAATTGCCCTTTTCTACCGACATGCTTGGGTTCTGCCTGTTGTTGTGGGTCGGCGTGTCGCTGTGGCTGGCTTATGCCGTGTTTCGTCGTCGCTCGGTCTGAGCCGGGTATAACAAGGATAGTAATATGCTGAATTCAAATAATTTTTATCTTAAAGGCAGCCTGATGGCCCTGCTGCTGGCGCTGGCCGGTTGCAACGATGTCGACTCGAACCCGCACGTTTATGATCCCGTTGCCTTTCACTCCGGCGACGAGTGCCACATCTGCGGCATGGCGATCACCGGCTTTCCCGGCCCCAAGGGCGAGGCGGTGGCTAAACAGGGTGCGATGAAATTCTGCTCTACGGCCGAGATGTTTGGCTGGTGGCTGCAACCGGAGAACCGGGAACAAGATGTCACCCTGTATGTGCATGACATGGCACGCTCGACCTGGGAAAAACCGGATGATGATGCCCTCATCGATGCCCGACAGGCCTTTTATGTCGTCGGCGCCAACCTGAAGGGGGCCATGGGGGCTGCACTGGCCTCATTCGCCCGCGAGGAGGATGCCGAAAGGTTTGCAACCAGCCAGGGCGGCAGGCTGGTGCGGTTCGAGCAGATAGATCTTGCCTTGCTGCAACCTGATCCCCAGTCCCATCCAGCTGAACCGCACGGCAGCCCGGCGGCCCATTGATAGGCTTTTTCACCCCTTATCACTCATTACATCGCAGGAGGATGCTCCCATGATGGGGATCAGCGTTTGGAAGCTCTTGATTATTCTCGCCATTGTCATCGTGTTGTTTGGTACTGGACGCCTGAGTGGCATCGGTTCGGATCTGGGCAAGGCCGTGCGGGGATTTCGTAACATGCTGGGCGAAAAAGAGAACCAGTAAGAAAACACCATCCGGTTACCCCCAATCTCTGCAGCCTTTGGTCGCGTCGGGCCGTCAGCATGACGGAGTGCGGGATGCGAGTAGCCGGATACCAAGCGGGGCATTGCTGCCTCCATCAACATAAGGAAATACCAATATGAAAAGAAACGTGTTTTCACTGCTTGTCCTGGGGGCTGCTGTTTGTCTGCAACCGGCCATGGCAACTGACGGCGAGACGTTATTCAAGAGCAAGCCTTGCGTGGGTTGCCACATGGTGGATGCCAAGCTGGTCGGCCCCTCATTCAAGGAGGTCGCGGCCAAGTATGACGGGCAGGCAGACGCGGCCACCCTGTTGGCAGGCCGCATCAAGAACGGTACCCAGGGCACCTGGGGGGCAGTGCCCATGCCTGCCAACGCCGTCACAGAAGAGGAGGCCAAGACCTTGGCCGAATGGGTGCTCAGCCATAAAAAATAACAAGTCGCTTGCACTGAAGCTCGGTGTGAATGCTGATGGTGGTATCGGGCACGTTGTGGTGGCGGTGTAGCTTGGTCAGTTGTTCCGGGAGTCCGGTCGGGTTCGCTTGCCGACCCCGATAGCGCCGGGCGTGCATGGCCCTGAACACCCCGATATTTGGTATCGGGTTGCAGTCTCTCCGATTGATCTTGAGGAGACAGTGTCCAATTACTGGTTTGATAGCGGTTTTCTGCAGAGCGAGCCCCCCGTTATTTGAAGGCAGCACAGCAGGCGTTCAGAATCAAAAGCCTATAAAAACAATGCCAGTCAGACTTCTTTGACTGGCATTGTGGTCGTTATTCGTCTTGGTTTGAACTTGCTTCATTTACGTAATGAATACCTCATTCCGCTATGAAACGTTCTATCCTACTAGCCCCATTGCCTTGGGTAGTGCCATTGAGATAGCCGGCATATAGGTGACCAGCATCAGTACAAGCACGATGACCGCGAAGAAGGGTAGCAGCGGCTTGATGACCCCCTCTATTTTTATCTCTCCTATCTTGCAACCGGTGAACAGGATCGGGCCCACCGGTGGCGTGATGGTGCCCAGAGAGAGGTTGAAGATCATCATGATGCCGAACTGTACCGGATCCATGCCGAACTGGGTGCAGATAGGTAGGAAGATGGGGGTGAAGATCAGCACAGCAGGGGTGGGGTCCATGAAGGTGCCCACCAGCAACAGCACCAGGTTCATGATCAGCAGGATGAGCAGGAAGCTGTCGGTGAAGGAGAGCAGACCCGAGGCGATCAGGGTCGGGATCTTGGTGAACGCCATCACCCAGGACATGATGGAGGAGGTGGCCAGCATCAGGATCACGATAGCGGTCATCTTGGCGGTGGCCAGGAAGATCGCGGGCAGATCGGCTGCCTTGATGTTCCGGTAACAGATGCCGAGGGCCAGTGAGTAGACGACGGCGATGGCGGAGGCCTCGGTCGCAGTGAAAATCCCACCCAGAATGCCGCCGATCACCACCACTATCATCATCAGGCTGGGAATCGCATCCAGCAGTAGCTTGAGGCGCAGACCCTTGAGAGAGCCCTTGTCTGCCACATAACCGCGGCGCTTGGCGATGAAACCTGCCACCAGCATGACCCCCAGACCCCACAGGATGCCGGGAATATAGCCTCCCATGAACAGGGCCGTGATGGAGACGCTGCCCGCCACCGTGGCGTAGACGATCAGGGAATTGCTCGGCGGAATCAGCATGCCGGTTGGGGCCGAAGCGATATTGACTGCGGCGCTGAAGGCGGGATCGTAATTGTCCTTCTTCTGGATGGGGGACATGATGCCGCCTATCGCCGCTGCGGAAGCGACGCCTGAGCCGCTGATGGAGCCAAACAGCATGTTGGCGACCACGTTGGTCTGGGCTAGGGGGCCGGGCAGGAAGTTGCTGATGATCTTGGCGCAGTTGATCAGGCGGATGGCGATGCCGCCGTTGTTCATCAGGTTGCCGGCCAGGATGAAGAAGGGGATGGCCAGCAGTGCGAAGGAGTCCAGACCGACGAAGACCCGCTGGGCCGAGGTCAGGATGGCGCCATCAAACGGCAGGATCAGCGCCATGGCCAGGAAGGACGAGAGCCCGATGCTGATGCTGATGGAGGTGCCGATAAACAGCATAAAAAAGGCACCAATGAACATCACCAGTGCGACAACAACCGCAATATCCATGGTTATACCTTTTGCTTGAAGGAGAGTTGTCTGGCCAACCCATACTGGTTGTACAGGCAGTAGAAGACGGTTAGCACGCCGCACAGGGGGATGGCGGCATAGATGACCCCGATGGGGATCTGCAGCGCTGAGTCGAGTTGCCCCATCTGGCGGCTCATCCCGATGTAACCACCGACGGTCAACACCAGTAGAGCAAAGGTGGCGGTGGCCAGTTCGCCGAGCATCTCCATCATGATGCGAACCTTGTGCGACATGCGATCGCGCATGAAGGTGATTGCCATGTGCTCGCGCAGACCAAAGACATAAGCGCTACCGATCAACACCAGCCAGATGAAGAGGTAGCGGGAAAGTACCTCGCTCACGGCACTCGGGCTGTTGAGCAGATAGCGGGTTGCCACCTGATAGGTGACCAACAAGGTCATCAAGGCGACGATGGCAATACATAAAAATGAAACGGCGACATCCACTTTCTGCTTGAACCCGGTCAGGGAGGCATAGAGACCACCCTGACTCGGGGGCTCGTGATGAGCGGGGTGAGGCGCCAAATATTGAGCGGATTTCATGATGGATCCTTATAAGAGGGGGGCCACCATGGCAGCCCCTGACAACCGCAGACATTAGTTGGCCAATGCACGGATCTTGGTGAAGATGTCTTTCTGCTCCGGGGTGATCAGCAGGGTCTCTTGCAACGGTTTGCAGCGCTCCTGGAAAGGTGTGATATCCACTTCGATGAAGGTGGCTCCTTGGTTGGTGGCCGTCTGCTTGGCGGTTGCCAGCGCTTGGGCGAAGAGCTCGAATTCGGTCGCAGTGCTCTCCTTGGCTAGCTTGCGGAAGGTCGCCTGATCGGCGGCATCCATCTTGTTGAGGAAGCTTTCGTTGGCTACCAGCAGATCGGCCACCATCACGTGGCGGGTATAGGAGAAGTACGGCGCCACCTCGTATTGCTTCAGGTCGGCGTAAGTGATCTCGTTGTTCTCGGCTCCATCAAGTACCCCCTGCTGGATGGCGGAGTAGACTTCCCCCTGACCCATGGGGACGCCGGTTCCCCCCATGCAGGTCAGCATCTTGACCATGGTGTCGGACTGCATTACCCGGATCTTCTTCCCTTTCATGTCTCCCGGGGTCTTGATGGGGGCACCCTTGACGTACATGCTGCGGGCCCCTGCGGTATAGGCGGTCATCACCTCGAAGCCATTGCCCTTGGTGGAGCTGAACAGGGCATCCAGGGTGCCGCCGGTGAACACCTTGCGCTGGTGTTCCGGATTGTCATAGATGTAGGGCATGGCCAGCACGGAGAAATTCTTGTTGAAATTCTCGACCAGGGGATTGGCAACCACGGCTAGCTGGATGGCGCCGGACTGCACCAGCTCCAGTGCCGCGCGTTGATCTCCTAGCAGCTCATTGGGGTGAATTTCCAGCTTGTATTTCCCACCAGTGGCAGCTTCCAACTTCTGGCTGAAATCCTCGAGGGCCTTGAACTGGGGGTTGTGTTCGGACTGGTTGAAGGCCGTCTTCAAGATCACGGGACCAGTAGCCTTGCCGTCTTCACCACATCCCGCCAGCAGCAGACTCGCGACGACTACTGTGCCAATCAGAGACAATTTGGGCAGGGCATTCATTGTACGCATGTGTGATCCCTTCTGGGTTTGGTTATTTTGATGATGTTCATGCTACGCGAATCCGGTGCCATTTCAGTGATCAATCTCAATTTAATGAAACGGTGTTCCTAATTTTAGGGTGTGACTGGTCAAGTTTTGTGATTTAAGTTTTTTGGGATTTTAATGCGGTTTATGTGAGGTCCAGATGCCTTTTTCGGAGAGAAAGGGGAGTCAAGGCTCCCAAGAGACCACGAAATGACGTCGACGGAGTGGCAGTCGACCAGTAGCTGCTGCAGGTTCAGGATGCTGGATGAAGACAGCATCGTCTACCTGCACAAGATCGATTCTGAATACAACCTGCGGATGTATTCCCGCATCGGTCGCCGCCGCCCGCTCTACAGCACCTGCTTTGGCAAAGTGATGATGGCCTGGCTGCCGGAGACAGAGGTGCGTGCCATGCTGGCCGGGGTGACCTTTGAGCGTTTAACTGAGCACACCCTGGCGGATGTCGATGCCCTGCTGGTGGAGTTGGCTCAGGTGCGCGAGCAAGGTTATGCAGAAGACAGGGAAGAGATGGATCACGGCCTGCGTTGCTTTGCTGTACCTATCTACAGCCGCATGGGACGGATCATCGCAGGGTTCTCCCTATCACTTTTCCATGAGGAAGACAAGGCCGATCTGGTGGCTCAACTGTACGAGGCTGCGGCCAGGATCTCTACGGGTCTCGACTTCCACGACTACCCTTTCGGTAACCACGGTTAAGACTGGTGGTATCCACCCAGTATCAAAAAGAGCGGGCTTGAGCCTAATGCCAGTCAGTTAAGCCTGACTGGCATTGTTTTTACTGGCTTTTTTCACCGCATACTTCTGGGGCCTTGCCTTCACGCAGCGCGGATAACTTCGCTCCCTGCGCTGAGGCAAAATGAACTGCCCTGCCTGCTGCTCCAGCTCAGCCACTCGCCTTGGGATGTTGCCCGGCGACACATACGGCATCGCGCTCAGTTCATGGATGAGGTACACCGACGCCATGTGAAAACTCAGCTGGCTCGCCGTGTATCCCTTCAGGCTCGCCGCCATCTTCATCATCTGACTGCGTAGCAGGTTGTACGCCAGCAGCACGCCCCACAACTCTTGCCGTATGCCCGCCGCCTTCTTGCTGCGCAGGGTCAGCTTGTGCTGTTGCAGGCTGTGTTTCATCTCCCGATACCCCAGCTCGATTTCCCAGCGATGACCATAGAGCGTGACGATGTCCGCCCCCGGGAAGCGCATCGGGTCGACCATCGAGGTCAGCACCTGTCGCGCCTTGCCGTTGATGGTTCGGGTCAGCAGTCGGGCCACCATCGTCGCGGGTAACTGCGGCCATTTATTCCTCGCCTGCGGGCTGGTCTTGAGCTGCACCAGCGCATCCTGGCGCCCCAGTTTGCGGACCACGTCGTACTGCGTACCACTGCTTGAGTGGCAGTAGCCAGTGCCGCTCACGGCCCGTCGTCTGCCAGGCATGGAGCAGCCCGAGCGAGTAGAAGCCCTTGTCGAACAGGGTCAGCGAGTGGTCTGGTGTGCGTTCAATAAGCTGCTCTGCCAGCACCATCTCGCTGACGGCGCAGCTCTCCATCACGGCCTGGGTGAGCAGATGGCTGGTCAGCGCCATCTGGCAAAGCAGGCGTACCTGCGGATATGCCGTCTCGCCCTGCCGGGTCTTGGGTTTGGCGAAGGCCGCCGTGTTCTCGGCGGTGTCGGGGGTACGCCACATCACCCCATCGACGGCCAGCAGTTGCAGGCCGGCCCAATCCGGGTGGTGAGACGGTTGATACCAACGGGCAGCGGTCTCGTGGAACAGGGGCTCGATGCTTTTATCCCCGAGCTTCTGACGGGCTTGCAGAAAGGCGCTGGGGACGACGAAGGGGCGCTCGCCCGGCAGCAGGATATCGAGCTGATTGACGAGCTGGGTCATGGGAACGTGGCGGAACATGGCCATGCCGATGATGGCCCAGACCAGCCGCTCCATGGGCATGCGGCGACGGCGCAGAGTAGCGCCCTCTTCTTCATGGAGCAGGGCGGTAATCAGCGCGGGAGGAATGAGGTCCGAGAGTGAGTCAAACTGAGCAGCATTGCTGGCGTGAAGGAAGTCGAGAGCCTGTTCGATACGCATAAAAAATCCGAAACCAAATCAACTGGTTTCGGATTTTTGCATTTCAGGAGGATCGGTCAATGGATCCTTAACTGATCGACATTACAGGCTTGAGCCTGCTCTTTTGCATTGTTACACCCTGTGAATGGCCAGATTCACCAGAGCCAGTAGGGTATCTGCTTTGCTGACATCGGCTTTGAGGTTCTGGAAGCGACGACCGATGGCCTCGATCTTGGCGATGTTATCCGTGGGTTCGACGATGTTGATGCAGACGATGTCACACCGGTTTCTGGAAAGCCCAGTGCCCTGGCTCAAATCTGTGTCACAACCGATGGCGATGGCGACCTTACGTTCAGATCGAATGAATCAAGAGTCATGCTGTTACCTCTAAGCCACGGTCCGGTATGGCATCTAGTGTCACGCACGAGCCGCCACCTTGGCGGCTCGTGATAGTGATGTCGATTAGCACA
Source organism: Aeromonas sp. S2(2024) (assembly GCF_041402505.1). Taxonomy (NCBI): domain Bacteria; kingdom Pseudomonadati; phylum Pseudomonadota; class Gammaproteobacteria; order Aeromonadales; family Aeromonadaceae; genus Aeromonas; species Aeromonas sp. S2(2024). The sequence goes on from NZ_JBGLRL010000001.1 coordinate 208,098, forward strand.
TGTCCTTGACAGCCATATGATCCATGTCACCGAACAGCTGACGACAACCACCCAACCGATGATTTCATGGCCCGGCACTATGGGATAGCGGGTTCAGCCCCGTCATTGCGGGCGGCGTACAGATCCGAATGGCAGACGCCGCCGCAGAGAGTGTCGATCTCCACATCATCGGGGCATGGCCGTCGGCGGGTGATGGGATGGCGTGCCAGCGGTGCCGTGGCCGGGGTGGCAGCATGAGCGTTGACTGATGTAATCATGATGTTCTCCCCGATGAGCTGGCCTCAGTTGCCGGGGAATCTCGGTGCAACACATGGGCGGCGCAGTGTCTTGGGCGGTTGAGTCATGAGATCGGATCATCATGCGTTCACCCGGGCGGGTTGCAGCCGCTTGCCGTTGCCCACCACCAGGGTGGCCACCATCAACAGCGCGGCACTGCCAGCCAGGGTGGCGCCTATGGTGTAGTGATCGAGCAGCCAGCCTCCGATGCCGGCTCCCAGCATGATGGCGAGCTGGATGGCGGCCACGATGAGGCCGCCGCCACTCTCGGGGGCATCGTGGATCCCCCGGGCTATCCAGGCGGACCAGACAACCGGAATGGCGGCATTGATGGCGCCCCACAGGGTCAGCATCAGCGCGACGCCCCAGAAGGATCGCTGCATGGCGAGCAGGCCAAGGGTGATGAACGCAAGCATCAGGGGCAACCATCGCAGCAGCCGATAGAGGTGGCGATGCAGGGTGGCGCTGGCCACAGTGGTGCCCACGAATCCGGCCATTCCCAGCGCCAGCAGCAGGGAGGAGAGCTCCGGCAGGCTGGTTTGGGTACGGGTCTCCAGAAACGGCCGGAAGTAGGTAAACGCACAGAAGGCGCCTGCAAAGGTGAGCATGACGCCGAGCATGCCCATCGCCACATTGGGCCGCTTCAGCAGTCCCAACGCTTGTGTCACGCGGCGTTCGCTTCGCATCGAGGGCAGGCTGACGGCCATCCACACCAGGTTCAGCACCACCAGCGGGGCCAACAGCCAGAACACGCCCCGCCAGCCGATGATGCCACCCAGATAACTGCCGAGCGGAGCGGCAAAGGCGGTCGCGACGGCATTGCCAGTGTACATCAGGCCGAGGGCTCTGGGCACCGAGTCGGGGGCCACCAGCCTCATGATGGTGGCGGTAGCCAGAGCCCAGAATCCGCCGACCACCACCCCCAGCAGGGCTCGGGCCAGCATCAGCAGCGCAAAGTTGGGGCTCAACGCGATCAGGATGAGGGAGAGCAACATCATCAGTGCCAATCCCATCAGCACATGGCGCCGCTCATGGTGGGCACAGACCCGGGTGACCAGCAGGCTGGCGACGACGGCAAAGAGACCCGAGATGGAGATGGCAAGGCCCGCCTGACCATCGCTGGCACCGAGATCGCGGGCGATCGGGGTCAGCAGGCTGACCGGCATAAACTCGGCGGCGATCAGCAGGGCCACGCAGAGGGACATGGCTCCCACGGCCCCCCAATGTTCTTGTACCACGGGGAGGGGTTCGACAGCGGCATGATGAGTCTTCATTTCACGACCTGATATTGAAAGGGGGCTGAGTCATTTGACGGCTTCAATGGTGAGAGTGCCCGAGGGGTGGGCGGTCAAGGCATCCAGACCCGATGTAATGCGCCCCAGGCGGATGAGGCCGCTCGAGTAACCGAAGTCCTTGTAGTAGATAGCCAGGTTGCCCCAGGGGGCATAGTAGGCGATGTCTCCGACTTGCGGGTCTATCCCCTCTGGCGCCGTCTGGGTGGTCAATTTGCCCGGCAGATAGGCAATCTTCTCGGTCTCGGCATAGTCTTCGAACGGCAATGTCAGGGGGAGCATGGCGAAAAAGTCCCGGGCGCTGTCACTCTCTTCCAGGCTGGCCGTGATGATCTGGCCGGCCATTGTCATCCTGATTTTCATGGTCTCTCTCCTGCTATGACTGACCTCGTCTGTGGCTGCGACCGCGCTGGTCGCCACCAGCAACAGGGCCATAGCGCAGGTCAATATGCCTCTGGTCATCATTTTTTCCCCGACATGGTGCCATTGCACAGACTTGCTATCTCGCGTGGCCACCGATGAGAAAGACGCGGCGGGATGGCCCGCCGCGTTACTGGTTTTTACTGCAAGTTGGTCTTGAAGAACTGCTCAAACTGACCAAAGGGGATCTTGCCTGCCTCGTTATCGTAGAGATCCACATGGTTGGCGCCCGGCACCACGACCAGCTCTTTTTGCTGGCTGCCTACCGCCTTGAAGGCATCTTCGGCAAAGTAGCGCGAGTGGGCATTCTCGCCGGTGACGACAAGCGTAGGAATGTCGATCTCGCCGGCATAGCTAAGCAGCGGCATATTCATAAACGACAGCGGCATGGTGGTGGTCCAGGCACCATTGGAGTTCACCGAACGCGCATGGAAACCGCGCGGGACTCGGTAGTAGTCGAAGAACTCCTTGAGTACTGGATGTGGATTGTCCGGCAGTGCCTCTGGCAGGGTCCGGTTGGCTGCCGTGACGTTACCCTTCTGGTCGACATAGAGATCGTGATTGCTATGGGCAAAAGAGCCACTTTCTGCGTCTTGCCAGCGTTGTTCGTTCAGGTGTTTCAATATGGCGCGGCGATCGGCAGTGGTGTAACGATCCTTGCCATCGCCCACGCCATGCCCCATGGCTCGACTCATGTCATACATCACGCTGGTCGCCACGGCTTTGACGCGAGTATCGGCAGCGGCGGCATTGAGGGCCATGCCACCCCAGCCACAGATGCCCAACAGGCCGATACGATTGCGGTCGACCTCTTGTTGCAGGCCGAGAAAATCGACGGCGGCACTGAAGTCTTCGGTGTTGATGTCGGGGGAGGCCACGTCGCGCGGTTGGCCGCCACTTTCGCCGGTGTAGGAGGGGTCAAACGCCAGGGTGACGAACCCGCGCTCGGCCAGGGTCTGGGCATAGAGACCGCTCGACTGCTCCTTCACCGCGCCAAAGGGGCCGCTCACGGCAATGGCCGCCAGCCTGGTGTTTCCCCGGTTCTTCGGCAGGTAGAGGTCGGCGACCAGGGTCAGGCCGTAGCGGTTCTTGAAGCTCACCTTGCGATGCTCGACCTTGTCGCTCTGGGCGAAGGTCTTGTCCCACAGTGTCACCATGGAGACAGGTTCAGTGGGATGGGTGTTTTGGGCATGGCTCATCGTGGAGACTCCGGTCAATGCGGCGCCCAGCAGCAGGGCAGACGCGATAGCGGTCAGCTTCTTGGGAATGACATTCATGGCAACGCTCCTTGAGATCGGATGTGTGATGCGTGGTCCTGAGGGTGGCTTGATGGTTTTGTGAACCATGGGCTGCATTCTAGTTAGAACCATTGGTGATGATTAGATCGGTTTTTTTGATAACATTAATGTGTATGGGTTCTTAATCTGGGCGTCCAAAGGGCGTTGAACAAACCATGGCTGGCTGAAAAAAATCTGGGTGGAACAAGATGACAAGCCGCGAGAATTACAACGATCTCCACGTCTTCATGCTGGTCGCCCGGGAAGGCAGCTTTACCCGGGCGGCTGCCAGGCTGGGGCTGGCCCAGTCCGGGATCAGCCGCACCATCCGGGATCTCGAAGCCCGGCTCGGGGTGCAACTGCTGGTGCGTACCACCCGCAGCCTGTCACTGACCCAGGCTGGCGAACAGCTGTACCGCACGGCACTGAGCAGCTTTCAGTCCCTGGATGCGGGGCTGGCGACCCTCGCTCACTTTCGCGACACCCCTTCCGGCACGGTGAGGATCAATGCCAGCCAGCACGCCATCGACAAGGTGTTGCTGCCCAAGCTGGCCATCTTCAGGCAGCATTATCCTGATATCCGGCTGGAACTCATCAGTGAGAGCCGCTTCGTGAACATCATCGATGAGCGCTTCGATGCTGGCGTGCGCCTGGGGGGCGAGGTGGACGAGGGGATGGTTGCCGTGCGCATCACCCCGGATATGGAGATGGTGATGGTGGCCACGCCGGATCATTTTCTGCAATACGGCTTTCCGCAGACGCCGGCCGATCTGGCGCTACACCCCTGCATTGCCTACCAGTTTGCCGATGGCAGCCTCTATCAGTGGGAGCTGTGGCAGGAGGGCAAACTCGTCAAGCATCGGCCGCAGGGGCAGTGGGTCTTCTCCGACAGCTACATGGAGGCGGCGGCAGCAAGAATGGGGTTGGGGTTGGCCTATGTCCCGGAGGAGCTGGTCACCGATGAACTGGCGCGCGGAACCCTGATCCGGGTGTTACAGCGGTTCAGCCATCGGCTGGAGGGCCTGTATCTCTACTACCCCCATCGCAACGTGTCGCCCGCCTTGAGAGCCCTCATCGACACGTTGAGACTGTGAAGCTGAAGCCAGATGCCTTTGCATATGGCGCCGACAGCGGGAAGCACCATGATGACCCGCCCCCGGGGGAATGGGGCGCAGGAAAGCGACCATCGAGGGCGAAACGGGGTAAATACCAGAGGAAACAAGCGTCTGAACGCGGCCAATGCCCCTGGATAGCCCAAGGATTCAGGCCAAGTTCAGCGCTGCCCCGGTATGGTGCTCCGGTGTTGATGCGGAGCTGCGAATGGCAACCAGAGGTGGCTGCCAGCCGGTCATGCCTGTCCATCTTCCATCCCGCCGAGACGCAGAGGGACAGCGACATGGGGTGACACCCTGGTCAGGGCTCGCTCTCACGGACGATATCAATTTCCTGCCGTATGAGCTGCCGGCCCCGATGCCGGTCCATGATCTCTTTCTGCCGCATCGGCGCCCCCATTCTCATGCCGTCCTGGAGGACATGATGACCGAATGCCATCTGAGCAAGTGCAATCCCTCTTCTCTCATTCGCCAGATAGCCATTGGTCTGGCCGCCGGCGCCCTCTGCTTGCTGATATTGAGCTATGTGAGCCCCACGGCTCGGCAGGACGAACCCGAGGTGGGGGAGGCCGCTCCGGGTCAGGTCAGTGGCGCCGCAGCGACGTTGATCTCGCCGTCTGAGACCGGGTTCCTGCCTTCTTCTCCCGAGTCGAACGAACGGCTGGTCGACGGTGCGGCCGGCAAGCTGACCCCCATGCAGGATGTGCCGGCCAGCGGCGCCCTGCCGATCGTGGCCGAAGACGTCGTGCAGCCTGAGCCGCCAATACCTGCCCCCTCGGCGCCTTTGGTTACGGTTGAGCCTGCCGCAATCCCCGATCCCGTGTCCACGCCTGCCCCGGAGCCTGTGCGTAAGCCGGCAGCAAAATCGCTGTCTAAACCAGCCACCGTGCCCGAGCCGCAAGGCAAGGCGTCCGGCAAGGTCAACCTGACGCCCGCCAGCGTCCTGCACCAGAAGAACATCAACCACCTCAGCATCCAGCTGATGGGAGCGAGCAGTCTGGATGCCGTAGCGCAGTTCGTGCGCGTCAATCGGCTCGCCGACCAGGTGTGGATCTATCGCACCAACTACCATGGCAGTCCCTGGTATGTGGTGCTGAAAGGGGATTATGTCGGCCTGAGCCAGGCGCAGGCAGCCATTCGTCAGTTGTCGCCAGCCCTGCAGAAGGCGGATCCCTGGCCCAAATCCTTCGCCCAGGTGAATAGAGAATTGAAGCCATAAGCCGGGTGACAGGGGATAGGCCTGAGTGAACAGGCCTGATCCCATGGGCCTTGGGCTACCGGCACCCTTGGGGGGAGGTGAGCGTTGGCTGATATGGGGTAGGCTGTATGCGCGCCGGGCCGCTTGCTGAGTCGCACCGCCGGAGCAGCCCCTTCGCCCCAATGGCACAACCTCTAAAACACCACACCCGCGTCATTCGCGGGTGTGGTGTTTTTGGCATGTCATCTGCTCGATGTCTCAGGCTCATTTCGTCAACAGAAGAGAGGCCACCCGAGATCGCAGCGGAACCTCAGCCTTTGCGGCTGGCGAGCTGGCGCAGCAGCTGGGTGCTCTGGTGCAGGCTCTGCTGCTGCACTTCGCTCAAGGGGCACTGCTTGAGCACGTATTCGGCGCTGGCCACCACCGTCTTCCAGCGCGGCGCCTTGGGCAGGGTGTCCAGGCTCAGGTATTTGTCGAGGGTGCGGGTCTGGGGGCTGGATCTGTCCATGTAGACCCGCCACAGCTTGCTCTTCTCCGCCAGCACTATCTTGCCCTTGCCGGTGCTCTGCTGCCAGGTATCCAGGGTGATGCGCATGGTGTCCACCAGGGCCCGGCGTAGGGGCTCGTCATCCTGCTGGCGAATGAGGTTGTCCGCGAGTGATCTGAACTCCCCTCCCAGCCGGCTCAGTTCCCCCAGCAACTGGCCATCTTCGATGATGGCCTGGCGTGACAGGCTCTTGAGGGCGTTCTCCAGCGCCATCACCCGGTTGTCGTCCTGACGCTGCTCCGTGCTGAGGGTGAGGGCGAAGGCGTGCTGGCCCCCCAGGCTGATGGGCAGGGCCCGGGCGTTGAGCCCGTCCTTCTGACCCGCCACCAGGAAGCTCAGATCCTGCTCCGGTTGCGCCACCATGTCGGGCCACTGGCTCGCCAGCGGGGTCGCCAGCCACTCGTCCAGCGGTTGTCCTTCCATGGCTTCCGGCTCCTGGCCCAGCAGGCGGGCCAGGGCGCGGGAGGCAAACAGCACCCCCCCCTGCTCGTCGATGAAGACCATGGGATCGGCCCCTTCTCCGAGCAGCGTCAGCAGCCGCTCCTGATCCTGATGCAGTTGGGCCTGCAGGCGCAGGCGATGCTCTATCTCCTGCTTGAGCAGGTGATTCTCCACCAGGGAGGCGCGGCCGGCGCAGGCCTCCAGCAGGGCCCTGACCCGGGCAAACAGCTCCTCCTTGCAGAAGGGTTTCACCAGGTAGTCGTTGGCCCCGGCGTTGAAGCCCTCTTCGATGTCCTTGGGCTGGTTGAGGGCGGTGAGCAGCAGCACCGGCAGCTTGTCCTTGGGATGTTGTTCTCGCAGGCGGCGACAGACGTCGAAGCCGGAGAGCGTCGGCATCATCACATCCAGCAGGATGAGATCCACCGGCTCCTGGGCCAGCTTGGCCAGCGCGTCGTGGCCGTCGCTGCTCGGCAGGATGCGGTAGCCGCAGGGCTGCAGCAGGTGGCGCAAGATGTGCAAGTTGATTGGCTCGTCATCCACCACCAGGATGAGGGGCGCATCCTCGGGGGGCGGGGGGAGGTCATCGCTCTCCCAGTCCGGCAGGATGAGCGGCTGCTGGCGCACCAGCTGATGCTCAATCTGGCGGCTGTCCAGCGTCAGGCTGCCCGCCTTGCCGCTGGCGAGCGGCAGGGTGAAGGCGAAGGTGGAGCCGACGCTCGGCTCGCTCTCCACAAACAGCTCGCCCCCCATCAGGTGCACCAGCTGGCGGGTGATGGAGAGGCCGAGGCCGGCCCCCTGCTTGCTCACCTCCGGGCTTATTTGTACCAGTGGCTCGAAGATGTGCTCCAGATGGTCCTTGCCGATGCCTATGCCGGTGTCGGTCACCTTGATTCGCAGGAAGTTTCCCTCCACCAGGGCGCTCAACACCACCTTGCCCTGAGGCGTGTACTTGATGGCGTTGCCCACCAGGTTGTAGAGCACCTGTTCGAGTCGCTGCTCGTCCGCCAGCACCGGCGGCAGCTCCGCCGGGCTGATGTCCACCAGGGTGAGGGGCTTGGCTTGCACCAGATGCTGGCAGAGATCCAGCACCAGCCGTATGACCCCCTTGGAAGAGACTGGCTGGGGGTGGATCTCCAGCTGGCCGTAACGCATCTGGTGGTAGTCGAGCAGATCGTCCACCAGCCGGGCCAGGCCGTCGGCGCTCTTGATGATGAGGCCGAGCTGCTTCTGCTGTCCCTCGGTCAAGTCCTGCTGGCTGGCGAGCATGGATTCGGCCATCCCCTTGATGCCGTGGATGGGGGTGCGCAGCTCATGGGAGGTGTTGGCCAGCAGTTCGTCTTTGAGCTTGTCAGCCTGCTGCAGGCTGAGGTTCTGCTTGTGGGTCAGCTTGACCTGCTGTTGCAGCTCCTGGGTCTGGCGCTCGATGAGTTCTATCTTGTCTTTCACCGAGCGCTGCATGTGGCGAAACGCCTGGGCCAGCCGGTCGATGTCGTCATCGGTGCGCGGTATGGTGATGGGGTGTTCCAGGGCGCCGTCGGCCACCTGCTCGGCGGCGGCGGTGAGGGAGCGCAGCGGCGCCGTGATGGAGTGGGAGAGCCAGCGGGAGAAGAGGATCAGCAGCAGCAGGGAGCCGGCCCCCAGCAGGATCACCAGGGTTTCCAGCTGACGGATCGGGGCATAGGCCTCGCGGGTGGAGATCTCGGCGATGAAGGCCCACTCGGTGTCGAACACCTTGACCTGGGTGTAGGCAGCCAGCACCTCGTCATCGTGATAGGAGAGGAAGGGACCGACCCCCTGCTCGCCGGAGAGGGCCTTGATGACGAGCGGCGTCTGCAGTGGCCGGAAGTCGGGGCTGAAGCTGTTCTCGACGCTGAATTCGGGAGCCAGCGAGGCGTTGGCGCGCATCCGCTTGTCAGGGCCGATGAGGATGGTCTCGCCGGTCTCGCCGAGCCCCTCCCGCTCCGCCATGATCTGGTTGAGCTTGTCCGGCAGTAGCTCGAAGATCACCACACCGCGCACATAGTCGTACTGCATCACCGGGGCGGCCAGATAGGCGACCACCTGGCCGGTCAGTTCGTTGCGGCCAAAGTCGGTGAATTCGAAGATCTGCTGGGGCTTCTGGCCGCCGTCGAGGCGCCGCTTGATCTTGGCGAAGGTGTTGCCAAGGCCGCTCGACTGGTAGGGGCCGGAGAGCAGGTTGGTGGCGAAGTTGGCGTGCTTGGTGACCGAGTAGACAACGTCGCCGTTGAGGTCCACCAGGAAGATGTCGCTGTAGTTGGACTTGCGCACCATGTCGGCATAGCCACGGTGAAAACGCTGGTGCACCCGGCCATACATCTCGTCGGCGAGGATGAGGGCGCTGATGGAGGGCTCTATCTCCACCTGGCTGTCGGGTTGTTGCAGCTTGTCCCAGGAGCCGGGCACATAGCGGGCCTGGGCGCGGGCGCGGGCCTCCTGCGGTGTGGTGCCGAGCTTTTCGAAGGCACCGGTAAAGCCGTAGAAGCGACCGATACTGTTGCCGGCAAAGTCCTGCTGGGAGAAGTTGATGATCTGCTCTTTGAGGTTGCCGAAGTAGTCTTCCAGCTGGCTCTTCTTGATATTGCGCACCGACACCAGATGGTTGGAGGTCTGGGTGGTGAGATCCTTGCCGTGGCTATAGAGGAAAAACAGGGTGACGACCAGGAAGGGCACCAGGCCCAACATGAAGAAAGCCAGCATCAGCTGCGGTCTGAGCCCACGAGGCCTGAAGATCCATTTCATGGTGTGAATTTCAATTGAGAATCCAGTTACTAAGCGGCATGAGTTTCTGATTAAAGACTAACTATTTCAATGGCTTTATCTTGAATTCGCTCGTCGGGTCACAGGGAGTGGCAGGAATTTTGACCAAGGCGTTTAAAGCCTGAGCAAACGCGCCTAAAAAGCGCGTAAAGTCATAAAAAAGGGTTGTGCCCGAGCTCGGGGTACGTATAATGCGCCTCGTTGTCGGGTAACTGACATCATGCAGTCAGGCGGGAATAGCTCAGTTGGTAGAGCACGACCTTGCCAAGGTCGGGGTCGCGAGTTCGAGTCTCGTTTCCCGCTCCAATTTTCCATGGCACCAATCATGGATATCACTTTCAAGACAATCAGTCTTGTCAGCATGGCGCGTTAGCAAAGCGGTTATGCAGCGGATTGCAAATCCGTTTAGTCCGGTTCGACTCCGGAACGTGCCTCCATCTTCTTCCTCGGTTTCATCCTTGTTCCATGCCAGGTTTCATTCCAAGAACCTCTTTCGGCATATCCCCTTGCGTTCAATATCCTTGCTGGGCCAATAACAGCTCGCAGCCCTGATGGCGCCACTCTCTTTGCAGATAGTGACTTATGTCGTCGAGATATTGTCCCCGGTACTGAAGTTGCAATTCGGCGGCGTGGTCGGTCAGATCGGCCATCTTCTGCTTCAGTTGACCGCATTGCCACAGACTGACGACAGGCACTCCCTGGTACGCCAGCGTGATGGCGTCATTCCGATTGAGCTGCCACTCCTGCCACTGTGTCCAGGCGAGCAGACCGAGCACGCTCAGAACCGCGATTTCTGCCAGTTTCATTCCCTTCTCCCTCCATTTACCTGCCCATGTTCTAACTCTTGTCCAGGGAGTGGTTTTTGCCAGTCTTGTTGCTCTTTGGTTAAATAATGTAACCCGTTTTCACTTTCTGGTTTTTAGGTGGTTTTTTTATAAAAAAACGGGCTTATTGGTGTAGTAATCCTACAGATTGTGGAGTAATCTTTGCTCAGTGGTCTTACCAGTGAGGCGTTAAATCATGTTTCATCCCTTCTCTCTGACTCAGATAATCCTTCGCCGCATCTTCGTATTGATGGTGGGTCTGCTCGCCTTCCCGGTGATGCTGTTTCGCCGCGATCGCGCCCGCTTCTACAGCTACCTGCACCGGATCTGGAGCAAGACCAGCACCAAGCCGGTGTGGCTCAAGATGAGCGAACGGGGTGAGCGGATCTTCTACTGATCCCTTGCCCACAGTGAAAAAAGACAGCCAAGGCTGTCTTTTTTTATGGCTGGCAACCCGGCATGGGCGTCTTGCCTGCATGGCTGAGGAGCCAGCCCTCGCGATCTTGTCACAGGGTTGACCTCCTCGTTCAAGAGATCCCCCTTCCCACCCTTCCCGTCCGTTCAAACCCGCGACTCTCTTTGGTTCCGCCCCGTCATGCTTCCCGGTTCAGATCGGCCAGCGCCGCGCGCAGGCGGGCGAGACCGATGGGTTTGAACAGGCAGTCGTTCATGCCGGCGGCCAGGCAGAGCTCCCGCTCCCGGGGCAAGGCGTGGGCGGTAAAGCCCCAGACTGGCAGCTCATGGCCACGGGCACGCAGGTTGCGCGTCAGGTCGAAACCATCCATCACCGGCATCTGGCAGTCGGTGATGACGAGATCGAAGGGGTGGCTGCCGACGGCGCGCAGGGCCTCCAGCCCGTTGCTGCGCACGCTGACGTCGTGTCCCAGGAGCTTGAGCTGCTGGCGCAGCAGGATCTGGTTGGCATGGTTGTCATCCACCACCAGTATCCGCAGCCGGGGCCCAGGCTCCCGGGGAGGGTCGACGGGGGTCGCCATCACCAGCGGGAGACCCGGCGCCGCCAGCGTCAGGGGCAGCCTTATCTCGAGGCGGGTCCCCCGTCCCGGCTCGCTGTTGACCCCGATCTCTCCCCCCATCATCTGGCACAGGATCCGGGCGATGTTCAGACCGAGGCCGCTGCCCAGGTACTGCTCGGGGGAGTGCGCCCGGTAGAAGGGGGTGAACAGCCGGGGTAGCTTGTCCGTCGCAATGCCGACCCCGGTATCTGCGATGACGAGGTGCAGCACGGGGCCGGGCAGGGAGTCTCCCGCCAGGGTGGCGCTGATGCTCACCTCCCCCTGCTCCGTGAACTTGATGGCGTTGCCGATCAGGTTGAAAAGGATCTGGCGCAGCCGAAGGGCATCGATCATCACGGTCGGCAGGGGGGCGTCGGGCAACTCGACGCGATAGCGCACTCCTTTCTGCCCGGCCATGCCCCGGAATACCCGGGTGACCGATTCCAGCAGCGGCGTGAGTTCGCAGGGGGTCGGGGTCAGAGTCATCTGGCCCGCCTCTATGCTGGCGATATCCAGGGTATCCCCCAGCAGATCCAGCAGACCGTGGGCCGAGTCCGCGGCGATGCGCAGCAGCTCGGCGCTGTGACGACTGAGGGCGGGATCCTCGGTGGCCAGCTCCAGCATGCCGAGGATGGCGTTCATGGGAGTACGGATCTCGTGGCTCATGGTGGCGAGGAAGTCGCTCTTGGCCCGGCTGGCGCTGTCGGCCTGCAGCTTCGCCTGGCGCAGGGCTTCTTCCAGCTGCTTGCGGTCCGTGATGTCGATCCAGCCGTCGATCACCCCGCTGATGGCGCCCTCGGCATCGAAGTAGGGCACCATCCAGTGATAGATGTCGATCTGCCTCCCTTCGCGCTGGAAAATCCGATCGGCGAAGATGGGCTGGCCTTGCTGCAGCACCTTGGCGAAGTCCCGCTCCAGGGCGGCGATGCTCCGGGGGTCGATCCGCCCTTCCAGTCCCCGGGCGAAGGGGTGCCCCATGACGTCTTCCGGACGGGCACCGAGCTGGGCCAGGTATTTGCTGTTGCACAGCAATACCTTGCCGCCCTTGTCCCGCACCACTATGGGGTGGGGCTGGCTCTCCCCCAGCGCCCGGATGAATCTCACCTGGGCCTCCAACTGCTGGCGGGAGGCCTGCTCGGCGCGGGCCAGCCGCTTGAGCATGAGGTTGCGATAGAACAGCACCAGTGCCAGGGCGAAGAGCACCGCAAACAACAGGTAGAAGGCGTGGGCGTGGCGCTCCATGAAGCCGGGCTTCGGCAGTTTGCGGTTGCGCCACTCGTAGCTCGTCATGGCCAGCTCATTGGGCGGGATGGCGAGCAGGGTCTTGTCGAGGATCCCCATCAGCATCTCGTTGCCGGGCAGGCTGGCAAAGCCCATCAGGATGGATTCCTCATCGGCGGGGCCGGTGATGCGCAGCCGGGTTTGCGGATCGTTGTCCAGAGCATGGCGGGCAAAATAGAGCGGGACTATGGCGGCGTCCAGTCTGCCTCCCTCGACGGCCTGCATTGCCTCCTCGGCGCTCTCCATGGTGATGAGCCTGCTGCCCTCGAGCTCATCGGCGAGCGGGTTGTAGCGGGTTATCCCCACGCGCCTGCCCGCCAGACCCTGCAGCGAGCCCATGCTCTCCTCGCCCTGATGGGTGAGGATCACGTAGATGTCGTCCGTGGCATAGGGGACCGAGGGGCGCAGGCCATAGCGCTCGGCCACGGGCCGGGAGATGGCACCGATGAGATCGAGGCACCCCGAGCGGATGGCCTCGTCCCGCTGCCGGTCGGAGTCGAAGCGGATGAACTCGAAGGAGAGGCCGGTGCGCTTGCTCACCTTGGCCAGCATGTCGACCGTCATGCCGGTGAGCTGGCCGTCGTGATCCTGGGCGCCATAGGGGTAGAGGTTGTCCATCAGCCACACCCTGATGGGGGGCGACTGGCGCATCCAGGCAAGCTCCACGGCGTCATAGCGCTCGCTCGCGCCGTCATTCATGTCACGAATGGGCCCGTTCCACTGGCTGAAGATGGCATTGCGGGTTCCCTCGTCGATGGCGTCCAGACCGTGGTTGATGAGGCCGAGCAGCGCCGGGGAGCGGGTGGAGAGCGCGAAGCGAAAGTCGGCTGGTGCCAGGCTGGGCGGTGCCTCGCCACGTTGTCTGAGGTGGTCGAAGCGCTCGCTGTTGAGGTAGTGCATGGCGTGGGCGTCGCTGAGCAGTATCTCCTGGCGGCCGAAGAAGACGGCGTCGAAAGCCTCCGCATTGGAGGGATGGGTTACCAGGGTGAGAGTGGGGTAGTAGAGCCTGAATCGCTGCGCGTCTACCTGGCCCTTTACGGTGGCGACGCGCTGGCCCGGTGTCAGCAGGGAGCCCTGGTGCGGCTTGGGGGCCGAGAAGACGAGGGGGCTGCTGAAGTAGGGCCTGCTGAGCCGGATCCCGGAGGCCTCCGTGTCCGCCAGGGTCAGGTTGCCGAGGTTGACCAGATCGATCTCTCCCCGGCGCAGGGCGAGGAGGGCGCTCTCCTTGTCGGCGAAGGGGTGCAGCGCCAGTGGCTTGTGCAGCATCTTGGCAAGGATGCCGAGGTAATCGGCGGAGATCCCCTCGAATCGACTCTGGGAGACGATCATGCTGAAGGGGCGATAGTCCTGCTCGAGGAGGCCGACTCGCAGCAACTTGGCTTGCCGCAGCCAGTCTTGCTCGGCCTTGGACCAGCGGGGAGGGGCTATCTCGGAGTCGTGACGGCTGTGCAGCGTCAACGCCAGCGCAGGCTGGATGATCAGCAGACAGAGCAGGATCAGTGATCGATAGAGATTCATCATGCCACCAGGAACGGGGCAGCCATCCTTGCCGCATTTCACCCAAAGGCGGTCATTCTACCGGAAAATGGCTATAACGAGTCCCCTGTTTGGACACGGCAGGCATGAAAGGCACAAAAATGGCGGCCTGATCCGCCATCTGTGCCCAGGATCTGCCGCTCTGGGCGGTGCCGGGATCAGCCGAACCGGTAGGCACCCATGTAGAGGCTGCCATAGTCCCAGCTCTGGTGCAGTCGGGTTGGCCTGTCGCTTCCCGCCGCCCCGAGTGCCACGAACAACGGACGCAGGTGATCGTCGTGGGGATGGGATTCCACCGCGCCCGGAGCCCGGGCCCGATAATCTTCCAGCGCCGCCCTGTCACCCTCATCCATGGTCTGCTCCAGCCAGCTGACGAAGGTGCGGGCCCAGCTCGGCACCGGGCTGTCGTCCGGCCCGAGTGCCCGCAGGTTGTGGGTGATGGCGCCGGAGGCGAGGATGCCTATGCCCTGTGCGCGCAGGCCCTGCAACGCCTCCCCCAGTTGCCACAGCTGGGCCGGGGTGAAGTTGGCCGGGATGGAGAGCTGCACCAGGGGGATCTCGCTTTGGGGATCCATCAGGGAGAGGGGTGACCAGACCCCGTGATCCAGCTCGCGATGCACCGGGGTGGCGGGCAGGCCGGCCAGCAGCAGCTGATCGCCCACCGCCTCCTGCAGCCACTGGGGGCTCCTCGCTGGCCAGCGGATCTGATAGAGGGGCTCGGGGAAGCCATAGAAGTCGTACATCAATGCCGGGCTCGGCTCGACGTTGATCTGCAGCTCGCTTCGGCTGAACCAGTGAGCCGAGATCACCACCAGTCCCTTGATGCCGCCAAGGCGCAATGTCGCCAGAAATTGGGTAGCAGGCTGATCCCGCAGGACCAGATCCGGGGCGCCGTGGGAGATGAACCAGACGGGGGCGATAGCCATAGCGAGACTCCTATCAATGATGCCGGCACGCAGCGCATGGCCGGGTCAGGGCAAGGGGCCACTGACGATGGGGTCATTATCTGCCTCGGCTAGGAAGTTAACAATGTGGCTATATGTATAAGCACTGTTCACTATGAGTTGATAGATGAAGGCGGGAGATGACCCTAAAAAACAGGGCCAGCATCGCCATGCTGGCTCTGTTTTCTTCATGTGCCGGGTATTGCAGGATGCCCGACGGGAGCTCGTCTGTTGGTACTCGAGCCAGAAACCTTACTGGATACCCAGCAGCTCCACGTCGAAGATCAGCACCGAGCCGGGTGGGATTTTACCGGCCGCCCTATCGCCATAGGCGAGATTGGCGGGGATATAGAAGCGGGTCTTCTCCCCTTCCACCATCAGCTGCACCCCTTCGGTCCAGCCCTTGATCACCTGATTGAGGCCAAACTCGATGGGCTCGCCGCGGGCGACGGAGCTGTCGAACACGGTGCCGTCCAGCAGCTTGCCCTCGTAGTGTACCTTCACCTTGCTGGTGGCGGTGGGGTGAACCGTGCCGCTGCCCGGGGTCAGCACTTCGTACTGCAGGCCGGAGGCCGTGGTGGTCACCAGCGGTTTCTCCTTGTTGCTGGCGAGGAACTCGGCGCCCTTGCGCACGTTCTCTTCGGCCAGTTTTTTGTTATTGCTGCTGGAGTAGAAGTAGTAGGCGGCGCCGGCGATCAGCAGGGCGATCAGAATGAACTTCATCGGGTTTTCCTTAAATGCAATGAAGGCGGCATCTTATCCCAGTCGGGGAGGGAGGGCGAGTCGGGACGCAGGAGGATGTGACGGGGCAGACAGACGACGAGGGGCCAGGATCTGCCCCCTCGTCTCATGAGGGCGGATTACTTCACCGCCACCATCATCAGGGCGGGCAGGGCGAAGAAGAGCCCGCCCACGTAACCCAGCGCCAGCAGCTTGTTCTCGCTGCCGACCCGGGCCAGGGTCTCGGCGGCCTTGATGGGCAGCTCGCGCAGGAAGGGGACCCCGTAGATGAGCACCACTGCAAACAGGTTGAACAGCACGTGGACCAGGGCGATGGTCAGTGCCAGCTGGGCACCGGCACCGCTGATGGCGGTGGCGGCCAGCAGGGCGGTAATGGTGGTGCCGATGTTGGCCCCCAGGGTGAAGGGGTAGAGCTGACGAGTGTTGAACACACCGCCACCGGCCAGGGGGATCATCAGGCTGGTGGTGGTGGAGGAGGACTGCACCATGACGGTCACCAGGGTGCCGGAGGCGATACCGGTCAGGGGACCTCGGCCCAGAGCCTTGTGCAGCAGCTCCTTGGCGCGGCCCACCATGACCCGCTGCAGTACCTTGCCGAGGGTGGTGACGCAACCCAGGATCAGCAGGATGCCGATGCAGATGGTGGCGATGGCGGCGCCCTTGCCCGGCAGGAAGGCGACGGCTCCATCGATGAGATCCAGTGCCGGCGAGATGATGGGCTTCATGAAGTCCATGCCTTTCATCGACATGTCGGCGGAGCCCATCAGCAGGCCGGAGACCCACTCAGCGCTCTGCTGCAGCAGGCCGAACATCAACTCCAGCGGCAGGAAGATGAAGACCGCCAGCAGGTTGAAGAAGTCGTGCACGGTGGCGGCGGCGAAGGCGCGGCGAAACTCCTCTCTGTCCCGGATGTGACCGAGGGAGACGATGGTGTTGGTGATGGTGGTGCCGAGGTTGGCTCCCATCACCATGGGGATGGCCATCTCCATGGGCAGGCCCCCCGCCACCAGGCCGACGATGACCGAGGTGACCGTGCTGGAGGACTGCACCAGGGCGGTGGCCAGGATGCCGAGCAGCAGGGCGACGAAGGGGTTGTTCGCGAAGGCGAAGATCTGGGCCGCGCCCTCGGCGCCGCCGGAGAAGCCCTTGAAGCCGTGGGAGACGGCACCAACGGCGACCAGGATCAGGTAGATCAGCGTGATCACCGCGAGCCAGTTGAACAGGGGGCCGGGACGGCGGGTCTGCTGGGGTGCGGAAGATACAGTGCTGTGCATATGGCCTCTTGGGGTCGTTCTGCGTTGAAATGGACGGGCGCATTACAGCAGCGCTCCATGACAGAAATATGACAACGTGACACTTTTATGATGTTTTGGTGACAGGGCGGCAGGGGGGGCCGCAGACAAAAAGTGTCGGAGCAAACGCCGATATGGCGTCATCCGGCTCATAACCGGCTTCCCGTCTTGCACTGGGATCCCTGGGTTATATGCTGCCTCGCTTTCCTGTCTTCAAAATGAGGAAGCGATGATGCGTGCATGGGTTTTGTGTCTCTCCCTGGGGTTGTTGTCTGCTGGTGCGCAGGCCAGCGTGTTCAAGTCCGAGTGCAACCTCGACAAGGCGGCCAGAAACGAGGCGATGAATGCGACCCTGGGGGTCAAGGGCAACTGCGATGCCGACAAGCTGGTGCGCCAGCAGAAGGAGAAGGCCAGGGCCGAGGTGAAGAAGAACACCACGGACGTGCTGGACAAGAAGACGGCGGGTCTGAAAGAGGCAAAGCAGAACACCAATGCGACCCTGGCAAGCAGAGTGCCGAGCTGAAACAGGCGCAAGACAAGGTCAATCAGACCCGCAAGGATGTCAACGCCGTGACCAGGGATCCTGTCAAGGCGGCCGCCACTGCGGTGATCAACCAGGGCTGAGGGATAGCCCGCCACAGGTCTGCATGCAAGAAGGGGAGCCCATGGCTCCCCTTCTGTTTGGTTGTCGTCCGGCCGTGCTTACTGACCGTCGGCCGCTTCCTCGTACTGACGGAAGGGAATGCGGAACACCGCCAGGCGCAGGAAGAGGTAGGTGACCCCGATCCCCGCCCAGATGAGACCGAGCTCCAGGGAACTCTGCTCCAGGTTGATCCAGAGCGCCCCTATGGTGGCGGCGCCCAGCAGCGGCAGCACCAGGAACAGCAGGTGCTCCTTGAGGCTCTTGTTGCGCTTCTCACGTACCCAGAACTGGCCGATGACCGACAGGTTGACGAAGGTGAAGGCCACCAGGGCGCCGAAGTTCACCAGCGCCAGCGCCATGTCCAGATCGAACGACACGGCGGAGAGGGCCAGGGCCCCCACCAGCAGCACGTTGATGGCCGGGGTGCGCCAGGTGGGGTGGATGTAGCCGAACACCCGCTCCGGGATCATGCGATCGCGCCCCATCACATAGAGGATGCGCGACACGCCGGCGTGGGCCGCCATGCCGGAGGCGAGCACGGCCGCGGTGGTGCACACCAGTACCACGCTCTGGAACAGGGTGCCGCCGACGTAGAGGGCTATCTCCGGCAGCACGGCGTCCGGCTCCTTGAAGCGAGCCAGATCCGGGAAGAACAGCTGCAGGCTGTAGGAGACGGTGACGAAGATGATGCCGCCGATCAGGGCCGTCAGCACGATGGCGCGGGGGATCACCTTGCCGGCGTTCGGGGTCTCCTCGGAGAGCGAACTCAGGCCGTCGAAGCCGAGGAAGGAGAAGCAGAGGATGGTGGCGCCGGTGAACAGCGGCAGCATGCTGGCGGACTCCACGTGGAATGGCCGGCTGCTCATCAGGGTGCCGGCCCCTTCACCGTGACTCAGGCCCCAGGCGATGAGGCCGAGGAAGGTGAGGATGATGGCGATCTGGATGAACACGATGAAGCCGTTGAGGTTCGCCACCAGCTTGATGCCACGCAGGTTCAGGAAGGTCATCACGGTCACCAGGCCGAAGATGAAGATCCAGGGATCGACGCCGGGGAACATGGCGGTCAGGTAGATCTTGGCCAGGAGGATGTTGATCATCGGCATGAACATGTAGTCGAGCAGGGAGGACCAGCCCACCATGAAACCCACATAGGGGTGGAACACCTTCTGGGCATAGGTGTAGGCCGACCCCGCCGAGGGGAAGCGGCGCACCAGATGGCCGTAGCTGAAGGCGGTCAGCAGGATGCCGCCAAGGGCCAGCAGGTAGGCGGTGGCGACGCGGCCGTCGGTGATGTCGCCGACGATGGCGAAGGTATCGAATACCGCCATGGGGGTGAGGTAGGCCAGACCCATCACCACCACCTGGAACAGGGTGAGCGTCTTGAGCAGCTTGGCACCGGCCATCACGCTTTCTCCTCTGCACGGGCCCCATGGGCGAAATGGGTCGGGCTCAGGGACGCGGCAGCGCGTCGCTGGACACAGGGGACGCCACTCTGTTGCACAGAGGGATGGCGTACGCCGGCGGGGACCGGCAGAAAAGCAGTGAAATGCCCCATGTTTTTCCTCACAACGTCGGGAGATTGTTTGGCAATCTCGGTATCAATTCCGGCACAAGGTCCGGCCTCTTGGTGAATGGTGGTTTGCCCCACAAAAGCAAAGAACCGATGCTGTAAAAACATCGGCTCTCAAGGGGCGCGATATTGTGCCCTCAGGGGGGGAGGGAGACAAGCTAAAAAGGCCCCCAACGGGGATTTTGTTGCCCGGGTAAGGGGTCATGTCGGCCGCGCCCTGCGGGCCTCGATGACAAGTTTGTCATCGGGGCCCGCAGGGCTGGAAAAGGGGGGCGACATCAAGACAGAGCCCGCACGGGGCGGGCTCGGGGGAGAGGTGTCAGGAGGCGTCACCCTCGGGGCGGCGCAGCTGGACCCGGAAGACGGTCAGGCGTAGCAGCAGGTAGATGGCGCCGAGGGCGGCCCAGATCAGTCCCAGCTCGAAGGAGGCCGGCTCCAGATTGAGCCAGAGCACGCCGATGCTGGCGGCTCCGCACAGGGGGAGTACCAGGAACACCAGGTGCTCCCGCAGGGTCTTGTTGTGACCGAGCCTGACATAGAAGTGGGCAATCACCGCCAGGTTGACGAAGGTAAAGGCCACCAGGGCACCAAAGTTGATGAGCGCCAGCGCCATCTCCAGATCGAATGACACGGCGGAGAGGGCCAAGGCCCCCACCAGCAGCACGTTCAGGGCCGGGGTCTGCCAGGTCGGGTGGATGTAGCCGAAGAAGCGGCTCGGCAGGGCGCGATCCCGCCCCATCACGTAGAGCAGGCGCGACACGCCGGCGTGGGAGGCGAGCCCGGAGGCCAGCACCGCCACCGTGGTGCAGACCAGCACGACGGCCTGGAACAGCTTGCCCCCCACGTAGAGGGCGATCTCCGGCAACACCGCATCCGGCTGCTGGAAGCGGGAGATGTCCGGGAAGAACAGCTGCAGGAAGTAGGAGACGCTGATGAAGAGCACGCCACCGATGAGGGCGGTGAGCAGGATGGCGCGGGGGATCACCCGATCCGCGTTGGGGGTCTCCTCGCACAGGGTGCTGATGGCGTCAAACCCCAGGAACGACAGGCAGAGGATGGAGGCGCCGGTCAGCAACGGCGTCAGGGCCATCTGATCGGAGAAGAAGGGGCGGCTGCTGGTGACGGTGCCGAGCCCTTCCCCCTGGTGGACGCCCCAGGCGATGAGACCGATGAAGACGGCGATGATGCTGAACTGCATGATGACGATCAGGCTGTTGAAGTTCGCCACCAGCTTGATGCCGCGCAGGTTCAGGAAGGTCATGATGGCGGCCAGCCCCAGGATGTAGATCCAGGGATCAACCCCGGGCAGCAACACCTCCAGATAGATCTTGGCCAGCAGCATGTTGATCATCGGCATGAACATGTAGTCGAGCAGGGAGACCCAGCCCACCATGAAGCCCACATAGGGGTGGAACACCTTCTGGGCATAGGTGTAGGCAGATCCTGCCGAGGGGAACTTGCGCACCAGGTGGCCGTAGCTCATGGCGGTAAACAGCATGCCGATGAGGGCGAACAGGTAGGCGGTCGGCACATGGCCTTCGGTGATCTCGGTGACGATGCCGAAGGTGTCAAACACGGCCATGGGGGTCAGGTAAGCCAGCCCCATGATGACCACGTGCCACAGCTTGAGGCTCTTTTTCAGACCGGCGGGATGAGCATGCATCATGCTGTCTTCTCCATCCGGGCCGAGGGGATCAGGGTGACGGTGATGTCAGCCTGGGCATTGGGGGCGCCAATGTGTAGCACAGACGGCTGGCGCAGACCGGCGCGGGCCGGCAGGAAAGCGGTGATATACCCCATGGTGTTCCTCACTAAGAAGCGGGTGTCGTGAGATGGCTGTCCATCTCGTTATCATTTCCGGTCTGTTCCGGCCTCGTTATGGATTTATTTGACGCAAAAAAAGAACCGGGCTGCGATGAGCGGACGGTCCTTGAATACGGCGGCGCATTGTGCATTCGTGCTGTCCCCTTGACAAGCATATCAAGGGGACAAAAACGCATTTTTTTGCACTTGATAGGCGAACGCTTTCTTCCGGATCAGGTCAATGAGGCCACCAGGGATTGCTCGAGCAAGAGCAGCCCTTCATCGATGATGGCCGCCGGGGCGGTCAGGGGGGCGAGGAAACGGATCACGTTCCCGCGTACGCCGCAGGCCAGCAGCACCAGGCCGCGCTTGCCCGCCTCGGCCACCAGCCGCTTGGTGAGGTCCGGGGCTGGCTGACTGGCATCGCGCCCCTTGACCAGCTCCATGGCCACCATGGCCCCGGGGCCGCGGATGTCGCCGATGCAGTCAAACCGCTCCGCCAACTGGTGCAGTCGCGCCTTGATCTGCTCGCCCTGGGCCAGGGCTTGCTGATTGAGCCGCTCCTCCTCGATCACCGTCAGCACCGCCAGGGCGGCGGCGCAGGCGATGGGGGAGCCCGCATAGGTGCCACCGAGACCACCTGGCTTGGCGGCGTTCATGATGGCCGCCTTGCCCACCACGGCGGAGAGGGGGAAACCACCCGCCAGGCTCTTCGCCAGCGTCATGATGTCCGGCTCGACGCCGCTGTATTCGATGGCGAAGGTCTTGCCGGTGCGACAGAAACCGCTCTGGATCTCGTCGCAGATGAGCAGGATGCCGTGCTGGTCGCAGATCTTGCGCAGGGCTTGCAGGAAGCTCGGGGAGGCGACATAGAAGCCCCCTTCCCCCTGCACCGGCTCGATGATGATGGCGGCCACCCGGGCCGGTTCGATGTCCGAGCTGAAGCAGAGATCCAGCGCCGCCAGGGCATCCGCCTCGCTCACCCCCAGGTAGTCGGCCGGGAAGGGCAGGTGATAGACCTCTCCCGGGAAGGGGCCGAAGCCGGTCTTGTAGGGCACCACCTTGCCGGTGAGCGCCATCCCCATCATGGTGCGGCCGTGAAAGCCCCCCTTGAAGGCGATGGTGCCGCTGCGACCGGTGTGGGCGCGGGCGATCTTGATGGCGTTCTCCACCGCCTCGGCGCCGGTGGAGAGGAACAGGGTACGTTTGGGGGTGGGGCCCGGCATCAGGGCGTTGAGCTTCTCGGCCAGCTCGATATAGCCCGGATAGGGGGTGACCTGGAAGCAGGTGTGGCTGAACTTCTCGAGCTGTTCGCGCACGGCGGCGACCACCTTGGGGTGGTTGTGGCCGGTGTTGAGCACGGCGATGCCGGAGGCAAAGTCGATGTAGCGGTTGCCCTCCACGTCCCACAGCTCGGCGTTCTGGGCCCGGTCGATGAAGACCGGCAGCAGGGTGCCGACGCCCTGTACCACGGCCGCTTCACGGCGGGCCTGCCAGGATTGGTTACTCATCTCTATTCTCCCTCTGGGGCAAGCCCCTCAATTCACTGTGATGGGCCGGCAGCCTGGCTGCTGACCCTCTCCTTGTGGTGGTGCCATGGGATGGACGACGCGAGACACCCCAGTCAATTAAGATTTTATATTTACAATAAATGAATATTTAAGCAATGGAGCCGAAGCAGAGATACTTGGTCTCCAGATACTCTTCCAGGCCCTCGCTGGCCCCTTCCCGACCGAGCCCCGACTCCTTGATGCCGCCAAAGGGCGCCAATTCGGTCGAGATGATCCCCTCGTTGATGCCGACCATGCCGTATTCCAGCTGCTCGGCCACCCGCCAGACGCGGGCGATGTCGCGGCCATAGAAGTAGGCGGCGAGGCCGTAGGGGGTGTCGTTGGCGATGGCGATGGCCTCGGCCTCGGTCTCGAAGCGCACCAGCGGGGCCACGGGGCCGAAGATCTCCTCCTGCAGTATGGGGTTGTCCGGGGCCACGCCGGTCAGGATGGTGGGGTGGTAGAAGAGCGGACCGGCGGGATGGGCTTGCCCCCCCACCAAGACCCTGGCACCGGCGGCCTCGGCCTGGTTGACCAGGGAGGCAACCTTGTCGGCGGCGGCGGCATTGATGAGGGGGCCAATCTGGGTACCCTCACCCATGCCATCCCCCACCTTGAAGCTGCGCACCGCGGCGGCCAGCTTCTCGGCGAAGGCGTCATGGACACTGGCCTGCACCAGGATGCGGTTGGCACAGACGCAGGTCTGGCCGGCGTTGCGGTATTTGGAGGCGAGCGCCCCCGCCACGGCGGCGTCCAGATCCGCATCGTCAAACACGATGAAGGGGGCGTTGCCGCCGAGTTCCAGAGAGAGCCGCTTCATGGTGTCGGCGCACTGGCGCATCAAGAGCTTGCCGATGCGGGTGGAGCCGGTGAAGGAGAGCTTGCGCACCGTCTTGTTGCTGCACAGCTCGTTGCCCACGGCGGCCGCCTGATGGGAGGTGACGATGTTGATGACCCCGGCGGGGATGCCCGCCTGCTCGGCCAGGGCTGCGAGCGCCAGCGCGCACAGGGGCGTCTCGGCGGCGGGCTTGATGACGATGGTGCAACCGGCGGCCAGCGCCGGGCCGGCCTTGCGGGTGATCATGGCGATGGGGAAGTTCCAGGGGGTGATGGCGGCCACGACCCCAACCGGCTGCTTGATGGTGGCCAGACGCCTGTCACCGCTGAAACCCGGGATGGTGCGGCCATAGGCGCGCTTGCCCTCTTCCGCGAACCACTGGATGAAGCTGGCGCCGTACGCCACTTCCCCTTTGGCCTCGGCCAGTGGCTTGCCCTGCTCGCAGGTCATGATGCGGGCCAGTTCATCCTGGTTGGCCATGATGAGCTCGAACCAGGCGTAAAGCTTGTTGCTGCGCTCCTTGGCGGTGAGGGCCGCCCAGGCGGGCTGGGCCCGGTGAGCCGCCTCGATGGCGAGCCGGGTATCCGCCTCGTCCATGTCGGGTACCTGGGTGATGAGCTGGCCGGTCGCCGGGTTCAGGACCTCGAACCGGCGTCCGCCCCGGGCCTCGCACCAGCGGCCATCCATATAGGCAAGGGATTTGATCAGGGAGAGTGCGGGTTGTGATGCTGACATAGATAGGAAGCCTCGATTGTGGGTCTGGGTGGCCAACTCATCCCGTGGTGCCACCGTATAGAATAATAAGCACGTAACGACCATAAAGTGAGCCGAAATGTTTTTCAAGTGTTAAATATATTTGAGTGAACGGTACGCTGCATGCTAGAAATGGGGCTGTCAGGACGATTCTTGCGTTCCTCATCGTGTGGGGTGTGCAAAATAATGAACGCTCTCGGCTGTGCAGGATAACGAACAGAGGGCCGAGGTTGACGTATTATTTTAACCAGTCGTCACAAGGTATTCGAATGGCCATACAAGGAGGTGGGGATGCAGCAACCACAAGGCGAGGTCCAGTGGCAGACCATGACGGATAACCCCTTGTCTGACAAAGGGATGGATAAAACCATGGGAGAGCGGCTCGCCCTCCTTCGCCGTAGTCTCGGGCTCTCCCAGCGCCGGGCCGCCGAGTTGAGCGGCCTGACCCACGGTGCCATCTGCATGATAGAGCAGAACAAGGTGAGCCCCTCGGTCGCCTCGCTGCAAAAATTGCTCTGCGTCTACGAGCTGCCGCTCTCCCGCTTCTTCGCCGAAGAGGAGGCGCGGGCGCCGAGCGTGGTGATCAAGGCCGATCAACTCATCGAGCTGGGCAGCCAGGGGGTCTCCATGAAGCTGGTGCACAACGGCAACAATCGTCGTCAGCTCGGCTTCATGCTGGAGACCTATGCCCCCGGCACGGACACCGGGGGACAGGTCAAGCATCTGGGTGAGGAGGTGGGCACCGTGCTGGAGGGCTCGGTCGTGCTGAGTCTGGCGGGGCAGACCTATCAGCTCAGCGCCGGGGACAGCTATGTGATCGATACCGGCGAGCCCCACAGCTTCAGCAACCCGTCGGGGCAGGTCTGTCGCATCGTCAGCGCCCACACCCCCGCCAGCTTTTGAGATTGAACAGCGCGAATATTGGAAACGAACCGGTAAGGAAACAGGGATCATGACCGAACATGTAAAGAGTTACTACGCAGCCAGCGCCAATCAGCACGCGCCCTACCCGACATTGACCGAGCAACTGGAGTGCGATGTCTGTGTCATCGGGGCGGGGTATACCGGCCTCTCCAGTGCGTTGCATCTGGTGGAGAAGGGCTACAAGGTGGTGGTGCTGGAGGCGGCCCGGGTCGGTTTCGGCGCCAGCGGCCGCAACGGCGGCCAGATCGTCAACTCCTACAGCCGCGACATCGACACCATAGAAGCGAATTGCCCGCCGGATCAGGCCAGGCTGCTCGGTTCCATGCTGTTTGAAGGGGGCCAGATCATCCGCGAGCGGATCAAACGCTACAACATCCAGTGCGATCTGCAGGAGGGCGGGGTCTTTGCTGCCGAGACCGAGAAGCAGCTTCACGAACTCAAGGCGCAATATGAGCGCTGGCAGAAGTGGGGCAACGACAAGCTGGAGCTGCTCGATGCCGACGGGGTGCGCGAGGTGGTGGCAAGCGATCGCTACGTCGGCGCCCTGCTCGACAAGAGTGGCGGCCATATCCATCCCCTCAATCTGGCGTTGGGGGAGGCCGAAGCCATTCGTATGCAGGGTGGGCAGATCTTCGAACAGTCCGCTGTCACCAGCATCACTCCCGGTCAACCGGCTCTGGTCAACACCGCCAAAGGGGCGGTCAAGGCCCGCTTCGTGGTGGTGGCCGGCAACGCCTACCTCGGCAACCTGGTGCCCGAGCTCGCCGGCAAGAGCATGCCGTGCGGCACGCAAGTCATCGCCACCGAGGTACTGGGGGAAGAGCGGGCCCGCGCCCTGCTGCCGCAGAACTACTGCCTGGAAGATTCCAACTACCTGCTCGACTACTACCGCACCTCCGGCGATCACCGGCTCATCTATGGCGGCGGCGTGGTCTATGGCGCGCGGGATCCGGCGGACATCGAGCGGCTGATCATCCCCAAGATGCGCAAGACTTTCCCGCAGCTGGCCAACGTCAAGGTGGAGTACACCTGGACCGGCAACTTCCTGCTCACCCTGTCGCGCCTGCCGCAGTTTGGCCGCATCGGTCACAACATCTACTACATGCAGGGCTACAGCGGCCACGGCGTCACCTGTACCCATCTGGCGGGCAAGCTGCTCTCCGAGGTGCTGAGCGGTCAGGCGGAGCGCTTCGATGCGTTCGCCAGGCTGCCGCACTACCCCTTCCCGGGTGGCCGCCTGCTGCGCATCCCCTTCACCGCCGCCGGCGCCGCCTGGTACACCCTGCGCGATCGCCTGGGGGTGTGATGTCACCGATGGCCCGCCAGGCAGGCTGGCGTCAACAAGAAGAGGGAGGCGTTATGCCTCCCTCGTTTTTTGTCGTCAACCTGCCCGGGCACGGGGCTAGAAGCGGTAGGGGAAGCGGATCCCGATGGTGTAGTCCGGTGCATCCGTGGTGAGCCCGGCAGACCAGTTGACCGCCATGGAGAGGTTGTCGGTGATGGCCCAGGTCGACCCCATGCCAAAGCTGGCGGCGTTGGCATCGGAGCCGGTGACCTTCTCCATGGCAAAGCCTTCGGACCCCTGCTCGGACTCCATGGTGACGCGCTGGTTGATGTTGAAGGAGAGGCTGAAGCGTTCGTTGAGAGCGAATGCGACCCCCAGGCCATATTCATACCAGTCTCCCAGCTGGATGCTGCCGGGCTGGTTGCCGGGCTGGTAGGAGATATCGTCAAAGTCCTGCTTGAGGCTGTGACCATAGTTGAGGCTGGCAAACAGGATGGCGGGATCCATGGTCTTGACCAGGGAGAAGCCGGTGGAGAGCTGCCAGAGCCCGTTGCCGGTGGCGAGCTCCTTGGGGGTCACCAGGTTGCCCGATTCCGAGGTGTTGATCTCGATGCCGTAAGGATCCTTGCCGGTCGGCGCCTTGGCCCGGAAGTTCCACACCAGATCCGGCCAATCCTCGCTCTCGGCCATGACCCTGTAGTAGATGGCGAGGCTGAGATCCCCCAGACCGCCATCGCTGACGCTCTGCTCCTCAAAGTCGCGGCTGGAGTTCTCCTTGCCGGTGCTCTGGTAGTTGGTGTTGCGGAACATGTAGGGGAGGGCCAGCTCCAGTTGCCAGCGATCGTTGAGGGTGTAGCGGGTGATGACATCCGCCGTCCACTGATCGGAGCGCACCCGATCCAGGTTGATTTCGCCAAGGAAGATGGCGTCCAGGGCGAGGAAGCCGCGCAGGGCGAGATCCTTGCGGTTGTAGTGCTGGTAGGAGAGGCCCACATCGACGGTCAGGGCGCGGTCGAACACATTGTGCTGTTCGATCATCAGGTCTTCGGTGCTGCGGCCGACTTCCGGCGTGCGCCGTGAGGCGTCCTGCTGGGTGGAGGCGACGGCGGCTCCGGCTCCGACCCCGGCGGTTGCCGTCGTGGCACCGGCGGCCTTGACGGCCTCCAGGCGGGCCTGGAGCTGATGAAGGGCCTGATTTTGCTGGATCAGTTGCTGGCGCAGGAGATCCAGCTGTTGTTGCAGGGCCTCCTCCTCGGCCGTGGCCCCCCAGCAGGCGAAGGGGGCGAGGGCAATCAACAGCATGCGAGACTGTTTCATCGGGATACGTCCTTGTTGTTTATCATCCTTTCTTATAGTTCAGCCCCGGGAACTCACCTGCTCTCAGCGCGAAAACCAGATGCGGGTCTGATTGAGCGTCTGCAAACCGTCCCCCCTGACCTTGTTGAACTGCAGCAGCCCCCGGCTGAAGTCGGTACCGCGCAGGCTCTGCTCCAGCAGGACCCGGCCGTCGGAAGAGTGTAGTTGCAAGCCGGCATAATTCCCCGAGACCCGGTAGGTGGCGGTGCCAAGATCGCCCTGGTGCTCGTAGCTGCCCGCCTGGACCAGGTGTCCCGTCATGGTGGGGGTGGTCAGTTCAATACCGGCCTGGTTGACCGAGCTGTTGCCACTCCCCTCCAGTTGAACGACCTGTACCAGCCCGGCCCCCTGCACCTGGGCCTCCTTGGCGGGCGTGGCCGCGGGCTTGACCTCATCCTTGACGCGCACATCCAGCTTGGGTTTGTTTTGCACAATGCTCAGCGCCAGGTTCATGGCCGCCGTCTGCTGGGCCTGGGCCGTGGTCAGTGACGAGATGAACTCGATGCCGAAGTAGCTGATGCCATGGCTGCTGACATAGCGGCCGCGCAGGTGGGCCAGCTCCCCGTCCGCCAGTTCGGGCGCAAAGTGGTCTGACAGATGGGCCAGCGGGTCCGGTGCTGCCAGCAGCGGAGAGGCGATGCCACCCAGGCTGCAGAGGAGGCATAGGGCGGGTCGGGTATTCATGATGACCTCACATTAGCTCTTTGTGCTGAAAACCGAATTCCAGCAGGGATGTTTCATTGACCGGGGCGAAGAGCCCATCCTTGCCTCTGACAGAGAGCGGGGGAGAGGGGTTGGCAAGGGGGGCATCGGGACGATAGCCCGCGCCGATGACGGCGAGGAGGATGCCGTTCCAGCTCTCCTTGAACTCCTTGAACGTGATCACCCGGTTGCCGAGGGCCGGGTCTGCCAGATAGACGCGATCATGGCGATCGATGGCCCGCAGCACGGCAAAGTGCTGATAGCCGCGAATGTTGAGCAGGACGATGGTGGGCACCCTCACCTGGCGCAGTTTTTCATCGCCCAGTCGATACCCTCTGACCCGCATGCCGAGCATTTGCAGGTACTGCTTCATGTCGAGCATGGAGAAGCCGTAGTGCTTGACCTGCTCCGGGTCTGCCATGGCAAGCATGCCATCCATGACCCAGCGTTCATTGGTTGCATGGCCGTAGGCGTAGCGCAAGATGGTGGCGACGGCGGCGGCCCCGCAACTGAAATCCGTATGTTGGCGCTCGATGTTGGCGTACCGGCGCTCCAGAATGCTCTGTACCGGTTTGTTGAGATCCCCCAGCGCCGGGAGATGCTCCCCCAGTGGCACCGAGCCTGCCCAAACGGCAGGACAGCACAGCAACAGCAACAGCCAGCGCATTCAGACCTCCAGTGTCAGGGAAAAAGGGGGCATTGGGCCCCCTCGCATCGACTTACTTGGCAAACCCTGCGGCCAGCGAGAGATTGTTCGCTTGCAGGTTGTTGGTCCCCGAGGAGACGTTCACCCCGATGTTGCCCACGGCACCGTTGAAGGCGCCGCCATCGATGGTTGCCCGGTTGAAGGTTTCGCGGCTGGTGTAGGTGTTGACCACGGGAATATACCCGACGGCGTACCCACTGAGCTTGATGTCACCCTCTTCCTTGAACTCGAACTTGCCATCATCTTTCGGGTTGTTGTTGCCGTACCTGTCGTTGTCATTGTCGTGGCCATGTCCTTTCTTGACATCATGACCGGTACCGCCCCCCTCGTAATCGCCCCAAGCCTTGAGACCGAGGAACACACCTGCCTTGTCAACCGTCTTGGTTGCGCTCAGGCTTTGGTTTTCGGTCATGTTCTTGGAGACGCTCTGGCTGTTGGCCACGGTGGCCACGGCCATGTTGCCGGTGGACACGGAGGCTGCCATGTTGTTGGCCTGGACGTTACCCGAGCCCGAGGTCACGTTGACCCCGATGTTGCCTGCGGCATCCTTGAAGGCCCCATCGCCCACACCGGCCTTGTTCTGATGGCCGTGATTGGTCGTCCAGTTGTTGCTGGCGCTTTGGGTGGAGAAGACCTCGGCATCCGACGATCCGCCAGGGGCGCCATGTTGTTGTTGACCACGACCCATGATGAACTCGGCATCGACCTCGTCATAGGCGGCCAGGGAAGCGCTGTTGCCCTGTACGTTGGAGTCACCGGCTGCGACGTTGGCGCCGATGTTACCGGATGCACCCTTGAACGAGCCGTCGATCTTGCTCGTGTTCTCCGTTCTTGTATTGGCGGTGCCTATCATGGAACTGGACTGCTGGTTGTCCACGACGGCCATGCCGAGTTTGTTGACGTTGATGTAGCCGCCGACATTGACCCTGCCTTCGTATTCCACATCGACTTCTGCCTTGACCTTCTTGGTCAAGGTTGCCCCTGTCTCATCTCTGTCACCGCGGTAATCGGCGGATGCAGTGCCCGACATGGCCATGATGACCGCGGCGGCTAATGAGCTATAAATAAGTCCACGCATAATGAGTCTCTCCATTGAACTTTCAGCGGAAGATATGCCCATCGGCTGATACCCCCGGGCCTGGCTTCCTATCCCTGCGGCATCATGGGGATGCCGTTACTGCGCCAGCCAGGGGCAGGGAAACCATGTTGACTGACTGGTTTCCCTGTCCCGTGACTTGGTTCACCTGAATGACCCCCTTGCTGCCCGTGAGGGCGGTGTCATCCAGATAGATGCTGGTAGTGGTGTTGGCGGGGGGCTTTCCCCCTGGGGTCTTCGCGACGCTGGAGCTGAGATTGATGTCGGTCACGACACCCAGGCCGCTGTCATCGAGGGACAGGGCGAAGGCGTTCAGTTGCTGGTTGCCCTCACCCGCCCCCTGATTGATGCCGACCAGTCCCCGGTTCTGGCTCAGGGCCGAGCCCAGGATGGCGACGCTCTGGCTGCCGTTCAGATTGGTGGTGGATTGATTCAGCTGGCCAAATTGAATGACGGCCGGACCCGAAATGGCGATGGCGGCAAGATTGCCTTGCTGGTTGTTATTACCGGCAACCATATTGACGCCCATGGAACCACGAATATTGCTCAATACCTGAGCACCGAGATCGACCCGGTTTTGTGCCAATGAGGGGGTGGCAAATGCCAGAAAAGGAAATGTTGCCAATGCAATATATGTCTTCATGTTCTGTCTCCATCTGCCAGGAGGGCTTATTGGAGAGAGCAACGACCATGCCAATTGGCAATGCTCTGATTTTTAACTGTTTTTTATTTGATATGATTGTTTTTATGTCTCAATGTTGAGAGCGACATATTATGTCGCCAAGTAAGCGCTTATTTATCAAAGGATTTATTTTTTCTCACCGATATTTTTGCCGTCTCAATATTGTGGTGCCATCAGTCTAAAGGCGGGATGGTTTATAGTTATCATCGTCTGGCCATATTAAACGGCGCCATTTGATGATAAAGGGAGTTATCTGGATAAGTCGTCAGCGTCAGACTCCCTCGTGCAGTGGTGATAACAAGGAGTTGTCCCTATGACAGAAACGGCATTGTTGCTCATCAATTCATGTGCCGTACTGGAAAGCCTGCTGGAACAAGGCGAGTGGCAGGTGGAGCAGGCAAGCTCCCTGGTGGTGGCAGAGAAAAAACTGCAGGAAAAGGACTATCCCCTGGTGCTGGTGGTGATCGAGCATCAGCAGCACGAAGCCCTCTACAACCTGATTGCGCAGCACTCCGGCGCCTTGTGGATCGGCCTCATCCAGCGGGACTGTCTCGCCAGCGAAGCCCTTCGCAATTTGCTGGCAGCCTGTTTTCATGATTTTCACACCTTTCCCCTGGACAGAGACAGGCTCTCCCACAGCCTGGGACATGCCCTGGGGATGGCGCGCCTCATCCGGCGACACCGCCCCCGACTGCAACCCCAGCTGCGTTTCATCCAGGGGGAGAGCGCCCCCATCCGCCAGTTGCGCGACCAGATCGTGCGGTTGCAGCATTGCCGCCTGCCCGTACTGGTGACGGGACCGAGCGGCACGGGCAAGGAGCTGGTGGCCCGGGAGCTGCACTACAGCACGTTCGGGGAGGAGAGCCCCTTCGTGGCGGTCAATTGCGGGGCCATGCCCCATCAGCTCATCCAGTCCGAGCTGTTCGGCCACGTCAAGGGGGCCTTCACCGGGGCACAGCACCACAAGATAGGCAAGATAGAGGCCGCCGATGGCGGAACCCTGTTTCTCGACGAGATAGGGGAGCTGCCGCTGGAGGATCAGGCAACCCTGCTGCGCTTCTTGCAGGAGCAGTGCATAGAGGCGGTGGGCAGCCACCTGTCGCGTCGTGTGGATGTGCGGATCATCGCGGCCACCAATATCGATGTGGAGCAGGCGGTGGCCAGCGGCGGCTTTCGCATGGATCTCTACTACCGGCTCAACGTGGTGCGCCTGCGTACCCCGGCCTTGTGCGAGCGGGCGGAAGACATCCAGCTCCTTGCCGATGACATTCTGGCGGAAGTGCGGGGCGGGCGGGTGCTCAGCTTCACCCGCAAGGCACGCCAGGCCATGCAGTCCTATGGCTGGCCGGGGAATGTGAGGGAGCTGCGCAACCGGGTGCAGCGGGCGGCGGTCATGTGCAGCGGCCCCTTCATCGAAGCCGATGACATGGAGCTGACCAACATGGACAGCCTGCTGCTCGACGGCTCGCTCAAGGCGGTGCGCGAAGCGGCGGAGCGTCAGGCCTTGCAACGGACGTTGGCCCGCTTCCCCGATCAGCTCGAGGAGGTGGCCCGCACGCTCGATATCTCCCGGGCCACCCTCTATCGCCTGCTGGACAAGCACGATCTGCTGTGAGGGGACGGCCGTATCGCCCCGTCATGCAAAAAGCCCGGGCAGCAGGCCCGGGCTTCTTGTCTGGTCCCGTCGCCGGGACTCGTGACTTCCGATGAGCTTCAGGCCATCTCCATGGCGAGGTGACAGAGTCGCCGCGCAGCCTCCTCCTCGCTCTTGACCACCTGATGCACGCCGCGCACGCGCAGATGATGCACCTCCTCGTGCTGGTGGGCACAGGCGGCGATGCGCATCAGGGCGCCGTATTCCTGCGCCCTGATGGCTATCTCACCGGCCAGCAGGCTGTCATCCAGGGTGATCAGCAGCCAGCTGGCGTTGGGCAGCGCCGCCGTCAGCAGATCCTGCTGGATGGGATGGCCCGCCAGACAGGTGATCCCCATGGCGCGCCAGGGGGCCAGCAGTCGCTCGTCGGTGTCGATCACCACCATCTCCCTGCCTTGTTCATGCAACTGCCGGATGAGGTGCTGACCTATCTCGTCGGCGCCCACTACCACCACATGGCCCTGCAAGGGGCAGAGGTGAGGTGACCCATCGGTGCGTGGATCGGGATGGCGCCTCAGCCAGCGCTCCACCTGGTTGAAGACCAGCGGATTGAGCACGATGGAGAAACAGGCGCCGACCAGCACCAGATCACGGGCGACTCCGGGGACCAGCTCGAGCATGACTCCGAGACCCATCAGGATGAAGGAGAACTCCCCCACCTGTGCCAGGCTGGCGGAGATGGTCAGCGCCGTGCGCTGGCTGTGGCCAAAGAGCCGCACGATGGCGAAGGCGGCCACGGATTTGCCGATCACGATGACGAACAGGGTGGCCAGCACGGCCAGGGGCTCGCGCAGCAGGATGACGGGGTCGAACAGCATGCCCACGGAGACGAAGAAGAGCACGGCGAAGGCGTCCTGCAGGGGCAGGGTGTCGTTGGCCGCCTTGTGGCTCAGATGTGAGCTGTTCATCACGACGCCGGCGAAGAAGGCGCCGAGGGCAAAGGAGACGCCAAACAGCTTGACGGCGCCAAAAGCGATGCCCAGGGAACAGGAGAGGACGGCCAGGGTGAACAGCTCGCGGGAGCCGGTGGCGGCGGTGCGGGCCAGCAGCCAGGGGATGATGCGTCGCCCTCCGATGACCATCAGGGCGATGAAGGCAGCCACCTTGGCCAGGGTCAGGCCGATATCCGCCATCACCTGGGCCGGGGTCAGTGCCTCGCCCCCCTGCTGCAGGTTGGCGAGGATGGGGAGCAGTACCAGGGCCAGCACCATCACCAGATCCTCCACGATGAGCCAGCCGATGGCGATGCGTCCCTCGTTGGTGTCGAGCTGGCCGCGGCTCTCCAGGGCGCGCAGCAGCACCACGGTACTGGCGGTGGAGAGGGCCAGGCCAAACACCAGGCCGGCGGTTACGGTCCAGTCGAGCAGTTGGGAGAGGCCAAGGCCGAGCAGGGTCGCAAGGGTTATCTGGACGATGGCTCCCGGGATGGCGATGTGTTTCACCGACAGCAGGTCTTTCACGGAAAAATGCAGGCCGACACCAAACATCAGCAGGATGACGCCGATTTCGGCCAGCTCGGGGGCGAGCCGCAGGTCGGCGACATAGCCCGGCGTAAAGGGGCCGCATACCACGCCGGCCGCGAGGTAGCCCACCATGGGGGAGATGCGCAGGCGGCTTGCCAGCATGCCGAAGAGGTAGGCCAGCACGAGGCCGCCTACCAGGGTGGTGATAAGGGGGAGTGAGTGGTCCATGTCGTCACCTCGCTAATGGCAGTCAGGGGCTACCAGATCACCCGAAGGCGAAGAGGGCAGCTGTCAATGAGCAGGGGGCGAAAGAGACAGAAGTTGGCCGTATCAAGGGGAAATCTTGAGGGCAACAGATGCCGTTTCTATTGAAAAGTAATGCATTTATATGCCATGAGCAACACTGTTCCAGTTTTTGCGTTGGTTTTGATGAAAAGCATCTTTAATGCATCGCGATTGGGTGAAAAGAGTGTGCAGTTAAAGAAAAATTGGCAGGAATAATCAATCGATGATGATATTGGGAGGCAAGGGAGAACACCTATGAGCACACGGCATGGAGGAGGCTGGCCTCCTCCATGGTGAACGAGGGTGCTGAAGGGGCATCACTCTCCCCTGGCGACCCCCTCACGTCTGGGGTCTGCGGCCCCCAGCCAGCCGCCGGCATGGCGCTGGACGCCCTGCAGCCCGGAGGTCTGCTCGTTAAGCAGGACCTCGTGCCCTCTGGCCTTGAGCCCCTGAACCACGGCCTCGGGCGTGCGCCCCTGCTCCAGCTCGGTGGGGCCGTTGCGGCTGCCAAAGTTCGGCAGGTTGATGGCCTGCTGCAGGTTCAAGCCCCAGTCCTGGGTGCCAAGCAGCGTCTTGCCCACGTAGTTGATGATGGCCGAGCCACCCGGGGAGCCCAAGCTCATCTCCAACTGCTTGCTCTGCTTGTCGAACACCAGCAGGGGCGACATGGAGGAGCGCGGGCGCTTGCCCGGCTCCACCCGGTTGGCCACCGGCAGACCGGCGGCATCCACCGAGGTGAAGGAGAAATCGGTGAGCTGGTTGTTGAGCAGGTAGCCGTTGACCATCAGCCGGGAGCCGAAGCCGTCCTCGATGGAGCTGGTCATGGAGACCGCCATGCCGTCTCCATCCACGATGGAGACGTGGCTGGTGGAGGGCAGCTCGGGGGTGGCATCCTGGCCACGGGCCAGTGCTCGTGGCGGGGTGCCCGGTTGGGCGACGCCCATGGATGTCTCCCCGATGAGGCGACCCCGCTCGGCGAGATAGCCCTTGTCCAGCATGCCGCGCACCGGCACCGAGACGAAGTCGCCGTCGGCCACGTACTGGTTGCGGTCGGCGAAGGCGAGCCGCGCCGCCTCGCTGTAAAGGTGGATGGCATCGCTCGACGCCGCCAGCCGTCCGTCCGCCCCCTGTACCGGCCTGAGGGCCGCCATGTCGCGGCTCTCCAGCATGCCGAAGATCTGGCCGAGGGCCAGGGTGCCGGAGGAGGGGGTCGGGAAGCCGCACACCTCGCTCTGGCGATAGTCAAAGCAGAGACCGTCCCGCAGCTTGGCGCTGTAGCTGGCGAGATCCGCTGCGCTCAGCACCCCCGGATTGGTGGGATGGGCGTGCACCTTGGCCACCATGGCCTCGGCAATGGGCCCTCGATAGAAGGCATCGGCACCGTCCCGTGCCAGCGTCCTGAGTACCCCGGCCAGTGCCGGGTTGGTGAGGCGGGTGCCCGCCGTCTTGGGGCTGCCGTCCGCCTGATAGAAGTAGGCCCTGGCCTCGGGGTCTTTGGCCAGATAGGGATCCTTGGCGAGCAGGGTGGCCAGGCGAGGGCTTATCACAAAGCCCTGCTCTGCCAGGGTGATGGCGGGTTCGAACAGGCTGGCCCAGGGCAGCTTGCCATAGCGCTCGTGAGCCAGGGCCAGGGCGCGCACCGTGCCGGGGGCGCCGACCGAGCGGCCGCCCACCACGCCGTCGTAGAACGCCATCGGTTTGCCGTCCTTCATGAACAGCTGATCCGTGGCCGCTGCCGGTGCCGTCTCCCGGCCATCCACGGCCGCCACCTGCTTGCCATCCCATACCAGCATGAGGGAGCCGCCGCCGATCCCGGAGGATTGCGGCTCCACCAGGGTCAGTACCAGTTGGACGGCGATGGCCGCATCGACGGCGCTGCCTCCCGCCTTGACGATCTGGTAGCCCGCATCCACCGCCAGCGGGTTGGCCGCGGCCACCATGAAGTCGCGCCCCTGCCAGCCCGGCTTGTCGGTCCAGCCGCTGGCCGCCTCCGGGGCGATCAGGGTCTGGGAAGGGGGGACATAATGAAAAGCACTCTGGGGGGCGCAGCCGGTGAGCAGGCCGAAGGCGACCAGCAGGGCGAGGGGTTTGAGGGACATGACAGGCTCCTTGTCGGTTTCTTGTTCACCCGTCGAAATGTGGCACAGTTGGAGCCTGATTGAAAGATTGTCTTTATACTCATGTGGTTACAAAAATATCAAGGAGGGGCCCAGGATGCACAAGGAGAGTCTGGTGAGGCGTTGCGTGACGGGGCTGCTATGCCTGCTGCTGGCCGCCTGCGGGGAGCCAGGGTTCAGACCCCTGGCGGCGGGGGAAACCATATTGGCATTTGGAGACAGCCTGACCGAGGGGCGCGGGGTCAATCCGGCCCAGAGCTATCCCAGCGTGTTGGCGAGCCTGAGCGGTCACCCCGTCATCAATGGCGGGGTGTCGGGGGAGTTGAGCCGGGCCGGGCGGGCCCGCCTGTCCGGCTTGCTGGCCGAACACAGGCCCGCCCTGGTCATCTTGCTGGAGGGGGGGAATGACATACTGCGCGGCAGCGGGGAAGGGGCGCTCAAGGCCAATCTCGCCGCCATGATAGAGGCGGTACAGGGCAGCGGTGCCCAGGTGCTGCTGGTGGCCGTGCCCCGCAAGTCCCTGTTTGCCGACGGTGCGCCCCTTTACGGGGAGCTGGCAGAGCAGTACGGACTGGTGCTGGACAACGACAGCCTCGGCGAGTTGCTGCGCACTCCCGGGCTCAAGTCCGACGCCGTGCACTTGAACGCGCAGGGATATGGCGCCCTGGCCGAGCGGCTGCACCGGCTGCTGCAGGCCCGCGGCGCGCTCTGAGGCACTGGCTCTCACCGTGTCGGCGCCGCCGCCCGGGATCAAAAAAAACCGCCGAGGCGGTTTTTTTACGGGCAAGGGACAACTCAGAGGGACTGCTCTTCACCACCCAGGGCGGCAAACAGCGCCGGGATGAACTGGGCCAGCTCGGCGGTCACCAGGGCGAAGTCCGCATCCAGGCGGGCGGCGGGATCCTCGCTGGTCACGTCGTCGTTCTGCTCGCGCAGCTCCTCACTGAACTTGAGGCGCTTGATGGAGAGATCGTCCCCCAGCACGAAGCTCAGGGTCTCGCCCCAGTTCAGGGCCAGCTTGGTCACCAGCTTGTCGTTGGCCAGGTGATTCTTGATCTCGTCGCTCATCAGATCCTGCTGCTTGCAGCGGATGATGCCGCCGTGCTCCATGGCACTGCGCAGCTCGGCCTCGTCTTCCAGGGTGAAGCTGGCGGGCAGATTACCCTCGTTCAGCCACTCGGTCATGGTGATCTCGGGCGGGTTCTTGAGGGCCACCGGCACCACGGGCAGGGTGCCGATGCTCTTGCGCAGCAGCGCCAGCAGATCGTCCGCCTTCTTGGCGGAGCCTGCGTCCACCACCATCAGGTTGTCGGCGGGACTTATCCAGGCGAAGGTCTGGCTGGTACGGCTGAAGGCGCGGGGCAGCAGGGTATGCATGATCTCCTCCTTCAGCGTCTCCTTCTCCTTCTTCTTGAGGGCGCGGCCCTGCTCGAATTCGATCGCTTCCACCTTCTCCGCCAGCATCTCCTTGACTACTGTGCCCGGCAGCATCTTCTCTTCCTTGCGGGCGCAGAGCAGGATGTGGCCAGAGGCTGAATGGGTCAGGGTGGAGCCGAATTTACCGAGGGGCTTGACCCACCCGAACCGGGAGATATCCTGACTGCCGCACGGGGTGAAGGCACAGGCCTCGAGCTGGGTTTCCAGCTCATCCACGGTCAGGTCAAAGGGGCGGGTAAAGCGATAAATCTGCAGGTTTTTAAACCACATGGCGTCCTCGGTCTCATAGATTGTCCGGCGGGCATTGTACTAGAGAGGCGCTTTGTGATCAGCCAATCATTCTCGCTAAATAAAGGGCGATCGACTTCACATGGCCTCATCTTGACCGCCCGTCTCGTCATCGAACTCCCCTAGACTGCGAGTGTTCAGATTGTTAACAAGGATGCGAATATGTTGAGAGCGAGCCGGCCGGAAGACATGGAAGAGATCGTCGAGATCTGGCTGCTGGCATCCTTGCAGGCCCATGATTTCGTTGACGCTTCCTGCTGGTGGCAGGCTCAGGAGGAACTGCGTACCCGCTACCTCGATCACGCCCGCATCTGGGTGTTCGAGGAGCGCGGCGAGCTGCTCGGTTTCATGGCGCTGGTGGATGACTATCTGGCTGCTCTGTTCGTGCGACCCGACCGTCAGGGGCGCGGGGTCGGCCATGCCCTGCTGCAGGAAGCCAAGCAGCAGGGGGGGGCGCTCCATACCCGGGTCTTCGTGGAAAACGAGCCGGCGGTGCGCTTCTATCGCCGCCACGGATTCAGGGTCGGGAATGAAGTCTCGGATCCCTTGACCGGCCATCCCCAGTATGAGATGCATTGCCAGCCCGTCTGAATCTGACGTCAGCGGCCTGTTTTGCTTGAAAAAAGAGGGGCGTATCCTCATCTTGTCCTCATCGGGTACCACTGGCGCCTCCCCTCTTATCTTTCGAGCCGTTTTTCATGAAGATCCTGCACACAGCCGACTGGCACCTTGGCCATCAACTCCATGGCCATGAGCGCCGCTTCGAACACGATGCCTTTCTCGACTGGCTGACCGACACCATCAAGACGCGGCAGATCGACGCCCTGCTGGTAGCAGGGGATCTGTTCGATACCGCCAATCCGCCAGCCAGCGCCTGGCAGCAGCTCTATCGCTTCCTGGCCAGGCTGCGCGCCGAGATGCCCCGCCTCAACATGGTGCTGATCGGCGGCAACCACGACTCCCCCTCCAAGCTGGATGCCCCCCACGAGCTGTTGCGGGCCTTCGACCTGCACCTGGTGGGCAGCATCAGCCGGGACGGGGAGGGCAAGCTCGAAACCGATCGCCTGCTGGTGCCGCTGCAAGACAAGGAGGGCAAGGTCGCCGCCTGGTGCGCCGCCGTGCCTTTTCTTCGCAGCAGCGATCTGCGGGTGGAGCCGCTCGAAGAGGGGCAGGATCGGCTGATCGAGGGGGTTCGCCAGATCTACCAGGATGTGCTGGCGCAAGGCCGCACGCGCTGCGAGCCCGGCCAGGCCCTTATCGCCATGGGCCACGCCTACCTGGCAGCGGGCCAGCTCTCGGAGCTCTCCGAGCGGCGGGTGCTGGGGGGCAATCAGCATGCCCTGCCTGCCGACATCTTCGCCGCCGCCGACTACACGGCCCTTGGCCACCTCCATCTGGCCCAGAGCCCGGCCGAGGGGGTGCACTACAGCGGCTCGCCGCTGCCGCTCTCCCTCGCCGAGGCCAACTACAACCACCAGGTGCTGGAGGTCAGGTTTGAGGGGGGCAAGCTGGCGGGGCTGGAGCGGATCCCCGTGCCCCGAGCGGTGGAGATGATCCGCCTGCCCCAGGGCACACTCGAGGAGGCGCTGAAAGCCATAGAGGCGCTCTCCCTGCCTGACTGCCCTCAGGAGGCGCAGCCCTTCCTCGAAGTGCGGCTGCTGCTACCCAAACCCGAGGCGCGCATCCGCGAGCGCATTCTGGCGGCCATGGCGGGCAAGCCGGTGCGCCTCGCCCGCATCAGCACCCAGTATCAGGGCTCGGGAGAGGGGCTGGCCGATGGCCGCGAACGGCGCAGGCTGGATGAACTCGCTCCCACAGAGGTGTTTCGCCTCTGCTATCAGCGGCAGTTCGACGGGGAGCCGGCGGCCGAGTTGGTGGCGTCGTTTGAAGAGATCCTGGAGCAGGTGAAGGAATCCAACCCATGAAAATCTTGTCTCTTGCAGGGGAAAACCTGGCCAGCCTGACCGGGGCTTTCACCATCGACTTCGCCGGTGGCGCTTTGGGGGCTGCCGGGCTCTTTGCCATCACCGGCAATACAGGCGCGGGCAAGAGCACATTGCTCGACGCCATCTGCCTCGCCCTCTATGACGAGATGCCGCGCTTCATCGCCAATCGCAAGCACGTGGCCGAAGTGGGCAGGGCGGATGACGAGGAGAAGCTCAAGGCCAACGACGTGCGCGGCATCTTGAGCCGCGGCCACGCCAGCGGCTGTGCCGAGGTGAAGTTCCGCGG
Organism: Aeromonas sp. S2(2024); assembly: GCF_041402505.1. Classification (NCBI taxonomy): domain Bacteria; kingdom Pseudomonadati; phylum Pseudomonadota; class Gammaproteobacteria; order Aeromonadales; family Aeromonadaceae; genus Aeromonas; species Aeromonas sp. S2(2024). The sequence goes on from NZ_JBGLRL010000001.1 coordinate 248,454, forward strand.
CTGCGACGGCCGCATCTGGCTGGCGCGTTGGGCGGTGCGTCGTGCCCGCAATCGCTCGGAGGGGCGCTTCCAGGCTCAGGAGCGCAGCCTGACCGACGTCGAGTCGGGGCAGGTCTTCTCTGGCAGCAAGCGGGAGCTGCAGGATCGCATCGACGAGCTGGTGGGCCTCTCCTGGGAGCAGTTCCGCCGCGCCGTCATCCTGCCGCAAGGGGAGTTCGCCGCCTTCCTCAAGTCGAGCGCCGATGAGCGCTCCGCCCTGCTCGAGCGGATGACGGGCACCGAGCTCTACTCCGCCATCTCCATCCAGACCCATGAGCGGGCACGGGCCGAGCAGCAGGCGCTGGCGACCATACAGCAGCGGCTCGGCGATGTGGCCCTGATGGACGACGAAACGCGTGAGCACTGGGTCGCCCAGCAGCTGAGTCTCTCCACCAGCCTCAAGCACGAGCAGCAGCAGCGTCAGCTGTTGCAGGACTTGCGGGATCTCAACGGACGAATTGCCGCCCAGTTGCAGGCTTGCAGGGAGGGGCAGGAGGCGCTGGCCGCCGCCGAGGCAGCCCATGGCGAGGCGGCGCCCGGGCGGGAAGAGTTTGCCCGCGCCGAGCAGGCCCAGGTGGCCCGCGCCGATCACGACGAACTTGCCCGCCTCACCCTGGAGGTGCAGCAGCAGGAGCAGCAGATAGGCCAGCTTGCGTCCCAGCTGGAGCAGGTTGAACCCGTGTTGCAGCAGGCCGCGCTGCGCGAGCAGCAGCTGCTGGCCGACAAGATTGCCGCAGAGCGGGAGTGGGGTGCCCTGCAACCCGAGCTCAAGCGGGCGCAGGAGCTCGATACCCGGCTCAAGGAGAAGAGCCAGCAGTTGCAGGAGACCCGGCAGCAGGGGACCCAGGCACGCGCCCTGCAACTGGAACTGCAGCAGGAGTGGCAGCAGCAGGCGAGCCGGGTCGAGGCCCTGACGGTGCGCCGTCAGCAGTGGGCTCTGTGGCTCGAGGAGCGCAAGGCCCTGGCCCCACTGGCGCGCCAGTGGCAGCCTTTGCTGGCAGCCATCCAGGACTGGGCGGCGGACAGGGAGCTGCTACAGCGCGTGTTGCAAAGCCGCGAGCACAAGGGCCATGCCCTGCGGGATCTCGCCAGCCGGCTGGCGCAGGGACAGCAGGAGCGCGACGACTGGCAGCAGGAGCAGGCGCGATTGCAGCAACAGCAGCACGAGTTGCAGGAGCAGCAGTGGGAGATCCGCCTTGCCAAGGCGCAGGAACAGTGGCAGCAGCAGACCGAACAGCTGGGCCAGCTGCATCAGTTGTTGGAGCTGGCTGATTATGGTCGCAATCACGGCGAGCAGCATGGCCGTTTGCAGCAGGAGATCGCCCAGCTGGAGCAGGCCCTGAGCCGGCTGACCACGCTCGGCGGCGAGCTGGCGCCGGCCCGCGAGCGGCTCGCCCTGCAGCGAGACGAGGCGCGCCACGCGCTGGAGCAGTCTCGCGCCATCGCCAGTTTCGAGCAATATCGCCACATCCTGAACGATGGTGAACCTTGTCCCCTCTGCGGCGCCGAGGAGCACCCCTACAGTCAGAGCCAGCCGCAGGTGGCGGGCATTCTGGGTCAGCTGGCGGATCGATCCCGCAGCCTCGAGCTCGAGTGGGAGCGACTCAATCATCAATACATCCAGTGCGAGAGCGAACGCCAGGAGCTGGCACGCCAGCTGGCGGCGCGCCGCCAGCATCTGCCGGAGCTGGATGCCCGCGCCGAACAACTGACCTTGCGTTGGCAGCAGCTCGGCGGTGCCAAGTTGCTGGGCCACCCGTTGCCACTGAATCAGAATCAAGCCGATTCCCTGACCAAGTGGAGCGAGCTGATGAGTACCCTGCTTAGCCGTGGCCAGACTCTGGAGCATGGGCTGGCCCAGAGCCAGCAGCAACTGCGTGAGGCCCAGTTCGGCCAGCAGCAGTTGCAGGCCGTGCGCCAGCAGCTGAGCCAGCTGACCGCCCGCCATCAGCAGTTTGAGCAGCAATGGCAGGAGGCGGAGCGGCAGAAGGTTGAGTGGGAGGCCGAGCTGAAGGCACTGGCCGAACAGGAGGCATCCTTGCGTCAGCGCCTGGCACAGGGTGAGGCCCGTCTCGATCAACAAATGGGGGCCGAGCCCTGGCGCCAGTGGCTTGGTAGCCAGCAATGGCTGGCGTGGCAGCAGACCTGCGAGGAGTATCTGCACGGACAGAATGAGTGGGAGCAGCTTGGCGGCGAGCTGGCCACTCTGACCCCGGTCTTGAGTGCCCAGGAGGCGCGGCTGCAAAGCCAGAACGAGCTGCTGCACAAGCTGGAGCGCGACTACAAGGAGGCGGAGCAGCAGCGTCAGGGGTTGCTCGCCAGCCGGGAGGCCTGCCTCGGGGGCCGCGCCATTACCCTGATCGAGCAGGAGTGGCAGCAGCGATTGCAACTGGCGGCCAGTCAGCTCGAGGAGGCGGTGACGGCACTGCGGGTCGCCCGGGAGAAGCAGACCGAGCTCAAGGCGAGGCTAGCCCATCTCGAGCAGGACAGGCAGGTGAGCAGCCGTCGTCGCCGCGAGGCGCTGGGGCGCTGGGCGGCCCATGCTGGCACTCTCGGCATCGCCGAATATGATCTGCGTCGGCTGCTGGCCATCACGCCGGATGAGCTCAGGGCTCGCCGCAGCGCCTTGCAGCGCCTGGATGATGCCCTGGCCGAGGCCCGCACCCGGTTGGCCGAGCGTCAGCGGGCGCTGGCCCAGGAGGAGGCCAAGCTGGCGCGCTATCGGGAGCATCATGGGGAGCTGACCGCCCTCACGGCCGAGGCCCTTGCCGAGTGTCTGGGCGCCTGCGAGGCTCGCTGCCGCGAGCTGGAAGAGCAGCTGTTCCAGTGCAAGAGCACGCTGGCCCAGGCCGAGGCGGCGGCGCTGAAGGCGGGGAGCCTGCAGGAGGACTTGGCGGCCCAGCAGGCGGTGGCGGATCACTGGCTGCAACTGTCCGAGCTTATCGGCTCCGCCAGCGGCGCCAAGCTGCGCACCTTCGCCCAGAGCCTCACGCTCGAACGTCTATTGTTGGAGGCCAACGCCCAGCTTGGCGAGCTGTCGCCGCGCTATCGACTGGAGCGGGTGCCCGGCACGGATCTGGCGCTGCAGGTGGTGGATCTGGACATGGGGGACGAGGTGCGCTCCGTGGACTCTCTCTCCGGCGGCGAGAGCTTCCTGGTGTCGCTGGCGTTGGCGCTGGCGCTCTCCAGCCTGTCGTCGCGCCAGACCCAGGTCGAGTCGCTCTTCATCGACGAGGGGTTCGGCACCCTGGATCCGGACAGCCTGGATCTGGCGCTCTCCAGCCTGGACTCCCTGCAGGCGGCGGGCCGCCAGATCGGGGTCATCTCCCACGTTCAGACCCTGGTGGAGCGGATCGGCGTGCAAATAAGGGTCGAGGCCCTCGGTGGGGGAGAGAGCCGGGTGGTGTTGCCCTGAGGATGATGTGCGTCCATGACAAAAGGCCCCTGTCAAAGGGGCCTTTTTGCTGGTGTGCAACCCGTCGCCGGTTATTTGCGCTCGGGCAGCATATTGGTGAGGGTATTGTCCTTGAGCACGTGGTGGTGGTAGATGGCTGCTGCAGCGTGCAGGGCAATCAGGGCATAACCCAGGTTGGCCAGCGTTTCGTGCAGATCCTTGATGATCCCTTTCAGGCCATCATCCGGTCCTATCAGCGCGGGCAACTCAAATCCGAAGAAGGGGATGGGCTTGCCACCCGCACTCAGCAGCAGCCAGCCCAGCAGCGGGGTGAGTATCAGGAAGCCATAGAGGGCCAGATGGGCGAGGTGGCCGAGCTTGAGCATCAGGGGTGAGGGGGCGGGCAGGATGCGCGGTGAGGGGCTGCCAAAGCGCACCAGCAGCCGCACCACCACCAGCGCCAGAATGAGCAAGCCCGCCATGAAGTGAAACTCCTTCATCAGATCGCGTCCGGCCGAGCCCTTGGGAAACATATCCCTGAACTCCATCAGCCCATAGACGGCCACTATCAGCAGCAGGGTCAGCCAGTGCAGGCCGATGCTCAGGCTGCCATAACGTTGTTCCGTATTCTTCAGCATATTTATCTCCTTCCGGAGGGCGCATTCCATCGCCCTGATCCATCCCGTCACGCATGTCGCCGGGATCCCGTGGTTTCCACACCCATGCTACAAGGCTTGTCGGGCAATGCCTTGATCTCGACCGCGCTTTTGCATCGGAGTGCCCTTGCCCGGTCAGGGAACTAGTTAGCCTCTGATGGTTGAGAGCAGGCGGACCTAAGGTGTTGCCCATAAAAAAACCGAAGCACATGGCTTCGGTTTTTTGTTGCAGCAGCTGGCACCAGCCAGCAGCGCATTATTTCTTGATGCGGATAACCGGGGTCTCACCCACGGTCACGGCGCCAGTCATCTTGATCAGCTCTTTGATCTCGTCCATGTTGGAGATGACGACCGGAGTCAGGGTAGACTTCGCCTTCGCTTCCAGTACGGCCAGATCGAACTCGATGATGGTATCACCGCGCTTGACCTTCTGACCTTCCTGGGCGATACGGGTGAAGCCTTCGCCTTTCAGCTCGACGGTGTCGATACCGAAGTGAACGAACAGCTCGATACCAGAGTCGGATTCCAGAGAGAACGCGTGGTTGGTCTCGAAGATCTTGCCGATGGTGCCGTCGCACGGGGCAACCATCTTGTTGCCAGCCGGCTTGATGGCGATGCCGTCACCGACGATCTTCTCGGCGAAGACAACGTCAGGCACATCTTCGATGGGCACGATTTCGCCAGACAGCGGTGCAAAAATTTCGATGCCGCCGGTGTCAGAACTGTCATCGGAAACCAGTTTCTTCAGTTTATCAAACAGACCCATAGTAAAAGCTCCTAGAGATGATTGTCGCTGTTTGCAGCCGATCTTAGCAGACTGCCTTCTGCTTAATAAAGTTATCTACACAGGCTTCGATTTCGGCGGCGGTCGCATAGCTCAGTGCCTGGTCTGCCATTGCCTTCACATCTTCGAAGTTGGTGTTGCGGATAAGCTTCTTGATACGCGGTACAGAGATGGCGCTCATGGAGAACTCATCCAGACCCATACCCAGCAGCAGCAGGGTGGCGCGTTCGTCACCAGCCAGTTCACCGCACATACCGGTCCACTTGCCATTGTCATGGGAAGCGTCGATTACCATCTTGATCAGGGTCAGGACGGAGGGTGACAGCGGGTTGTACATGGCGGAAATCATCTCGTTACCACGATCGACGGCCAGGGTGTACTGGGTCAGGTCGTTGGTACCGATACTGAAGAAATCCACTTCCTTGGCAAGATGATGAGCCATCACGGCAGCAGCCGGGGTCTCGATCATGATACCCACTTCGATGGATTCATCAAAGGCTTTGCCGTCGGCACGCAGTTCAGCCTTCAGCTGCTCTACGGTGGCCTTAAGGCTGCGGAACTCTTCGACGGAGATGATCATCGGGAACATGATGCGCAGCTTGCCGAAGGCAGAGGCGCGCAGGATGGCCTTCAGCTGGGCGTGCATGATGTCTTCACGATCGAAGAAAATACGCACGGCACGCCAGCCCAGGAAGGGGTTCATTTCTTTCGGGAAATTCATGTAGGGCAGTTCTTTGTCGCCGCCGATGTCCATGGTACGGACGATGATCGGCTGATCCGGCATGGCCTCTGCCACTTCTTTGTAGGCCTTGAACTGCTCGTCTTCGGTCGGCAGCGCATCGCGGTCCATGAACAGGAACTCGGTGCGGTACAGACCCACGCCTTCGGCGCCATTGCGGATGGCACCCTCGGTATCCTTGACGGTACCTATGTTGGCGCAGACTTCGACCTGATGACCATCCAGGGTGATGGCGGGCAGGTCTTTCAGCTTGGCCAGTTCGTCCTTCTCGGCCTGGAACTGGGCCTGGAATTTCTTGGCTTCAGCCAGCTGTTCGGCGGTCGGGTTGATGATGATCTGGTTGTTGATGCCATCCAGTATCAGCATCTCGCCATTGTTGACGCGCGCGGTGATGTCGTTGGTGCCCACGATGGCCGGCAGCTCCAGGGAGCGGGCCATGATGGAAGTGTGAGAGGTGCGGCCACCGATGTCGGTGACGAAGCCCAGCACATATTTCAGGTTGATCTGAGCGGTTTCGGACGGGGTCAGGTCTTTGGCGACCAGGATGACCTCTTCGTCTATGGTGCTCAGGTTGACAACGGCGATGCCCAGCACGTTCTTCACCAGACGGGTTCCGATGTCACGGAAGTCGGTGGCGCGCTCACGCAGATAGGGGTCGTCCAGCTCGGCCATCATCTTGGCGTACTGTTCGATCACCTCATAGATGGCTTTGTCGGCGGACGCCTTGTTGTCTTTGATGAAGGATCTGATATCCCCTTCCAGCTCCTCATCTTCGAGCAGCATGATGTGGCCTTCGAAGATGGCCTCTTTTTCTTCACCGAAGGTACGACCGGCCATCTCTTTGATGGCTTCCAGCTGTGCGGCTGACTTGGTGCGGGCTTCGAGGAAGCGGTTGATCTCGGCGTCAATCTGGTCGGCAGAAATCTTGCCCTGATTGATAACGATTTCATCTTCTTTCAGAAGAAGCGCCTTACCGAATGCGATACCGGGGGACGCAAGAATGCCAGATATCATAATCCTTCCTATTAAAACGACTGTGGGGGAGGAATAAAGCTGGATTACTCCAGCTCGTCCATCAGGGCAACCAGCTTCTCAACGGCTTTCTGAGCGTCCGGGCCGTCGGCCTGGATGGTCACGTTGGTGCCTTTGGTCAGGCCCAGGGTCTGCAGCTTGAACAGGCTCTTGGCGCTGGCGGATTTGCCACCGGAGACCACAGTGATCTCGCTTTGGAATTCTTTGGCTTCTTTCACGAACTGAGCTGCGGGACGGGTGTGCAGGCCGTTTTCAGCAGTAATAACAACAGACTTCTCGTACATGGTTTCACCCCATATTATTGATATTGTGTGGAGAGATGGTCGCTAATGAGGCTTCCTGTCTCACCGTGTCAGTATGGATATGTTGTAAAGTAACGAAATCAGACCTGCAATGGTTTAATCCAGGTCAATTTTCTGTGCAGTATTCGGCGCCCTGGCTAAGTCTTTTTCGTCATCGGGCTACAAGCCGCGTCAGGTCTGGCCTGAAATTAATTTATAACGAAAAATAACACTTTGTTACCTTGTGATACTTAGCCGGTAAACACCTCGTGACGCCGCACAGGATATGAGATTTATCACAGAATGTCTGCTTTTTTTGTCACACCCAAGTTTGTTATTTTACCCCAAAAAATAAGGGGTCGACTGACACTGATGGCTACTGAGTTTAGCGCATAATGAAAACGGCGCCCCCAGAGGCGCCGTTGTTTTGGTGTAATGCGATCAATTACTGTTGCAGTTCCTGTTCGCTGAACACGCCGGCGAAGAGGGCACTGGAGAGATAACGCTCGGCAGCACTCGGCAGGATGACGACAATCGTTTTCCCTTCGAACTCCGGCTGCTCGGCCAGACGGGCGGCAGCGACCACGGCGGCGCCGGAGCTGATCCCCGCCAGAATGCCTTCCTCTTCCATCAGGCGGCGAGCCATCTCGATGGACTCCTCGCTGCTAACCTGCTCGACGCGGTCCAGCAGGGTCAGGTCCAGGTTGCCTGGAATGAAGCCCGCGCCTATGCCCTGGATCTTGTGGGGACCGGGCTTTATCTCTTCGCCCGCCAGTTTCTGGCTGATGACGGGAGATTCGCTGGGTTCGACCGCCACGGAGACGATGGCCTTGCCCTTGGTCTGCTTGATGTAGCGGGAGACACCAGTGATGGTGCCGCCGGTGCCGACGCCTGCCACAAACACATCCACGTCACCGTCGGTGGCATCCCAGATCTCGGGGCCAGTGGTCTGCTCGTGGATCTCGGGGTTGGCGGGGTTTTCGAACTGCTGCAGCAGCACATACTTGCCCGGCTCGGATTCGAGGATCTCGTTAGCCTTGGCGATGGCGCCCTTCATGCCCAACGGGCCTTCGGTCAGCACCAGGTTGGCACCCAGCGCCTTGAGTAGCTTGCGGCGCTCCAGGCTCATGGTGGCCGGCATGGTCAGGGTGATGGGATAACCACGGGCCGCAGCCACGAACGCCAGGGCAATGCCCGTGTTACCGCTGGTAGGCTCGATGATCTCCTTACCTTTGGTCAGCACGCCGCGTTTCTCGGCATCCCAGATGAGATTGGCGCCGATCCGGCACTTGACACTGAAGCTCGGGTTGCGGCTCTCGATCTTGGCCAGCACGCGGCCCTTGGTAACACGGTTGAGACGAACCAGCGGGGTGTTGCCTATGGTCTGGCTGTTGTCCTCAAAAATTTTGCTCATGGTGCTATCCCTGTGTTTGTTAAGGCGATGAAACAAGATTACCCTGTGGTTTCTGAATGAGAAGTGACGAATCGTTATAACAATATGTTATTACAACATATAGAACTTATTCTCTCTCGCCGAAGGGCCCCTGGGTTCTCCTGCGACCAAAGGAATGGATCTCATGGGATTTGCAGGAAGCGATCGCTATCTCGCATCAAAGTCACTGAGTATGGCCGTCAATGCCGCCATCGTGCTGGAGAAGCCGCTGCTGATCAAAGGTGAGCCGGGCACCGGCAAGACGGTGCTGGCCGAGGCGGTTGCCGAGTCGCTCGGTGCCGACCTCATCAGCTGGCACATCAAGTCCACCACCAAGGCCCAGCAGGGGCTCTATGAATACGATGCGGTGGCCCGGCTGCGGGACTCCCAGCTCGGGGATCCGCGGGTAGGGGACATCAACCATTACATCCGCCGTGGCAAGCTGTGGCAGGCCTTCGTTGCCTCGCAGAGGCCGGTACTGCTGATCGACGAAATCGACAAGGCGGACATCGAGTTTCCCAACGATCTGTTGCTGGAGCTGGATCGGATGGAGTTCGATGTCTACGAAACCGGCGAGCGCATCAAGGCGCGCCAGCGTCCGGTGGTCATCATCACCTCCAACAATGAGAAAGAGCTGCCGGACGCCTTCCTGCGCCGCTGTTTTTTCCATTACATCCGCTTCCCCGACAAAGCCGAGATGCAGGCCATCGTCCAGCTGCACCATCCCAACCTCAAGGAGAGCCTGCTCGGCGAGGCGATGGATCTCTTCTTCGAGCTGCGTAATGTGGAGGGGCTGCGCAAGAAGCCCTCCACCTCAGAGCTGCTGGACTGGATCCGCCTGCTGCTGGCCGATGACATCGCCCCCGAGGCGCTGCGCAGCCGGGAGCCTGGCAAGCTGGTGCCCGCTCTCTATGGCGCCCTGCTCAAGACGGAGCAGGACTTGCACCTCTTCGAGAAGCTCGCCTTCCTGGCCCGGCGCGGCGGCTGAATGCTCATCGACTTCTTCCTCCACCTGCGCCGTCACAAGCTGCCCTGCAGCCTGCGCGAGTTGCTGGATCTCCATGGGGCCCTGGCGGCCGGACTCGCCAGCGTGGACATGGACGACTTCTATCGCTTGTCCCGCAGCCTGCTGGTGAAAGACGAGGCTCACTATGATCGCTTCGATCGCGCCTTCGCTGAGTACTACCAGGGGCTGGAGGCCATCCCCTTGCTGCCCGAGACGCTGCCGGACGACTGGTTGCGCCAGGAGTTCGAGCGGCTGTTGAGCCCTGAGGAGAAAGCCTTGCTCAGATCCCTCGGCGGGCTCGACAAGTTGCTCGACACCCTCAACCAGCGCCTGCGCGAACAAAAGTCGCGCCACGCCGGCGGCAACAAGTGGGTAGGTACCGGTGGCAGCAGTCCGTTCGGCCATGGCGGCTTCCACCCCGAGGGGATCCGCATGGGGGGAGAAGGCCAGCATGGCAAGGCAACCAAGGTGTGGGAGGCGCGCCACTATCGCAACTTCAGTGACGACTCGCCGCTCGGCCAGCGCGCCATCCAGCTGTCGCTGCGCAAGCTCAGGCGTTGGGTGCGCAAGGGCAATCCCTCGGAGCTGGATCTCGACGACACCATCAGCAGCACGGCCCGCCAGGGCTGGCTCGATGTGAAGCTCAGACCCGAGCGCCACAACGGGGTCAAGCTGCTGGTCTTCTTCGATGTTGGGGGGTCCATGGATGCCCACGTGGCCGAGGTGCAGCGGCTCTTCTCGGCGCTGCGCCACGAGTTCAAGCATCTGGAGTACTTCTATTTTCACAATTGCCTCTACGACTTCGTCTGGCAGGACAACGCCCGCCGGGCCGAGGAGCGTTTTGATACCTTGCGGCTGCTGCGCACCTACGGCAGCGACTATCGGGTGATCCTGGTGGGTGACGCCAAGATGGGTCCCTACGAGATCACCTGGCCCGGTGGCAGTGTGGAGCAGTGGAACGAGGAGTCCGGCCAGGTGTGGCTGGAGCGACTGCAGCACCACTTCCCCCGGCTGGTGTGGATCAACCCTGTCCCCAGGCAGGAGTGGCTCTGGCACCCCTCCATCAAGTTGATGAACGAATTGATCGGCGGGCGCATGCACCCGCTGACCCTGGCGGGTCTGGCTACGGCTATCGACCAGCTATGAATCTCTGAACCCTAAAAAACAGACAAGCCGGGATTGCACCCGGCCAGGAGCAAAGATGACCTCTATCGTAATCAGTGGCTCAGGCCTTTATACCCCGCCCTTTGCCGTCAGCAATGAAGAGCTGGTGGCGGCCTTCAACCAGTATGTGGATCTCTACAACGAGGAGAACGCCTCCGCCATCGATGCGGGCCAACTGCCCGCCAAGCAGCATTCGAGCTGCGAGTTCATCGAGAAGGCGTCCGGTATCAAGAGCCGCTATCTGGTGAGCAGGGAAGGGGTGCTGGATCCGGACATCATGCAGCCCCTGCTGGCGGAGCGCCCCGATGACCAGCCCTCCATCATGGTGGAGATGGCAGTGGCCGCCGCCGAGCAGGCGCTGATCGCCGCCGGTCGCGAGCCGGGGGAGATAGATCTGGTCATAGTCGCGGCCTCCAACATGCCGCGCCCCTATCCGGCGCTGGCCATCGAGCTGCAGCACTATCTGGGGGCGAGCGGAATGGCCTTTGACATGAACGTGGCCTGCTCCTCCGCCACCTTCGGCATCAAGACGGCGGCGGATCTGCTGGCGGCCGGCACCGCCAGACTGGCCCTGGTGGTGAATCCCGAGATCTGCTCGGGGCACCTCAATTTCCGCGACAGGGACAGCCACTTCATCTTTGGCGACGCCTGCACCGCCGTGCTGCTGGAGCGGGAAGAAGATTGCAAGGTGGCCAACCCCTGGCAACTGGTGGCCAGCAAGCTGGTGACCCAGTACTCCAACAACATCCGCAACAACTTCGGCTTCCTGAACCGCTTCAGCCCGCGCACCCGCTATGGGGATGACAAGCTGTTCCGCCAGCAGGGGCGCAAGGTGTTCAAGGAAGTGCTGCCCCTGGTGTGCACACAGATAGAGGAACAGCTGGGGGAGCAGGGCTGGCAGGCGGGGGAGCTGAACCGCCTCTGGCTCCATCAGGCCAATCTCACCATGAACCAGTTCATTGGCCGCAAGCTGCTGGGCCACGACGCCAGCCAGCAGGAGGCGCCGGTGATCCTCGACAGCTATGGCAACACCAGCTCGGCGGGCTCCATCATCGCCTTCCACCTGTTCAACCAGGACCTGCCTAGCGGGGCCCGTGGTGTGCTCTGCTCCTTCGGCGCCGGTTATTCCATCGGCAGCCTGTTGTTGCAACGCCTCTGAGTACCGCCATCCGGCGGCGGCAGCAAAAAACCACCCGAGCGGGTGGTTTTTTTATTGGCCGGGGCAGGTGAAGATCAGGCTGGCTCTATAGCCGATACCAGGCAGTCGGGCTCGCTGATGCGAAAACGCACATTGAGGTCGAACAGCCTGACACCGTACTCCTTGTCGTCCGGCTTGCCCTTCTTGTAGGCGGGACGAGGATCCTGGGCCAGCACCTCGCTCACCAGCTGGCGCAGCTCGGGGTGGGCCTTGAGCCAGGGCATGAGCTGCAGCTCCGCCTCGGGGGTGAAGCTCACCATCAATGGCGGGGTTGGAGCCTCGGGGGCGAAGCCGCCCCGGGCGTGGGGCAGGCTGTCGGCATAGGGAATGTAGGGCTTGATGTCGACCACAGGGGTGCCGTCCAGCAGATCCACGGCGCCGAGGTCGAGCCACAGCTTGCCACGCTCACGGCCCACCCCGTGCAGTTCGACCACGGAGAGGCCGAGCGGGTTGGGGCGGAAGGTGGAGCGGGTGGCAAAGACCCCGACCCGCTCGTTGCCGCCAAGGCGCGGCGGACGGACCGTCGGGTGCCAGCCCTGGGCCATGGTCTGGTGAAACACGAAGCTGAGCCAGAGGTGGGAAAACTGCTCTATGCCGCGCAGCACGTCCGGCTGATCGTAGGGAGGCAGCAGCTCCAGGCGGGCGCGGGCCGATTTGACCAGGCCGGGCTGGCGGGGGATGGCGAACTTCTCCTTGTAGGGAGAGCGGATGATCCCGAGTGTGTCTATATCGAACTTCATGGCGGATCCTGGCTGAAAACCCCGGCAATGTAGCACAGGCGGACCGAAAACGCAGGCGTCGCCACAGTCGTGGCCCCTGTGATCCCGGTCGCAGAGCGCGGCATCCGAGGCTGTGCCCTGGCGTCAACTTGCGTAGGGTGGGGGAAGAACAGGGATTGGCCGGGGTCATGGCACCGCGGCGCACAGGAGAGACAGGGATGAAACTGCTGATTATCGGCGGCACCGGTTTTTTGGGCCGCCACCTCACCTCGCTGGCCCTGGATTGGGGTCATGAGGTGACGCTGTACAATCGGGGTCACCGCCAGCACCCTGACTGGCGCGAGCTGACCCAACTGCAGGGGGACAGGGATCAGAGCCTGGATCCCTTGCTGGGGGAGGGACTGCACTGGGATCTGACCATAGACACCTGCTGCTATGACCCAGCGCAGGCGGTCAGCCTATCGACGGCCCTGCTCGGGCGTTGTGAGCGCCTCATCTTCATCTCCACCATCAGTGTCTATCGGGACTTCGCCCGGCCCGAGATGGACGAGTCGGCGCCGCTGCACGAGGTGGCTCCCGGCGAGTCAGCCAGCGGCTACGGTCCGCTCAAGGTCTTGTGCGAGGCAGAGTATCGGGCCCGCTGGGGGGAGCGGCTCTGCATACTGCGCCCCGGCGTGCTGTGCGGCCCCTTCGACCCGACCGGCCGCCTGGCCTGGTGGGTGCAACGAGTGCAGCAAGGAGGACCCTGGCTGCTGCCGGGGGAGGGGCAGGACAGGCTGCAATACCTGGACGTGCGCGACTGCGCCGAGTTCGTGCTGCGGGCCGCCGAGCAGCGGCTGGAGGGCTGCTTCAACCTCGTCAAGCCCGGTATCGCGCTGAACGACTGGGTAGATCGCCTGGCTGCCAGGCTGGCCCCCGCCACTCCCATCGTGCCCGAATGGGCGCCCTGGCCCGCTCTGCTGGCCGCCGGGGTGGAGCCCTGGCAGAGCTATCCGACCCTGTTGCCCAATGAGCAGCCCGAGTATGCCGGCTATGGCCGCATCAGCGCCGAGGCGGCCATCGTGCAGGGCCTCAACTTTCGGCCGCTGGAGGAGACGGTGGCGGATGTGGCCGAGTGGCTGGCCGGCGCGCCGGACGCTGCGGTGGCCGCCGGCATCACAGCCGAGCAGGAGACGCGGCTGCGTCAGCTTGTCCGGTAGCGTGGCCGGCAAGTGCCGCAGCAAAGCAAAAGGGCATCGAGAGATGCCCTTTTCTGTCTGGTGTGAGCGCCGCTACTCGGTGCGCATGGCGGCGCCGGCGGCGATCAGCAGCTCGCGCAGGATGGCGCGATGACAGCGCGACTCCTGCTCGCAGTAGCAGCCCACTGACAGGTTAGTGGTGTGGGAGAGGGCTGCCAGCAGCGCCAGATCGTGGCGGGCAGCTGGGCTTGCCATCTCGGCCTTGTACTGCTTGCAGAAAGCGGCCCACTGGGCCGGGGTCTCGGCGGCCTGACCGAGCTTCATGGTCTCGGCGCAGGGGGCCAGGTTGGGGAACCAGACGTCGTACCAATCCTGGCTGGCAAAATCGCTCTTGGGCACGCCGCGAGGCGGGCGGCGCACTGTGCCGATGCGCAGTCCCTCATCGGGGAGACGGGGGCTGCCGAGGCGGACGATGGCGAGTGCCATGCCGAGACCTTACTTCTCTTCGGCCACTTTCAGCGCCTGACCGTAGCAGATCACCTGCTTCAGGCAGCCCGGCACATCGCTGAACTCGGCGCACTTGTCAAAGCTGACGCCGTTGCCGCCCATGTCGGCCACGCGGCGGCGGGCCAGGGTGCGGGCTTCGCCGGCATTGGGCACCGCCTGATTGGCATCGGCCTGGCAGGACTCACCCTCGACGGTGCCGAGGTAGAGGTAATTGAGGTCGGCGAGCTGGTTCTGCTCATAGATCCGGACGCCGCCCGGCTTGAAATACTCGTCGAAGTTTTCCTTGTCCAGATTGCTGTTGAAGGCGAAGTCGGCACAACCGGAGGCAATCAGGGGCATCATCAGGATCAGGCGTTTCATGTCGAGGTCTTGTTGAACAGTGAGGGGGCCATTATAGGGGTCAGTCGCTGCCTGCGACCAGCCCCATTTTTCGCCCGGGAGGCGAGCTGTGACGGGGATCTTGGCACTATCAACAAGACAAGGGGCAGATCCCTGCCCCTTGTTCATTGGCTGTCATCAGGCGGGAGCCAGCCGCTGGTGCAGGCTGCGGTAGTAGTCATCTTCCAGCAACTCCTGGTGCGGGGCGCAGAGGCGGATCTTGCCCTCTTCCATCAGGGCTACCCTGTCCATCTGCTCCAGCCCCAGCAGGCGGTGGGAGATGAGCAGCAGGGAGCGCTTCGCCCCCAGCTTGAGTAGCAGGGCCATGATCTCCCGCTCGGTCTGGCTGTCGAGGCCTTCGGTCGGCTCATCCAGCAGCCAGAGCGGGGCATCGTGCAGCAGGGCGCGGGCTATGCCGATGCGGCGGCGCTCGCCGCCGGAGAGGGGGCGACCGCCATCCCCGAGCCAGGCGTCCAGTCCGCTCTCGGCCTCTTCATCTTCGTCTGCCAGCAGGGTGGCGAGACCCACCTGGGTGAGAACCTCGGTCAGCCGCTCGTCGCTGGCGTCGGGGGCGGCCAGCTTGAGGTTGCCGCGCAAGGTATCGGCAAACAGATGCACCCGCTGGCTCACCACCGAGCAGGAGGCGCGCAGGGCCCCTTCGCTGTAGTGCGTCAACGGCTTGCCATCCAACAGAATCTCGCCGCTCTGCGCCGTCCACTCCCGGGTCAGCAGCCCCATCAGGGTGGACTTGCCACACCCTGTCTGCCCCAGCAGCGCCAGCTTCTCGCCGGGGTTCAGTTGCAGGTTACAGCCTCGCAGCACCGGGCCGTCCTGGCCGGGATAGGCAAAATGGAGGTCCCGTATCTGCAAGGCGCCTTGAGTCGCAGGCGCTTGCTCCTCTCCCCACTCTGGCGCCTTGGCCTCCTGCAGTATCTCGTTGAGACGACGGGCCGAGGTGAGGCTGGTGGAGAGGTGCTGGAAGGCGCCCGCCAGAGGCAGCAGCGCCTCGAAGCTTGCCAGGGTGGCGAACACCATGAGCGCCGTGATGGGATCCGGGGTGCCACCGCCGACGCCGTGACCAGCGAGCCACAGCATCAGGGTCAGGGTCCAGCCGCTGAGCAGCTGGACCGAGAAGCTGGCGAGGCCGCTCACCCTGGCCATGCGGGCCTGGGCCTGGATCAGGGCCTGCTCGGCCTGTTGCAGCTCGGCCAGCGCCTTGGGGGCGGCGGCGAACATCTGCAGCTCGGCATGGCCGTCCAGGTAATCCACCATGCGGGTGCGCATGGTGGATTTCTCGGCGATGAGTCGACGACCGGGCGACCGGCCGGCGAAATAGAACACCAGCGGCAGGGCCAGCATGCCAAAGAGCAGTATGGCCCCCAGAGTCAGCGCCAGGCGGCTGTCGAAGAAGGAGAGGAAGAATACCAGCCCGGCACAGCTGAGCAGAGCCGCTCCGATGGGAGTGACGAGGCGCAGGTAGACGTGATCCATGGCGTCGATGTCGGCCACCAGACGGTTGAGCAGATCCGCCTGACGAAAACCGGCCAGGGTGCCGGGGGAGAGGGGGGAGAGTCTTTGCCAGAACCAGACCCGCAACCGGGTGAGCACCCGGAAGGTGGCGTCGTGGCTCACTACTCGCTCACCCCAGCGGCTGGCGGTACGCACTATGGAGAAGAAGCGCACGCCGCCGGCCGGGGTCATGTAGTTGAAGGTGTCCCGGCTGGCGACCGCCAGCCCCGCCACGGCGGCGGCGGAGAGGAACCAGCCTGAAAGAGAGAGCAGCCCCATCCCGGCCACCAGGGTGACCAGGGCCAGCAGCAGGCCGAGGGAGAGGCTGAGCCAGTGCTGGCGGTAGAGACGCAGGAACGGCAGTAGATCAGTCATCGAGAGAATCCCCTGAACGTTGGGACAGCAGACGGGCGAAGGGCCCCTGTGCCTGGCAGAGTTGCGCGAAGTGGCCTTGCTCCACCAGCTGGCCGCGCTCCAGCACCAGTATGTTGTCCATCTGGCTGAGCTGATCGAGGCGGTGGGTGATCATCAGCAGGGTCTGGCCTTTCGCAGCGTCTTCGAGCGTGCTCATGATGGCGCGTTCGGAGTGGCGATCCA
Source organism: Aeromonas sp. S2(2024) (assembly GCF_041402505.1). Taxonomy (NCBI): domain Bacteria; kingdom Pseudomonadati; phylum Pseudomonadota; class Gammaproteobacteria; order Aeromonadales; family Aeromonadaceae; genus Aeromonas; species Aeromonas sp. S2(2024). The sequence continues at coordinate 265,067 of NZ_JBGLRL010000001.1, forward strand.
GGCTGGCAGTGGGTTCATCCAGTACCATCAACTGGGTGGACTTGAGCAGGGTGCGGGCCAGGGCGAGGCGCTGGGCCTGGCCGACGGAGAGGCCACCGGCCTGATCCCCGACCGGATAGTCGAACCCCTTCTCCCTGGCAAATTCCCTGGCCTGGGCCCTCACCAGGGCTGCTTCCAGCTCGGCGTCGCTGGCCGTGGGCCTGGCCAGCAGCAGGTTGTCTCTCAGGGAGGCGTGGAACAGCTGGGGGTTCTGGGAGAGCCAGCCCAGTTGCAGCCGCCACTGGCTCATGTCCAGCTCGGCGAGCTCCTGGCCGTCGACACGGAGCGAACCGCGATAGGGGGCAAAGCCAAGCAAGGCGTTGACCAGGGAGCTCTTGCCGGCCCCGCTGATCCCGACCAGGGCAGTGCGCATGCCTGCCTCAAGGGTGAAATCGATGGGGCCGACCAGCACCTTGCCCTCGGCGCTCAGCACCTCCAGGGCGCGGGCCTCCACCCTGATGGGGCCATCGGCCTGGAAGGGGGCACTCCCTGAAGCTGGCTCGCTGACTTCGGCCTCGAGAAACTCCAGCAGCTGCTCGGCGGCGCCTATGGCCTGCGCCTTGGCGTGGTAGTGGGCGCCGAGTTCCCGCAGCGGCGCGTAAAACTCGGGAGCGAGAAATAGCACTAACAGGCCGGTAAAGAGCGTTACCTTGGCGCCATAGTTACCGAAATTGAGGTGATCTATGTAAGAGAAGCCGAAGTAGACCGCCACCAGGGCCACCGCGATGGCGGCGAAGAACTCCAGCACGGCCGTGCTCAGGAAGGCGAGCCGCAGCACCTCCATGGTGCGCTCCCGAAAATCTTCCGAGGCGTCGCGAATGGCTTCACCCTCCGCCTGGGTACGCATGAAGAGCTGCAGGGTACGCAAGCCCTTGAGTCTGTCGAGGAAGTGGCCGGAGAGCCGCGCCAGGGACTGGAAGTTGCGGCGGTTGGCATCGGCAGCGCCGACGCCCACCAGGATCATGAAGAGCGGGATGAGGGGCGCTGTGCCGAGCAAGATGATGCCAGCGGCCCAGTTGACCGGGAACACGGCCACCAGGATCACCAGGGGGATGAAGACGGCTATGGCCATCTGGGGCAGATAGCGGGAGAAGAACTCCTGCATCTCTTCGATCTGCTCGAGCAACAGGCTGGCCCAGCTGCCGGCGGGGCGGCGCTGGATATAAGCTGGCCCGAGGCGGGCGAGGCGGGTGAGCACCAGCTCGCGGATGGCCTGGCGCACCGCACTGCCCGCCCTGAAGCTCGCCACCTCCCGGCCATAAGCCAGTGCAGCCTTGGTCAGGGTCACCAGCAGCAGAGCAATAAAGAGGGGAATGGACTGCTCGGGCGTGTTGCCTTCGATGATGAAGCCGTGGAGCAGGGTGGCCAGCAGCCAGGCCTGCATCACCATCAGTATGCCCTGACCCATGCCGAGACCAATGGAAAGACCGATCCAGCGCCGGCCATGGCCCGATTGTTTGCGCAACCAGCCATAGAGATGTTTCTGCTTGTTCTTGTCCATTACCACCCTCCTCGGTCGAGTGGCGCAAGACTATCGTCGCCCCCACGGCTTGGCAACCTCGCAGATCCGGGAGTGTGAACGTCTTTGTTTGAAAAAGCAGCTGCATGCTCAATAGTTGGCCGAACAGCTTGATTTATGGCAAAAAATACGAAGGCGGTGATTGCGCTCGCCGGCAAAATGCATATAGTAGAGGCCACTGACGCGGGTGTAGTTCAATGGTAGAACGGTAGCTTCCCAAGCTGCATACGTGGGTTCGATTCCCATCACCCGCTCCACATTCTGATACCAGGTATCTGTCCCGTCTCGTTGTTGCCTGCTTCTGGCACGTCTCTTCAGACGCTGATTCCATGCCTTGTATATGCTGCGTTCCTGATGCCTTGCGGGCATCGTATAATGGCTATTACCTCAGCCTTCCAAGCTGATGATGCGGGTTCGATTCCCGCTGCCCGCTCCAGTTTTCATGCAAAAAGCCCACTCGACTGAGTGGGCTTTTTGTTTTGGCGGACAGGCGACTTGCACCAGCCACAAGTAGAAGAGGCGCCCACAGGCGCCTCTCGCTTCACCGGGCAGGGATTATTCCTGCTCCAGCTCGCCACAGAAGCGGTAGCCTTCGCCATGAATGGTGGCGATGATCTCCGGGGTGTCGCCCACGCTCTCGAAGTGCTTGCGAATGCGGCGGATGGTGACATCCACGGTACGATCGTGGGGCTTGAGCTCACGGCCTGTCATCTTCTTGAGCAGTTCGGCACGGGTCTGGATCTGGCCCGGGTTTTCGCAGAAATGCAGCATGGCGCGGAACTCGGAGCGGGGCAGCTTGAACATGTCGCCTGCCGGGCTGACCAGTGCACGGCTGTTGATGTCCAGCGCCCAGCCATTGAACAGGTAACGCTCCACCAGCTTCTTCTCTTCGCCACCGGCGGTCACGTTCATGGTGCGACTCAGCAGGTTGCGGGCACGGATGGTCAGCTCGCGGGGGTTGAACGGCTTGGTGATGTAGTCATCGGCGCCGATCTCCAGCCCCAGGATCTTGTCCACTTCGTTGTCACGACCGGTCAGGAACATCAGGGCGATATTGTCATCTTCACGCAGCTCGCGCGCCAGCAGCAGGCCATTCTTGCCCGGCAGGTTGATGTCCATGATCACCAGGTTGATGGTGTGGCTGGTCAGGGCTTGATGCATCTCGTCGCCATTGTTGGCTTCCAGCACTATGTAGCCTTCGGCCTCGAAGATGCTCTTGAGGGTGTTGCGGGTGACCAGCTCGTCTTCGACGATCAGAATATGTGGTGTTTGCATGAGTATTCCCAGATTCTTATCAGTTAATTATCGAAATTTTAACACTCTTTGGCGTTATCCGACCGGTCCTGAAAATTTATTACGTCATCCTGGGTATGAATGTCAGGTCGAATCATCGCGAATTTGGTATCTATGTTGGCAAACATCCCTGTGCCGCACATAGGCTCTCAACAAGTCTGATCGAGAGAAGCCTGGAAAGGTAGTCCATTACAAAAGTTGCTGCATTTTATCAGTTAACAGGCGCATAACAACACTCTTTGCCGTCAGATAGCAACTTTTTAACTCAGGTTTGATATAAGTCAATCCCGAGGTTCGCTGCATCATACGTGGGCTGGCCCGCTTTTTCGCCCTTAAGAAATGTAATGGGATGTAACATGTGGTTGACATGACTTTGTGGGAAAACTACAGAAATGTGTGTTTTATTGCCCCCTTCGCACCGCCAGTCTGGGCTGCCTATGCCATCGTCACGGCCTGGAATCCGGCCGGCCAGCGGGTGGGGATGCGCCGCAACGCCCGACGTCAACGCGCCCTGTCACGCCACCTTGCCGATACCCTGGTGATGGGGCCCGTGTGGGGCAGCGCTCCGGATGAGTGCTGGCAGGAGGCGTCCCTGTTGCTGCACATTCCTCAGGGCGAGGCCATCCGACTGGCCGCCCGCTTCGGGCAGAATGCCCTCTACTGGGTGGTAGAGGGGGAGCTCTGGTTGGTGCCCGTCCTGCTGAAGGGGGAGCCATGCCATCTTGGCAGACTGACTTCCCGCTGGATGCTCAGAGCTTTCGCATGATGAGAGGCTGGACGGGAGCCACACCATCCGGGTATGTCGGTTGCCCGCTGGATTGTCAGCCTGTCCACATGATGAAAGAATGAGCGGACTCATTCACTCCATGGAAGGATGCTGACCATGCTGGATCTACTGCCCGACCTTTGCGATCAACATGGCGATGCCCTGCAGGTGGCAGAGCCGCTGTTTCACGATTATGGCGGCAAGCCGCTGTTTTATGGTGAGGCGGTCACTCTCTCCTGCTTCGAGGACAACAGCCTGGTGCGGGAGCTGGTGGCGAGCCCCGGTCATGGCAAGGTGATGGTGATCGACGGCGGTGGCTCCCTGCGCCGGGCGCTGCTGGGGGACCAACTGGCCATCAAGGCGGTGGAGCAGGGATGGGAAGGGATCCTGATCCACGGCGCCGTGCGGGATGTGGGCACTTTGGCGACGCTGGCGCTGGGGGTCAAGGCGCTGGCGGCCTGTCCGGTCAAAACCGAGAAACGCGGACAGGGCGAGCTGGATGTGGTGCTGTCCTTTGCCGGGGTCAGCATAGCGCCGGGGGATTATGTCTACGCCGATCTCAATGGCGTGCTGGTCAGTGGCGCCAGGCTCCTCTGATCCCTCAGAAGTTGAAACCTACCCCCAGGGTGAGGAACTGCTCGGTGCTGAAGGCACTGAGGCCGTAGTTGGCGGTGATGGCCAACTGCGGTGTCACCAGCAGGCTGCTGTTGAGCTCCACCAGGGTGCTGGGCTTGCTCACCTCCAGCTGTTTGAGTTGGCTGCCGATGTTCAGTGAGGGGGATAGGCGGTAGCGCACCCCCGAGCTGATATTGAAGCCGGCCTGCTCGCTGTGGCTGCCCACTGCCGGTCCGGCCTCCATGTAGAGGCTGATATCATCCTCTACCGGATATTGGTAGCCGGTGTTGATGAGCCAGATATCGAAATTGTCGCCCGTATGGGCCTGGTTGCCGAGCAGTACGCCGGAATAGCTTTTCACGTAGAGCTGGCTGTCGGCTTCGTTTTTGAGGAAATCCCAGTCGGCGGCCTGGGCCGAAAAAGTGAGACCGAATGCGAGTGCGATGACGAGAGACTTGACCATTCGTTTCCCCTCCCTGGGTCCGGAACAGGACTACAAGCATGGCACATGCCAGCAGGGAGTAAAGGGAACCCCGATCACAATAAAAGAGTTTTGATGGGCGCCAGAGTCATGATAAACAGGCCCCTCACTCTGTGTCTTCACGACTTTCTCCATCACGAGGTGAACTCATGAACAAGAAACTGACCCTGCTGGCTGCGCTGGCCCTGGGAGGCTGCGCCATGGCAACGGGTTCTACCCTGGCAGAGCTGCAAGCATCGACCTGGCAGTTGCAAGGGGCGAGCGGTGATACCTTCACCCTGCAGGTCGCCGGCGACAAGGTGGCAGGCAAGGGCGGCTGCAACCGCTACTTTGGCGGCATCACAGAGCAGGGGGACGGTATTCTGGCTCTGGGCCCCATGGGGGCGACTCGCATGATGTGTACAGGGGATCTGGCCGGCAAGGAGATGAACTACCTGCAGGCGCTGGAGAAGGTGGCAAGCTTCCAGATAAGCGGCAAACAGCTGGTGCTGAAGAATGCAGAGCAGGCGACACTGCTGACCTTCGATGCGGTGAAATAAACGGGTATGTTGTCAGGGATTGTCGCAGCCTGACATCAGCCCAAAGACGCCACGGCGTAATGCCAGTCAGTTAAGTTTGACTGGCATTTTTTTATTCGCTTTTTTCATATTCTCCTTCTGTGACCTTGCCTTCACACTGCACGGCCAATATCGCTCTCTTCTGATGGGCAGAACAAACAACCTAGCTTGTGGCTCAAGGTCCGCTCCCCGCCTTGGGAGATTGCCCGCTGGCACATACGGCATGCAGCGCAGTCATGGATGAGGAACGCCGACGCCATATGAAAACTCAGCTGACTCGTCGTGTCTCTCTTCAGGCTCGCCGCCATCTTCACCATCTGGCTGTGCGACAGGTTGTACGCTGGCAGTGCATCCATCGATCTTGCCTTATACCCACCGCCTCCTTGCTGTTGAGGGTGCGGGTCAGCAGGCGGGCCTCCGCGGCCCACCTGCCAGATAGTTGGGGGATGCATGATGTGAGTAATTGCAGCTCCCCCTTGCCCGTCAGGTGCGTCTGGTCGCCAGATTGACAAAGATCTGGGCGCCAATCAGCAGGCAGTCATCGTCCAGGTAATAGGGATTGGCGTGCAGGTAGTTGCAGATCCCCTTGGCCTGATTGCCGCTGCCGAGGAAGAACATGGCCCCCTTGCGATCCGGGGTGGCGTTGATCATGTAGCTGAAGTCTTCGCTGCCTGTCATGGGTTGACCCTGGGCATTGATTCCCTCAGCCGGCAGCACATCGGCGGCGGCTTGTTGCAGGCGCTCGCAGGCCTCGGTGTGGTTTTCCACCGCCGGGTAGCCGGCATGGACCATGGTGGTCTTGAAGCCGCGCAGCTCGCTCTGGGCGATGATGTCCCTGAAGCTGTTTTTCAGTATCCGGTCGGTCTCGGCGTCCATGGCACGTATGGTGCCACGGGCCTGCACATGGTCGGCCACCGCGTTGGGAATGGTGCCGCCGTTGATCATGCCGCAGCCGAACACCGCCGGGCTGAACGGGCTGGTACGCTTGGCGACGATGTAGTCCATGTCCTCGATGATGCGCACCGCCTCGCGGATGGCATCCAGCCCCTTGTGGGGGGTGGAGCCGTGGGCCGAGATGCCGTGTACATCCAGGGTCCAGGCCGAGCCCCAGGAGGACATGACCCCCTGGTTGAACTTGATGGTGCCCGTCTCCATGGCGCCGTCGTTGTGCAGGGCATAGACCTCGTCCACCCCTTTCATGCAGCCGAGCTCCACCATCTTCTCGGCCCCCGGCACCCGCATGTCCTCCTCCGCCATCTGGAAGATGACGCGAACGTTGTAGCGCAGCCGCTCCCGGTGACCTGCCAGGAATTTCGCCGTGGTCAGGGCGATCGCCATATGGGAGTCATGGCCGCAGTTGTGAGCCATCCCCTCATGGGTGGACTTGAACGCCACCTCGCTCATGTCATGCATCTCTAGGCCATCCATGTCGGCGCGAAACGCTATGGTGGGAAGCGCAGGCTCTATGACCAGATCCCCGTGAAAACCGGTGAAGCCCGGGTACTCGGTGATCTGGTAGCCAAACTCCTCCATCAATCCCCGGCAGTAGGCGGAGGTCTTGAACTCGGCCCCGGAGTATTCCGGGATGCGGTGCAGGTGGTGGCGCACCTCGTGGCTGAAACCGCGCAGGGCCAACAGGTTAGGTTCGATATGGTAGTGGTTCATCAGATGATCCCTTGAATGGAGAAACCGAGCTGGGCAACCAGGGAGGCGCCGAAGAAGCAGCAGGTGGAGACGATCATGAAGATGAGGATCACCTTCCACGACATCTTCTTGAGCTCCTCCAGCTGACCGCCCACCGAGAGGCCGGCGAAGGCCAAGAGCGGCACGCAGCAGGAGAGGAAGGAGATTTTGGCCACGGCGTCGATGAAGAGGCCGCGCACTGGAGTCTCGGGCAGGCAGATGAGGATGCCGATGATGGTGGCATAGGCAAAGGCCGGCAGGGACGAGGGCAGATAGCGCTTGGCCACCAGGGAGGCGAACACCACCAGGGACATGGCGACGAAGCTGTCACCCATGAGCCAGAGCGGGGTGCCCGTGGTCAGGGTCTGGGTAAACATGGCCAGCAGGATCGCCAGAAAGACGAAGCGCATATCCATCACGATGCTTTTCATGCTTTCGCTCCTTTGTCAGTCAGTGCATAGATCTTCTCGGCAAGGGGCAGCCCCAGATAGGTGAGGGAGAGGGCACCCAGGGCCGATGAGAGCAGGTTGGAGGCGGCGGCTATGCTCAGCACCTGCTGGGCCAGTGCCTCGTCGAGGCCGTTGATCAGGGCACCGGAGGCGGCGCTCAGCATGGAGCCTGAGCCCACGCCGGAACCGGCGGCCAGGGCCAGCGGATGCAGGCCTGTGAGGGGCGCTATGCTGCCGAGCACGCTGAACCAGAGGGTGCCGATGACGGAGCCGCACAGGTAGATGGCGAGCACGCCTATGTACTCCTGGGATCCGGTGCCGAATCTGCCCTGGATCACCGCAACCGAGGGTTCACGGCTGATGGAGGAGCAGGCCCCGATAGCGCGGCGACCGAAGCCGAACTTCACCGCCAGCGGAATGGCGATCAGGATGGGCAGGAGGTTGCCTATCTCCTGCAGGAAGAGCGGCACGCCGACGCTCAGGATCATCTTGAGGTTGGGGATGATCATGCCCGCATACTGAGTACCCAGGATCAGCAGGCTGAAGCCCACCATCTTGCCGCAGAAGCCCTCTTCCTTCTCGCCAAAGAGGCGCTTCCAGCCGGGGATGCGATCCTTGACCGGCTTGGCGGAGACTATCATGCCGATGATGACGGCAAAGAGCATGGGCAGTATGGGGATGATGGCGATGCCTATCCTGATCTCCTGTTTCCCGATGAGGTACTGGGCCACGAAGATCAGCAGGGCGGTCGCCAGGGTACTGACTAACACCGTTTTGAGTGGGCTGGTTTGCTGCATAGTGTGTTCTCTTGTTATGCGTTGTCATTCACGCGCGGCGCCGGCCGCTGCGAGATGGGGGCATGATAGGAAGGGCAGGGAGGCATTAATGTGACCGTCATCAAGCTGGCCATATGGCATTTTTTCATGGGGTATGCCGTTTAACCATGCTAAACATATGGTTTAACAAACCATTGGTAGCCGGTTATGCTGCGCAGTTCGGCGGTCGCAGGGGGAAGCATGGAACTGTTGATAGAAGAGGCGCTCTGGCAGCCTCGCTGGCAGGGTGCGCTGCAGGGGTGGCAGGAGCAGTGCAACCGTTGGCAGTTGCTGCGCGGCAGGGGTAGCGAGCAGCCGGCAGTGACTCCTGCGCCTTGGGCCTGCTGCCCGCCCGACGGCATCCTCTCGGCCAGCGGCCTGCTCTCCGCCTGGCTGGGGGAGGATGAGTCTCCCCTCATGACGGCGGACCCGAGCCGCCAGATCCTGATCTCTGCCTCCAGCGTCCTCCTGACCCTGGCCAAGGAGAGCGGCCTGCTCACCCTGGGGCCCAGTGGCGCGGATCTGCGACTGAGCGCGGACGACGAGCTGGCTGATGTACTGCAGCGACTGCTTGCCCGGCGCCTGTACATCCCCACATTGCATGAGCCATCGTCCGAACCAGTCTCTTGCTTGGTGCTGCGACCACTGCAGGCGGAGGATGAGACCGACATAGTGCGTTATTGCTCGGATGAGGCGCTTGCCCGCTACACCCTCAACATCCTCCATCCTTATCCACTGGAGGCGGCCCGCGACTGGCTCGCCATGAGCGGGCGCAAGGCCGCCCTCGGGCTGGGGTGGACCTGGGCCCTGACCTTGCCCACCCGTGATGAGCCGGCCCCTCTGCTCGGGGTGATCTCCTTGCACTGGCACGGTGAGCTGGCCTGGTGGGTGGGTGTGCCCTGGCAGAATCGGGGGCTGGCCACCCGGGCGGCGCAGCTGGTCAGGGCCTTTGCCTTCGAGCAGTTGCGCCTGCCCGCCCTGACCGCCCGCCACATGCCGGGCAATCTGGCCTCCGGCCGGGTGATGGCCAAGCTCGGCATGCATCATTGCGGTCGGCGGCCCGGGTCGGCACGCCAACCCGCTGAACTGGATCATTGGCGGCTGGATCTCCCGCCGCACCTGCCGGACGGCCTCAAGGGTGCGCTGGCCCCCTGGCTCGAAGACGAGCGGGTGGCGGTGGCGATCCTCCATGAGAACGAGGCCGGAGGGCAGGAGGTGGCGCTCTTCATGGAAGGAACCGAGGCGGGCGGTGAGCTGCGCCTCCCCGCAGGGCTGACGGTCAGGTGCCATCCGCTCGCCTGGCTGGCACCTGAGGTCCCCGGGATGCAGGCCCATGGTGGCGGTATCCTGCTCAAGGATCGGAAAGAGCTTGGTCTCGGTTATCTGCTGCGATTGCTAGGGGATCATCCTGGCGCTTGATGTTGACGAAGCCGGTGGGAAGGGGAGGTATTGCGACGTTTGGCGCACGGATTGCCACTCGTTTTCCTGAGTCAGCCCTCCCATTTTCGGATAAAGACGCTCAAGTCAGGAGCCACTTCTGTGAAATAATGGCGGCCCTGCTGTACGAGGAGTAACCCTGTATGTTGAGAACCGAGCGTCCCGGCGACATGCTGCCAGTCTACGAGCTGGTGAGCGCCGCCTTTGGTCGTCCCGATGAGGCCGAACTGGTCAATCGCCTGCGCGAGTGTGGGGCCGCCGTGGTCACCATGGTCGAGGAGGAAGAGTACGAGTTCATGGGGCACCTGATGCTGAGCCCGATCACCATTGACGGGCAGGAAGGTCCCTGGCTCGGGCTGGCTCCGGTGGCCGTCCATCCGGACTGGCAGGGGCAGGGTATAGGCTCGGATCTGGTGCGGGAAGGGTTGGATACGGCCCTCGAGATGGACTGGAAGGCGGTGGTGGTGCTTGGCGATCCCGCTTACTACGCCCGTTTCGGCTTCCGGCCCGCCAGCGACTTCGGCCTGCACTGCATCTACGAGGTGCCTGCCGACTGTTTCATGGCGATGGAGCTGCAGCCCGGGGGGCTGACCGGCCTGCAGGGCGAGGTGCTCTATCACCCCCTGTTCGATGAAGAGTCGGTGGAGTGACCGCCTGATCCCTCATGAAGAAGGACCCGTTCAGGGTCCTTCTTCATTTCAATCGCTCCCTCACTGGGCGAGAGATTTCAACTGCGGCTTGTCCGGCGGATTGTTCCAGTCGATGGGGCCGTGGGTGAAGCGATACTGCAACCTTGGCAGGCTGAGCTCCAGCCACTCCTCCCGGAAGTAGGCATAACCCTGGTCCCAATCGGGATCCTGGGCCCAGCCGGTTTGCAGGAAGTGGAGCCGGGTACCTTGGCCTTCGGGCACGAAGCGCAGGCTGACCTGGGTCTTCTGCTGACGGATATGGGGAAACTGGGGAGGGAAATTCCAGCTGAAGCTGAGCAAGTCATGGGGCATGACCGCCATCACCCGGCACCCTTCACTGCCGCGTTCCCCCAGTGGGGCCTCTGGCCTGAAATAGATTTCGAAAGGACCGTTGGGTTCCGCCACCATCAGGCATTCGGGCGCCAGAAAGCTGCGCAGACCGCTCTCCGTGGTCCAGGCCCGCCAGACATCGTCGATGTGGGCGGGTACCAGAATACTGCCTTCTATTTGCTTGTTATCCATAAATCAGTGAACCTCAAACCAGTCATGGACGGGACCCAGGCAGTATAGCCCCTAAGGCGATAAAATAGGCAGCCCTGCATCACACCATCACGTATTCAAGGGGGTCCAAATTGCCGATTTGACAGCGCGGCGGGATCCATCGAGAGTGGGAGGCAGTGAGCAGGCAAATCAAGGATGTCTTCATGATCAGAATGATGCGAGATGCAGATGAACCCATGCTGGCGCAACTGTTCCTCAAGGGAAGGCGACAGGCCTTTCATTGGGTCGAGCCCTCCCTGTTTAGGCTGGAGGATTTTGCCGAGCAGACCCAAGGTGAGCAGATCTGGGTGGCAGAGAAGGGCGGCACTCCCTGCGGATTTGTCTCCATCTGGGGTCAAGACAGCTTCGTGCATCACCTCTATGTGGTGGCCGACTGGCATGGCCAGGGAATGGGGCGAGCCTTGCTGGCCGCCGGGCTCGCCGGACACAAACCCCCGGCATCCCTCAAGGTGGCCACCCGCAACACCACGGCGCTGGCGTTCTACCATCGTCTGGGCTGGGAAAATACGGATGAAACGGGGCACTGTGACATCACGGGGCCCTGGCGCAGGCTGGTCCTGACACCCGTCGACTAGCCTCCCTCGCGAGGACGCCCTCTGCCACGGGAGAGGGCGGCATCAGGGCCATTCCACCCTCCGCAGCCCCCGGACAGGCTGCCAGAGCTGGCTCAGAGACATGAACGCAATCCATAAAAAGGGCCACTTCTTGCGAAGTGGCCTTTTCCAAACGTGCTGGGGGAGTCTGAATTTAGCTTTTAACTGATTGATTTTATGTGATTAATTATTTAAGGCTAAGCTTTGGTGGTACATGCAGTGGTACATGCAGTGGTACATGCTGTAAAACCATCTTGTCTCAAGGAAAATCCAGAATATTTGGTTGCCGTGTGATTGTTTCCCAAATCGAGCGTTTGAATTGAACTAACTGAGGGAGTGGTGATCATCACCATTCCCTTCATGTTTGCATCAAGTCGCTTCACCCCATCACCAACTGGTCTCAATACATCAAGTTCCTGATCCACTGTGGCTCCCTCGCCTTCTGGGTTGATGCAGATGCAATGGAAAATGGTTCCACCCCGACCATCACGGGCGACGGGGACGTAGCCAGCTTTCACTGGCCAGACCATCTCTACCTTCTGGATTCTCAAGGGGATTTTCAGCCTCTCCCTGCGAGTGACCCAAGGGCTACTCGACTCTCTGATTTAGTTGATGAATGTTTCCTCTGTGCGCCCCCGATTACAGCTGTGCCAGCAAGCGAACCCGTACGGTGAAGGTGCCTATAGGCAGCCATCTAAAGGGACGATTTGTATGGAGATGATATTCACCTGACAGTTGCCCACAAAAGGGAGTGGTCATACGGCTTCAAACCGGATAACAAAACGGTACCCCTACCGTGTTATCCGGAGTCACCGTATGACCACCAACGAGAAAGTAGCACGTCGTAAACTCAGTCTGCTAGAGCTCGCCAAAGAGCTCAATAACGTCAGCAAAGCCTGCAAGCTCATCGGCTACAGCCGTCAGCAGTTCTACGAGATTCGCCGTAACTACCAGACCTATGGCGCCGAGGGCTTGCTCGACAAACTCCCCGGCTGTAAAGGGGCTCATCCCAACCGGGTCGCTCCCGAGATTGAGCAAGCCATCCTCGATTACTCTCTCACCAGACCAACCCATGGCCCGCTGCGGGTCGCGCAAGAACTGGCTCTGCAAGGCATCAACGTCAGTGCAGGCGGTGTGCGTGGCGTGTGGCAACGTCACGACTTGCTCTCCAAGCATGACCGCTTGTTGCGCCTCGAGAAAACCCATAGGGAACAGACGATTGAGCTCAATGACGAGCAGATCCGCCTGTTAGAACGCTTCAGCCCCGAGTTTCGCGAACGCCAGATTGAGGTCCACTACACCGGAGAACTGGTGGCGGTTGACACCTTCTTCGTCGGCGCGCTCAAGGGGGTTGGCAAGGTGTATCTGCAAACCGTGCTGGACTGCTACAGTCGCCATGCCTGGGGACGGCTCTACACCAGCAAGCTGCCGGTGACCTCGGTTCATGTGCTCAACGAAACGGTCCTGCCGTTCTTCGAAGCCCATGAGGCTCGGGTCTATACCATCTTGTCGGACAACGGGCGCGAGTTCTGTGGGCGCCCTGACCATCATCCCTACGAGCTGTTCCTGCAACTGGAGGGGATTGAGCACCGGACCACCAAGGTACGCAGGCCGCAGAGCAATGGCTTTATCGAGCGGTTGCACCGCACACTGCTGGATGAGCACTTCCGTATCAAGGGGAGGACGACCTGGTATGAGTCGGTAGAACAGATGCAGACAGACCTGGATAGCTACCTGGAACACTACAACACCGAGCGGCCACATCAGGGCAGGATGATGGAGGGTCAGACCCCCTACAGCATGTTCAAGAAGGGTCTGAAATTGATACCGAAGGAAGTGCGCACTAAAGTAGCGTAAACAAGACACCGGTTTGAGGCCGGTGTCAGGTGATAACTAGGGAAGGTGCGAATAAGTCATATGGCACGAGAGCATTTACTGGTAACCCATTGATATTAAATGACTAAAATTTTCATTTTTTGTTCGTGGGATACTTGTTCGCACTTTCCCTAAAACCGCTAGCCAGAGAGAGGTTCCCTTGGCTAGCCTGTTCAATGTGGTTGCTCCACCACATCATCATTATCACTCGTTGCTCAAAGTAATCTGCACGATTATAGGCACGGCGGATCTCGTTCTCGTCTGCGTGAGACAGTGCTGCCTCGATGGCATCAGGGTTGAATCCCTGTTCGTTTAGAGTGGTGCTACCCAGCGAGCGCAAACCGTGGGCCACCAGTCGTCCGCCATAGCCCAGTCGCTTGAGGGCGGCATTCGCGCTCTGGTCGTTGATGTGGCCGAGTGGATCACGGTAGCCAGGGAACACGAAGGGGCGGTGGCCACTAATCGGTTTCATCCGTTCCAGCAGGGATATTGCTTGTGGTGTCAGAGGGACTCGGTGCGGACGTTCCTTCTTCATCCGATCTTCAGTGATGTTCCAGACTTTGGCATCGATATCGATCTCATCCCAGCGAGTACCTGCGGATTCGCCTGGGCGAACCAAGGTATGCAAGCTCCATTCAATTTGGCAGCGTGTTGTGAGGTCTAACCTCCCATTTGCAATGTCTGCCATCAGATGTGGCAACTCGGCTGGCTTGAGGGTCGGCATGTGCTTTTTGGTGGGTTTCTTGAATACCTTACGAATGGCAGAGCAAGGATTAGCCTGGAGAAGGCCATGATTGACGCTATAGTCGAGAATTTCGTTAATCCTCTGGCAGAGGCGACGTACAGTCTCATGTTTGCCATCTGCTTCAATTGGGCGAAGAATTTCAATAACTTTAGGCGCACGTATCTGGTCTATGGGCATTGAGCCAATGAAGGGCAACACATAGAGTTCAAGGGAGCGCCACGAATCGGTGGCATAGGCGTCTGTCACATTGTGGCGTTTCAATTCCAGCCATTTGCACGCCATGCGTTCGAACGTGTTGGCACTGGCTTCTCGCTTGGCTTGAGCTGTGGCGATCTGTTCTTCTTTATGGAGCTTGGGATCAATGCCTTGGGCCAGTAGGGTGCGGACTTCTCGCCGCCGCTCTCTAGCAGCGGCAAGGGAGACTTCTGGATAAGTACCAAATCCCATGTTGGTGCGCTTTTTATCGGCTGGTTTTTGGTACTTGAAAACCCATCTTTTCCCTCCGTTAGGCTTAACTCTCAGCTCTAACCCTTCCCCATCAGGCAAGGTTAACTCTTTGATGTCTGCTTTGGCTGTTTTCACTTTAGTGTCAGAAAGCCGGTTTGTTCCTGTCTTACGCGTCTTCTTGTCCATGCCGCCTCTTAGTACCACTGAATTTAGTACCATCGCCCTTGTGGTACTAGTAATGGTACTAAATGAGCTGGTTTCTGGCGACTTCCTCGGACTACTGAGGACAACAAAAAACCCGCAAAGCCTTTGGCAATGCGGGTTTCTGTACTTCTTCGTTCCCGGCCGGAACATGATTTGGTGGAGCTGGGGGGATTTGAACCCCCGTCCAAAATTACTACATCCTCGGTACTACATGCTTAGTCACTCTTTACATTCGCCAACACGCTGCGGAGAGACACGCCACGCATTGACTAGCTCGATTGGTTTTAATGCTTCCGCCCCGAGCAGGACTTCCACACGATCCTGTGAAGGATGACCTTCCGATTCCCTAGGACACAGGCAAGCTAGGGTAGAAGGGCTCAGCGCAGGTTATTAAGCTGCGAGTGCGTAGTTTTCGTCGTTTGCGACTATTTTTTTGCGGTTTGTTAACGAGGCCTACCGCACCTCGGCATGCACCTTGGGTTTCGTGAATCTTGTCGAATCCAGAATCAGCCCCAAGTTGTCAAAAGCGATTGTACGCAAAAATCCTGCCATAGCAAGGCGTTGATGGCAATCGACCGGCCAAGGCCGGTCGATTGCTGGTTTATTGGTCGCCGCATGGGCGCTGGCGGCGCACAATCAACCGCGGTTCTTGTTCTTCATGATGCGGGCCTTCTCCCGGTCCCATTCCCGGGCCTTGGTGTCTTCCCGCTTGTCGTGTTCTTTCTTGCCCTTCACCAGGCCGATCTCGACCTTGACCCAGCACTCTTTCCAGTAGAGCGCCAGCGGCACTATGGTGTAGCCCTGGCGGGCAACCAGGCTCTCGAGCTTGTCGAGTTCACGGCGGCTCAGCAGCAGCTTGCGGGTGCGAGTCGGGTCACACACCACGTGGCTGGAGGCGGCGTTCAGCGGCAGGAAGCTGGAGCCGAACAGGAAGGCTTCGCCCTGCAGGAAGATGACATAGGCTTCGCTGATGTTGGCCTTGCCCGCCCGCAGGGATTTGACTTCCCACCCTTGCAGGGACAGGCCGGCTTCTACGCGCTCTTCGATGAAGTACTCGTGACGGGCGGTTCTGTTGAGTGCAATGGTGCTGGACCCGGCTTTGTTTTTACTGTTTTTTTTGCTCATGACGGGGGCCTTCGGCAATGTTTAGGAAGGCGCATTATACGTGGGTGGCGGCGGCTGTAAAACGCGCAACCACTCGAGTGGCGGCTTTGTGAGCAGTTCGGTGATGTTTTTGGTTGGCAAGGTGATGTAAAGCTTGTCATCAGGGGCGGCAATTGCGCGCGTGACGGTCATGTGAGCAGTTTCGGCGGTGATTTTGGCTGGCAAGGTGATAAAATCGGCCCGATTGGATGAGGAAAGCCCATGCCCCGTATTACTCGCAGTGCCCTGGTGATGTTCAGCGCGGAACAAATGTTCCGTCTGGTCAATGATGTTCACGCGTATCCCGAGTTTCTGCCCGGTTGTGTCGGAAGCCGCGTTCACGAGACGGGTGAGGACTACATGATGGCCTCGGTGGATGTGGCCAAGGCGGGCATCGCCAAAACCTTTACCACCCGCAACCTGCTCGACGCCAACCGCGCCATCAAGATGGAGCTGGTGGAGGGCCCCTTCAGCAAGCTGGCGGGCTGGTGGACCTTCACGCCGCTGGATGTGGATGCCTG
Source organism: Aeromonas sp. S2(2024) (assembly GCF_041402505.1). NCBI lineage: Bacteria > Pseudomonadati > Pseudomonadota > Gammaproteobacteria > Aeromonadales > Aeromonadaceae > Aeromonas > Aeromonas sp. S2(2024). The sequence continues at coordinate 281,499 of NZ_JBGLRL010000001.1, forward strand.
CAAGGTGGAGTTCGATCTCGACTTTGAATTTACCTCCAAGCTGATCGAGCTGGCCTTTGGCCAGATCTTCCGCGACCTGGTGGGTTCCATGGTGCTCGCCTTCTCCAACCGCGCCAAGGTGGTCTACGGTGTCTGATCTGCTCAATATCGAAGTGGCCTATGCCCTGCCCGAGCGGCAAACCGTGCTGTGCATCCGGGTGGCCCCGGGGACCAGCGTGCTGGCCGCCATCGAGCAGTCCGGCATAGTGCAGAAGCACCCGGATATCGATCTCTCGGTCAACAAGTTCGGCATCTACAGCCGTCCGGTCAAGGGGAGCGAGCCGGTGCAGGACGGGGATCGCATCGAGATCTACCGCCCCCTCATCGCCGATCCCAAGGAGATGCGCAAGAAGCGGGCCGAGAAGGCCAAGGAAGAGGGGCGGGCCGATGTGGTCACCGGCGGGCGCCCCGACGTGCACCGCAAGCGGGACGACGGCGACCCGGCCTGATGGGCTGGCAAGGGAAAACAGAAGAGGCGCCATGGCGCCTCTTTTTGATTCAGTACCGCCGCCAGGAGCCTATGGGAAGATAGAGGCCCCCGCGTCATCACAGGATGAGCAGCCGCTCGTTTTGCACTATCTCTACCCCCTGAGCCTGGTTGGCGAGTACCGTCATGGCATGGGCCACCTGGCTCGCCTCTATGGCCCGCCAGCGCCTGAGGGGCCCTTGCAGCAGAGGCTTTATGCAGGGATAGATGACCTGAATTATCTGCTCTGAGCGGCGCGGAGGCTGGCGATGGCCGAGCAGCATGGCGGGGCGCAATATGACGAGTCGCTGCCACTCCTGGGCCAGCAAGGCCTGCTCCATCTCGCCCTTGGTGCGGGGATAGAGGGCGGGAGAGCGCGAATTGGCCCCCAGGCTGGAGACGACCAGCAGGCGCCGGCAGTCGTGGCGACGGGCGAGGGCGGCAAAGACCAGCACATAGTCGTGATCGACCCGGCGAAAGGCCTCATCGGAGCCGGCGTCCTTGCGGGTGGTGCCGAGGCAGCAGAAGGCCATGTCGACGGGGCCGGGCAGCGCCACCTCGTCGAGGTGTTCGAAGTTCACCGGCAGCCAGTGCCGGTTGGGGGCGGCCTCGCCCGGCTGGCGGCAGAGCAGGGTTAGCTGGTGCTCGGTGCCGAGCTGGCGGATGAGGGCCTGGCCGACCAGGCCGGTTGCCCCGGCGATCAGGATCTGGCTCATGTGATCTCCTTGAGGGGATGATGAGGGGCGTTGACGTCCTTGATCATGGTTCAGGGAGTGCGCCCCTGCGAGGCTGGGCCTGAGGCCAGACAAGAGAAAACCGGCCTTGGCCGGTTTTGTGATGCTGTCAGAGCGGGGTGGTGAAGGCAGCGGGGAGGGGGAAGTCACCCGTGGCGGTGGCGAGTCTGTCGCCCACGAAGTTCAGGGTCAGCTCCTTGCGCTCCTTGTCGCCACGACCTGGCTGGAACTCATAGAGATAGTACCAGGTGTTGGGGTCAAAGCCGTCGCGCAGCATGGGAGAACCCAGCACGAACTCGACCTGCTCGCGGGTCATGCCCTGGCGCAGCTTGTCGACCTGCTTTTGTTCCACATAGTTGCCCTGAGGAATATCGATGCGATAGACCAGGCTGCAACCGGACAGGGTGAGGGCGGTCAGGGCCGCGGCAATCAGGTGTTTCATCCGCATATCGGGTTCAGATCATCCATACAGTCTTTTTTAGCTCGGCAAATCATACCCACTCCCCGTGCGGAAGTAAAAAGCCATTGATCCTCATGCCAATAAAAAGGGCCGCGTGGCGGCCCAGACAAACCACAGCCCCTCACATGGCGGCGCGGAAGAGGGCGACGATCTCGGCGAACGGTATCGGCGAAGCCGCAGGCCTGCTTGAGGGCGCGCTCGGCCTGCGCATCAAGGTCATCGACCTTGATCCCGGAGTGTGCTGCTTGTCGTTTTCCCCAGAAAGGTTTTTCATCTTTCACGGCGGGCTACAACATGGCCCTGGATGTCGCCATGATGGGGGGTCATCAAGTCGTATGCGGTACCTACATACAGCGTCAAGGGGATGACGCGGGGTCAATGGTATCTGATTGACAACTTTATGAACTCGATCGCGTACCGAAAAACCGTGGCAAGGCGGGGATTGACAAGGGCGCTTGCCTCTTGTTTCGTGTAAAAACGTTTTTCAAGAAATTCATCAGGTTAGCAAACGTTTTGCCGGTTTTTTAGCGCCTCGGATGCGTGGAAGTGTGAAGCGCGTCAAGGAATTGGAAAGCGCTTTCGACCATAGTTGGCGCCTTCCCCGATGGAGGGAAACAGGCTCGAAAATACCATAAAGAATCACCTTAACTGCGCTCGGCCGCGAGGCGGCGGGATGCAACCAGGAGTCCACTATGTCTGATGTATTTCACTTGGGTTTGAAGAAAGCGGATCTGCAAGGCGCCACCCTGGCGATCGTTCCCGGTGACCCCGAGCGCGTGAAGCGCATCGCAGAGCTGTTGGATAACCCTGTGCATCTGGCCAGCCATCGTGAGTTCACTACCTGGCGCGGCGAGATGGACGGCAAGGCCGTGATCATCTGCTCCACCGGCATCGGCGGCCCGTCCACCTCCATCGCGGTGGAAGAGCTGGCCCAACTGGGTATCCGCACCTTCCTGCGCATCGGCACCACAGGCGCCATCCAGCCGCACCTGAACGTGGGTGACGTCATCGTCACCACAGGTTCAGTGCGCCTCGATGGAGCCAGCCTGCACTTCGCGCCCATGGAGTTCCCGGCCGTGGCCGACTTCGACTGCACCACTGCGCTGGTCAACACCGCCAAGGAGCTGGGCTCCACCCTGCACGTGGGTGTGACTGCCTCTTCCGACACCTTCTACCCGGGTCAGGAGCGTTACGATACCGTATCCGGCCGCGTCGTGAGCCGTTTCCAGGGTTCCATGAAAGAGTGGCAAGCCATGGGCGTGCTGAACTACGAGATGGAGTCCGCCACCCTGCTGACCATGTGCTCCAGCCAGGGCCTGCGCGCCGGCATGGTAGCCGGTGTCATCGTCAACCGTACCCAGCAGGAAATCCCGAACGCCGAAACCATGGCGAGAACCGAATCTGATGCCATCAAGATCGTGCTGGGCGCCGCCCGCAAGCTGATCTGATAGCACCACAAAGAGTGGGGGGTGGGGGCCGTTGCGAAAGCGCGGCCCCTATCTTTATCCGCCGTTTGCCCTGTCCCCTTTTGCCTCTCTGTTTTCCCCTCCCAATCCGTTTGATGTCGGCCAACGTCCCTAGAAAGGGGCGGGACACTTGACGGCCATCGGCTCGCCGCTCACCGGATGCACGAAATCCAGCGCGCTGGCATGCAACATCAGCCGTGGCGCCTGCTCACAACCCGGCAGCACCAAACCGCCGTAGAGATCGCAGCCGAGTATGGGGTGACCCAGCAGCTGGCTGTGGATCCGCAGCTGATGGGTGCGGCCTGTCTCCGGCACCAGGCTGACCCGGGTCAATGGCAAGGGCTCGCCCCTTGCACCCTCGCGCATCAGTCGCTCCACCACCCGATAGCGGGAGCGCGCGGGCTTGCCGCTGGCGCAGATCTTCATCAGCGGGAAGATCGCAGGATCCTTGGCGATGGGCGCCTCGATCACCCCCTCATCGTCCGCCAGATGGCCGCACAGCAGGGCGTCATAGGCCTTGCTCACCGCCCGCTGGCTGAACTGCTGGCACAGCATCCCGTTGATGCCCTTGTCTCTGGCCACCACCATGAGACCTGAGGTGCCAAAGTCGAGGCGGTGCACCAGGGTGCAGCCGGGGTAATCCTGCACCAGCCGATGGTGGACAGAGTCGAGGTTCTGCGGGTTCTTGCCCGAGAGGCTGAGCAGGCCGCTCGGCTTGTTGATGAGCAGCAGGTGTTCATCCTCGAACAGGACCTCTATTTGGGCATTGCAAGGGGGGGCGATAAAGGTATCGACGATAACAGACATGGGGCGCACGGGCTGGAAACGGGGGGCGATCATACTCCAAGCGGTGGCGCGGGGCGAATCGGCGTGAGCTGGCCAGGTCCTGCCTGGGGTGCCTGGTGGCAAGTGATTGATAATGCAGGACGATGCCGTTTTGTGACCCCTTCCCGAGTTCATTCGGCGCTGGCTTGCTAAGGTATGGCTCCCTGTCATGTCGTAAGGAGCCTCTCCATGGCGTTGCCCGTTATTCTCGATTGCGATCCCGGCCACGATGATGCCATCGCCCTCATCCTGGCGTTGGCGAGCCCGGAACTCAAGGTGCTGGCGGTGACCACCAGCGCGGGCAACCTGACCCCGGACAAGACCCTCAACAACGCCCTGCGCATCCTCACCCTGCTCGGTCGCCACGACATTCCGGTGGCGGCGGGGGCCCCCAAGCCGCTGATGCGCGAACTTATCATCGCCGACAACGTCCACGGGGAATCGGGTCTGGATGGCCCCACACTGCCGGATCCCGCCTTTGCACCCCAGGCCATGACGGGCCTCGAATTGATGGCCAAGTGCCTGCGCGAGAGCCCGGAGCCGGTCACCCTGGTGCCGACCGGTCCGCTCACCAATATTGCCCTGCTGCTGGCGGCCCACCCCGAGTTGAAATCCAAGATTGGCCGCATCGTCTTGATGGGTGGCGCGGCGGGGGCGGGCAACTGGACCCCGGCGGCGGAATTCAATATTTATGTGGACCCGGAAGCGGCCGATATGGTGTTCAGCGCCGGCATTCCCATCACCCTGTGCGGGCTGGATGTGACCCACCAGGCTCAGGTGATGGACGAGGATATAGCGCGGGTGCGTGCCATCCCCAACCCGGTGGCCCAGTGCGTGGCGGACCTGCTCGATTTCTTCATGATCTACCATCGGGATCCCAAGTGGGGATTTGCTGGCGCGCCGCTCCATGACCCCTGTACCATCGCCTGGTTGCTGGCGCCGTCGCTCTTTCATGGGCAGGATTGCTGGGTCGGCATAGAGACCCAGGGCAGGCATACGGTTGGGATGACGGTGGTGGATCGCTACGGGCTCACCGGCAGAGCGGCCAATGCGCGGGTGTTGCTGGGGCTGGACAGGGTCGGCTTCATCGATCTGCTGGTGGGGCGCCTAAGGGCATTTGACTAAGTTCTTCGACATCGGATAAGGGGTTGGGCATGTGGAAAGGGACGTTGGCACTGCTGACATGTATGCAATTGACGGCCTGTGCCACCCCCTTCGAGAGGATGTGGCAGGGGCTGGCGACCTGCGATCTGGACGATCTCTACCTGGACAGCGAGAGCGGTGAGCCGTCCCACCCGCTGCTCAAGACCTTCACCCCCGACAAGACGTCTGACGGCTTCGCCTGGTACAAGACCCACCAGGAGCTTCATGGCCTGCCCATCACGGGATTTCTGATCCCGGCCTCGACCTTCGAGGTGCACGCCCTGTTTGTGGATACCCCCATCGCCAATGCGCGCAGGCTGACCCACAACGCCTACGGCAGCGAGTTTGCCGACGAGCAGAAGCACGACAGGGGGGAGGCTCCCCTGCTGCTGCGTGACCCGGGCAACCCCAAGCGCTCCATCATCGACTGCACCAAGGGGGAGTCGGCGGATCCGCTGCCGGAGGAGCCCTTCCCGGAGTAGGGGCGCATCCTGCAGATAAATAGAGAGGGGAGCCTGGGCTCCCCTCTCTATTTATCGATTGCCAGCTCGCCCTCAGGGATAACCCAGGGTCTGCTTGATGACCGGCAGCTGAGCCTTGATCCAGTCAGGATTGATGGGGCCCCAGTCGCTGATGCGATAGTGGCCCTGCAGGTGGCGGGCTCCCTCGGTCTGCTCGAAGGCGCAGCTGATGTCGAGTTCGGCCAGGGCACTCAGGGTGTCCTGGGCGGTGCGGCGCGGCATGCCGGTGGCGGCCATGATGGCGGGCACAGTGTCCGTGCCCTGGCTTATCAGATGGGCCACGTAGAGCCGCCGGTAGAAGCTGGTGCGGGTCTTGCTCGGTTCCGTCATTGCCCGTCTCCGCCTGATGCCGGTGCGTCCCTCATATCTCGTCCTCGAGACGGTCGAAGTAGCGCCAGGTCGCGACGGCGGCCTTGCCCATCACCAGGGCCCAGACACCGAACCAGAACCAGCGGAAGAAGCTCCAGGTGGAGGCATCGGGCTGGGTGCTCTCTATCTTGGTGACGTTGGGGAAGAGGGAGAACATGTTCACCCGCCAGCCGTAGGAGGTGATGATGGCCAGGCGCTTCTCGAACTCCATGGACTTGGCCTTGGCCTGGACGTCGGCGGCATTGAACTTGAAGTAGAAGGGCCAGCCCCAGCCGGTATCTTCATTGCGGAACACCCGGATCTTCTCGCCGGGACGCTCGGTGTAGATGTAATAGACGTCGGTGATGGGGCCGTCGGCCGGGTTCTTCTGGCTGATGGGACCATCCTTGTCGGTGCGCTTCACCTCGACCCCTGTGATGGTGGCTATGGTGTGTTCCGGCAGATAGAAATCGAGCCAGGTGGCGGACACGAGGGCGATGAGCCCCAAAGCGATAAAGGCGGGTTTCTTGAACTTCAGGCTCATGGTGTTCTCTGGGTGAGGGGGAATGACGTGCCTCTACCATACCCATATTTGTGGATGCAGCCCAGCCCCTAATGGCGCCTTGTGGGCAAAAAGCCGTTTTAAACGGGAGGGGGCAGACCCCGGTGCCGGGCCCGGGGTCTGCCAAAGAGAAGGAGAAGGATTACAGCTGGAACTGGGCGAGCTGCCTGCGCTGCTGCTCGGCGAGCTGTGACAGTTCGTGACTGGCGGCGGCGCTCTGGGTGATGCCGGCCACGTTCTGGTTCACTATCTCGTGGATATTGGTGATGTTGCGGCTGATGTCGGCTGTGACGCAGGACTGCTCCTCGGCGGCGGTGGCCACCTGGGCATTGGCGCCATTGATCTGGTTGACCGCCTCCGTGATGCCCCCCAGCAGGTCTTGCACCTCGGCGGAGAGACGCTGGTTGTGGCCGAGGATCTCCAGGGTCTCCTGTACGCCGCTGTTGGCCGACAGGGACTGGCTCTGCAACTGCTCTATGATGGCCTGGATCTCCTTGGTGGAGTCCTGGGTCCGTGCCGCCAGCAGGCGTACCTCATCGGCCACCACCGCAAAACCACGGCCGGTTTCGCCGGCGCGGGCGGCCTCGATGGCAGCGTTGAGCGCCAGCAGGTTGGTTTGCTCCGAGATGCTCTGAATCACCTCTATCACCTTGCCGATCTGCTCGGACTGGGACTTGAGCCGCGCCACTACGGTAGCGGCGTTCTCCAGGCTGCCCGCCATGCGGCCGTTGGCCTGGATGCTCTCGGCAAACAGGGCCAGCCCCTGCTCGACCCGGCTGTTGGCCTCTCGCGCCAGCTCATCGGCCAGGGCGGCATTGTGGTTGACGTTGTCGGCTGTGCTGGCCAGCTCGGTGACGGCGGAGGCCACCTGCTCGGTCTCGCTGCGCTGCTGCTGGGCATTGGCCTCGGACTGGGTCATGACGGCGGCCAGCTCGGTGGCGGCGGAGGCCACGTTGCCGCTGATGCCGGTCAGGGCCTGGATAGTGCTGCCAAGCTGGCTCAGGGTCTGGTTGATGTCCTTGGCCAGCTGGCCCAGCTCGTTGTTGCCTTCGGCTTTGGCGCGCACGTTGAAGCAGCCGAGGGCGACGGCGTGCATCACCTCCTGCAGCTGACCTATGGGCTGGACGATGCGACCGGAGAGCCACCAGCCGCCGCAGAGTGCCGCGACCAGGGTGGCGGCCATCAGCAGCAGGGTCTGCAGCAGGGTGGCCTGGTAGTGGGCCTGCTCCTGGGCTATCTCCTGCTGGATCAGCTGATTGATGTGGGCAGAGAGGGTGTCAATCTGCTTGATCAACTGCTCCCCCAGCTCGCGAAAACGCAGCCTGGACTGCTCATAGCCGGCGGGCTTGGTCCCGTCTCTGTACTGCTGGCTCAGCAGTGGCAGCATGTTGCTGCGGGTATGGCCGAGATAGGCCTGCAGGGCCGCCGCCACCTGGCCGTTGTCCTGCTCGGCCCCGGGGATCACCAGCCGGGACAAAAGGCCGCTTATCTCCTGCTCGGCGGCATTGAGCGTGCCGGGCAGCTCGGCGAAGCGGGCCTGATCGTAGAGGCCGTAGATGGCATTGGTGCGCAGCCGGTAGGTGGCGTGGATCAGGGCGGCGATGTCATCCTTGTGGCGGGTGACGCTGGTGGTGGTGTCGTTCATGTCCTTGATGGCACCGTCTATCTCCTGCTTGCTGATCACGGCCATGAGCAGCATCAGCAGGCTGGCGAGCAGTAGTGGAATGAGAACTTGCAGACGAATGGACAGATTATTCAAAGACATGAAAGATCCTAACCCAAAAGAGGAGTGAGGCGGCATCTTACACAGGCGCGACAACTATTGTCACAGGGTTTTTAATGCTGAATTCTTGCTGAACGCAAAGGTTTTTCTTGTGTTAAAAGAGTGTGATAGGCAAGATCGACTGCTTGTTATCTGGAGGTGTAGTGTGTCCGACTGGATTGATCCCGCCATCTTGGCGCTCTTTATTCCCACGTTTTTCTTTGTCTCCGTGACCCCCGGCATGTGTATGACACTGGCGATGACCCTGGGCATGAGCCTGGGGGTGCGCCGCACCCTGCACATGATGTGGGGGGAGCTCATCGGGGTTGGCCTGGTCTCTGTGCTCTCCGTGGTCGGGGTGGCGGCCGTCATGCTCAACTATCCGGCCCTGTTCTCGGCCTTCAAGTACGTGGGCGGTGCCTATCTGGTCTGGCTCGGCATCCAGATGTGGCAAGCCAAGGGCAAGATGGCGATTCCGGCGGATCTCTCGGCCGGCCAGGAGACCAAGCCGCTCGGGCTGGCGCTGCAGGGTTTCGTCACCGCCATCGCCAATCCCAAGGGGTGGGCCTTCATGGTCTCCCTGCTGCCGCCCTTCATCAATGCGGCCAAGCCGATGGCACCCCAGATCAGCGCCCTGGTGGTGCTTATCCTGGTCATAGAATTCTCCTGCCTGCTGCTCTATGCGAGCGGTGGCCGCACCCTGCGCCACTTCCTCGCCAAGAGCGGCAACGTCACCCTGATGAACCGCATTGCCGGCTCGCTCATGCTGTTTGTCGGCGTCTGGCTGGCCTTCGGCTGAGGCGATCGGAATGAAAAATGCCACCTCCCCTGGTGAAGGGGAGGTGGCATTTTTATTGGGCGTCCGGCGAGGTGTCAGTCGGTGAGGCAGTCCGGATCGAACACATATTCCCCTGCCAGCCAGCGCAGGATCTCGTTCACGCAGCCCTGATCCTGGAACGGCAGGTAGCGGTGCTTGAGGTGGGTGAGTTGCTCCGGGGTGAGCTGGGCCAGGCCTATGTCCTGAAACAGCGGCAGATCCGCCTCTATCATGGCGGAGATCTGCGGCCCGCAGGTGGCGTTGAGGGAGGTGTGCAGCGCCTGATCCGGATCGTACTGGTGGCCGAGCCGGTAACTCATGGGCAGGGTGGCGAGCGGCAGCACGGAGAGCGCCGCCTGCTTCATGGGATTGACCGCGTGGCCGGCGGTCAGCTCCGCCAGCTCGGCGGGGCGGTTCTCGAAGGCACGCAGGTGCAGGAAGCTGCTCGCCTTGCTGCCGTCGTTGACCGGGTAGTTGTCCCACAGGAAGGGCTTGCGGTGCAGCCAGTCGGCGGCCTGCTTGAGGTGCGCAGCCGGGTAGTCGGTGGAGCAGACTCTGGGGCCTGTCCAGAAGATGTCAAAACCCTTGTCCAGCCCCTGGCCCAGATCCGTCAGATAGTGGGGGGGCATGGCGCCGAACACCTTCTCCAGCACAGGATCCGTCGAGTAGTAGCTGGGGCAGAAGATGAGACGGCTGGCGCCGGTGTGGGCGGCGATGTCGTGGGCGATGGTGAGCTGCCAGTGGGCGAGATCCGGGGTATCCCCCTTCATGTCGTCAAACAGCACCGCCAATATGTCGGGCTTGAGCGCCTCCTCGATGAGGCGCACCTTCTCGAGCAGGGCCGGGCGTTTGTGCGGGTAGTCGTGATGGGCGCCCATGGGGCTCAGGCCCACCCCGAAGGCGAGGCCGTTTTCGCGGCATTGCTGGGCCAGCTGGCTCAGGTGGGCGAGCTGTTCCTTCGGCCAGGGCTCGGCCCAGTGCTTGCGCAGATAGCCGTCTTCCTTGGGGGCATAGAGGTAGAAGCCATAACCATGGCGGGGCAGCCACTGGGCGTAGCGGGCGCGTGCCTCCCAGCTCCAGCCCTTGCCGAAGAAGCCCTCGATCAGCCCCAGTCGGGGCGAGGGAGGATACAGACCAGACAACAGGGTTTGATAAGGCATGGGTCACTCCCTTCTCGCCGGGCGCCGGTTCACCGTCTTGTCGTGAATTGGCGCCGAGTATGTGTATTGAACAGGGTCCGGTTGGCGTCCTAGACCGGATCTTCTTCCAGGAAGCGCACCCCTATCTTGCGAGGCTCGCCCTCTTCCATCTCCGCCACCGTCCAGAGCAGGCCCTGCCAGGCGACGTGGTCACCCACCACCAGATTATCGCCCAACTGATGGGCAATGAAATCGCCGAGAGTCTGATCCGCCACCTCGCTCACATCCAGTCCGTACAGCGGGGCGAGATCCACCAGCCTGGCGGTGGCCTCCAGCAGGAAGTCACCGAAGAAGCGTGGGCCGAGATCCTGTTCCGGCGCCTGGCTGAACAGCTGGCCGAGGGCGGGGAGATCGCGCTCGTGGCCGATGACGCAGAGGATGTCGTCCGACTGCAGGCAGGTACTGCCCGAGGGGTGCAGCAGCTCTCGGCCGCGGAACAGGGCGCAGATGCGGGTGCCTTCCGGCATGCGTAGCTCCCGCAGCGGCGAGCCGATGCACCACTTCTCGGCGCTCAGGCGATAGACGAAGGTTTCCCACTGGCTGTCGAGATCGATCTCGAGCCCGGAGCGATTGATGGGCGACGGCGGTGCCGGGACCTCCACCCGTGCCAGCCGGGAGGCCAGCGGCAGTGAGCTGCCCTGCAGGATGAGGGAGACCAGCACCACGAAGAAGGCGACATTGAAGTAGAGCTGGGCGTTGGGCAGCCCCGCCATCATGGGGAAGACCGCCAGTATGATGGGCACGGCGCCGCGCAAGCCGACCCAGGAGATGAACCAGCGCTCCCGGGGGGCGAAGTTCTTGAACGGCAGCAGCCCGATCCACACCGACACCGGGCGGGCAAACAGGATCATCCACATGGCCAGCGCCAGCGCCGGCACGGCGATGGGCAGCAGCTTGTGGGGAGAGGCGAGCAGCCCCAGCACCAGGAACATGCCGATCTGGCTGAGCCAGGTCAGACCGTCCAGCACCGACAAGGTGGTGCTGCGGCTGCGCAGGGAGAGGTTGCCAAGCAACAGGCCGGTGAGGTAGATGGCGAGTATGCCGCTGCCCCCCACCGCCGTGGTGAGAGCGAAGATCAGCAGGCCGCCGCTGACGGTGAGCAGGGGGTAGAGCCCGGGGGCCAGGCGGGCCGTGTTGATGAGTTTCCACAGCAGCCAGCCCCCACAGAGGCCGATGCCGGCGCCGAGGCCAAACTGCTTGACGAGTTGCAGCAGCAGGAAGCCGGCGTCCAGCCCCTGCTGGGCGGTGGCCAGCACCTCGATCAGGGTGACGGTGAGAAAGACCGCCATGGGATCGTTGCTGCCCGACTCTATCTCCAGGGTGGCGCTGACCCGCTCGTTGAGGCTGCGCCCGCCGAGCAGGGAGAACACCGCCGCCGCATCGGTGGAGCCGACGATGGCGCCGATCAGCATCCCCTGCATCAGGTTGAGATCAAACAGCCAGGCGGCGGCGAGCCCCGTGAGGCCGGTGGTGATGGCCACCCCGACGGTGGCGAGCGACAGGGCGGGCCAGAGCGCCACCCGAAACGAGGAGACCCGGGTGCGCATGCCGCCGTCCAGCAGGATGATGGCCAGCGCCAGGTTGCCCACCAGGTAAGCGACCGAGTAGTCGGCGAAGTGGATGCCGCCGGGGCCATCCTCACCGGCCAGCATGCCGACGGCGAGGAAGATGACCAGGATGGGGATGCCGACCCGGGACGAGAGCGTGCTCAACAGGACACTGGCTCCCACCAACAAGGCACCGATAAAAAAGAAACTGTTGATGGTGGTGGCATCCAATGGCGAACTCCTTATTGCGGTCGGCAAAACAGGCACATTATATGCAGATTGCCCCCCTTTGTGTGGCTTAATTGTGCATCGATTTGCAGTTTTTTACGGTTGTTGTGCCGTTTTTAAGCAGTTGTCGCAGGGCGGAAGGGGGGCAAAAAAGAGGGGGAATGAGTGGCAATCGATGTCATTTTTCAGGGGACGGGCGTCGCGTCGTCAGCAGGTGGGAACCGACCCCGGCAAGGGGCCAGAATAGGGTCGTGGGAGCACCATAGTGCCCCTGCGGGGGAGGTCAGTCGTCCTCGTCGTCCTTGACTTCCCGGATCTTGTCCCTGTATTTCGGCAACTGCTTTTCGAGCTGTTTCATGTCCTTGATGGCATTGAGAAACAGCCCGAGCAAAAACAGCAGCGGCAGGCCTATCCATAACCACAGACTCATCAGATTCTCCTTTCGGTGTGACCGGCGGTGACATAGCGGGCCAGGATCTCGTCGAGATGGGCCAGTATGCACGCCTTGCCTTCAATATCGGCCTGTTGCAGGCAAAGCGCCAGCGCATCCGGATCCAGCCGCTGTTCGCCGGATTCCGGCGCGAAGCTGATGTGCCAAGGCTCGTAGGCGACCCCCTGAGGCGCGTCCAGCGGTTTGGCATAGGGAAGGAAGAAGCCGAAGTCGGCCATGTGATCCCCGAGCCACTCGCCAAGGTCGGCAAACCAGCCTCCCGCCTCATATTCCCATGGCTCCAGCGCCAGCCGGGTGCCGACGGGCAGGCAGTCGGGATCATAGATGTCGAGATCCGTGCCCCAGTGGTGGCGGCTGGTGCCCGGCAGGGCGCTCCAGCGCAGGATGGCGTGCAGCCGCTCCATATCATCGAGCTGCAGCGCATCCAGCGGCTGGTTGTCCGCATCCAGCAGCGGTCGCTCCCCGCGCCACTTGCCATTCCAGATGGCGAGCTGGCGCTCGAAGCTGCGCCAGCTGGAGGCGGCCTGCAGGTTGAACCCTTCATAGGCGGCAGCCACCTGCATGTCGTTGAAGGCCGCCGCCGTGGCGGCGGTCAGACGGTGGGGCCCGCGCCCCACCAGGATGAGGTGGCTCTCGTCGAGCCCAAGCAGTTGATCCTGGGTCATGCCAGCAAGTGCTCCAGCACCCCTTGATACATGTCCGCCAGCAGATCCAGATCGTCCGCCTTCACGCACTCGTTCACCTTGTGGATGGTGGCGTTGACCGGGCCCAGCTCGATGACTTCTGCGCCGGTGGGGGCGATAAAGCGTCCATCGGACGTTCCCCCCGTGGTGAGCAGGGCCGGTTGCTGACCGTTGACCGCGGCCACGGCGGCAACGGTGGCCTCCAGCAGGGCGCCGGTATCGGTCAGGAAGGGCTGACCGGAGAGGGTCCACTTCAGTTCAAAGTCCAATCCGTGGCGGTCCAGCAGCGCCTCGACCCGCTCGCGGATATCGAGATCGGTGAGCTCGGTACTGAAACGGAAGTTGAACTGCACCTGCAATTCGCCCGGGATGACGTTGGAGGCGCCGGTGCCCGCCTGGATATTGGCGATCTGGAAGCTGGTGGGGGGGAAGTAGGCGTTGCCCTGATCCCAGACCGTCGCCGCCAGTTCGGTCAGCGCCGGTGCCGCCTTGTGGATGGGGTTGTCCGCCAGATGAGGGTAAGCCACGTGGCCCTGCACCCCGCGCACCAGCAGATCGCCGGTGATGGAGCCACGGCGTCCGTTCTTCACCACGTCCCCCACCAGGTTGGTGGAGGAGGGCTCGCCGACGATGCACCAGCGGATCTTCTCGTTGCGCGCCTCCAGGGTGTCGATGACGCGCACAGTGCCGTTGATGAAGGGCCCCTCTTCATCGGAGGTGATGAGGAAGGCGATGGAGCCCTTATGGTCCGGATGCTCGGCCACGAAGCGCTCGGTGGCCACCACCATGGCGGCCAGCGATCCCTTCATGTCGGCGGCGCCGCGGCCATAGAGCATGCCATCCTTGATGGTCGGCTCGAACGGCGGGGTGTGCCACTTCTCCAGCGGGCCGGCGGGCACCACGTCGGTGTGGCCGGCGAAGCAGAACAGCGGCCCCTCGCTGCCACGGCGGGCCCAGAGGTTGGTGGTGTCTTCAAACACCATGGGCTCGATGACGAAGCCCAGGCGTGCGAGACGCTCCGCCATCAGGGTCTGGCACCCTTCGTCCAGCGGGGTAACTGAGGGGCGGCGGATCAGATCCTTGGCCAGTGCGATGACATCCGACATCGGCGTTCCTTAAAAAATTTAACGAGAGAAGAGGGATTGGTAGTGGTCTGCCTTGAACCCCAGGCTCAGCTCGCCATCGCGGTCCAGCAGCGGGCGCTTGATCATGGCGGGGTGCTCCAGCAGCAGGGCACGGGCCTTGGCGGTGTCGAGCCCCTGTTTGGCCTCCTCCGGCAGGGCACGGAAGGTGGTGCCACGGGTGTTGAGCAGGGCTTCCCAGCCCAGCCGATCCAGCCAGCCGTCCAGCCGGGCAGGCTCGAGGCCGTCGACCCTGTGGTCATGGAAGCGATAGTCGATGCCAGCCTCGTCCAGCCACTTGCGGGCCTTCTTGATGGTGTCGCAGTTCTTGATGCCATAGAGGGTGGTGGCCATGGGAGATCCTATATCTGCGGGCCCGGGGCCCTGAAATCCGAACGTGAAGTCATGCAAGGGCCCGATTCTGGCATTGTGGCCCAGCCATGGCAACGCTCATGGCCGGGCTGGCTGGTTTTACCAGCTGGGAGGGGGAAGAAAGCGCGAGGGCCAGATAGCCAAAACGCGCCGATGGGCGCGTTTTGGAGGAAGGGGGGCTATCAGTGCAGTGCGGTCCATGCGTGATCGAAGACCCGGGCCCGTTCCCAGGGCGCATCCGGCAGGCTGGAGGAGAGGCCGGTGTATTTGCCTACGTCATCCACCACGATGGCGGAGAGGATCGGCAGGTCGTTTTCGGTACAGTACATGCGGATGCGCTGCAGCAGGGTGCGCAGCTCATCCTGGCACTGTTCCAGCCCGGCCTGCTTGGCCAGTTTGGAATAACGAATGGTGGTGCGTTCCTTTGCAGACTCGACGAGGATGTCCCACAGCTGGTAGTCGCAGGGTGAAGTCCCTGCGGTGGCTTGGCTTGTCATAACTCTCTCCGGTGCGAAATGATCGCTTTGTGTCGACGGGCATCTTGGCCAGTTCACCCCTGACGGGCGTTGATCCAACGCAAAAAAAGTGGAGGTTCTTGCTCAGGATGCCATGCCCGGCATTCTAGTGCGTTGGATCTGGATTGAAGAACTGTTTTAGATGGTTTATTTGGAGTTTAATGCGGATAAGATTCGTAAAATCCACTTTTTTAGATGGAAAACAAGGAGAAAGGAGAGGCCAACCACTGGATCACGTTTCTCGATAGTCTTGCCGGGAGCCTACCCTGGTACTCTTGTTTGCCTTGCTCGTGCCGATGGTCGTGGCCTGCGGTATCGTCAAGGATTACCGCCCGCAAGCGGTACCGGCGCTGGATGCCGTCTGCACCATGGGGCGAGTTCCACTCGGGCGCTGTATGCCTGCTGCTGAAGAGCATCGCGCCATGCATCGACCTGCTGCAGAGGGTGCTGATCAGGCTGTTGAAATAAGCTGGCGTCTTGCTTGCTTCGTGGGAAACGGGTCCAACCCGATCAAGACGGGAGGCATTGCCTCCCGTTGTGTTATCTCGCTTGTTTAGCGTGCCCTGTAGCGATCCGGTCCCATGGCGTGGTTTTGTTATCCCTCATCTTCTGCCAGGTAGGCCAGATGATCTTGGCGCTCCACCTGCCAGCCATCGAGGTGCAGCGGGGCGGCAAAGCCCGGGCCGTCGGTCACCATGGTGTGGTACTCCCCCTGCTCGCCGCAGGCATCGAAACCCTCGCGCTCGGCCAGTTGCTGCAACTCGGTCAGGGTGGCTGCATCCAGCACTCGCCCGGCCCATTCCGGCGCCAGCACCCGGGTATCGACACAGGAGAGGTGGGCGACGATGCCGCGGGCCAGCATATCCGCCAGCAAGGCTTGGCGAGATTGCTGCCAGAGCGGGGTGTGGACGGTGAGCCCAAGCGGCTGGCTGCGCTCGCGGATCCAGTTTGGCGCGCCCCCCACGCTGTCGATATCGCCAGTCACCACACCATCGAGTGCCCACTCCTGCTGCAAGCGGCTCAGCGCAGTCTCATAGCTCTGCTCGAACGGCGCCTCTATGGTGACCAGCAGATGGGGCAGCCCGAGGGCCGCCGCCTGACGGCGCACCAGCGGCAAGGGGTGAGCGAGAAAGCGGGGCGCAGGGGGAGCAAAGGTGGCCAGTGCCACCACCTGATGGCCCGCGGCGCGGGCATGGCAGAGCGCCAGCATGGCATCTTTGCCACCGCTCCAGAGCAGGATGACGCGAGACATGGGGTTGATTCCAATCATGAAAGATGAGGCATGCTACCGAGCCGGCGGGTTCTTGGCAAAGCGGGAAGGCGGGAAAGGCAACGGGCCCGCGAAGGGGCCCGTTGGGGATGGCGCGGCGAACGCCGTCTGGATCACAACAAGATGGTGGTCAGCAGATACCCCAGGGCGCAGGAGCTGCTGACCCCGATCAGCCCCGGAATGATGAAGCTGTGGTTGATGATGAACTTGCCGATACGGGTGGTACCTGAGCGGTCGAAACCGATACAGGCCAGATCGCTCGGGTAGGTCGGCAGCACGAAGTAGCCGTAGCTCGCCGGCAGGAAGGCGATCAGCAATTTCGGCTCCACCCCCAGTGCCAGACCCATGGGGGCAATGGCGGTCAGGGCGGCGGCCTGGCTGTTGACCAGCTTGGAGATGAGGAACAGCACCAGGGCGTAGGTCCAGGGCTGGGCCTGTACCACGTGAGCCAGGGTCTCTTTGAGCAGCGGCATGTGGGCCTGGAAGAAGGTCTCACTCATCCATGCAACCCCGAACACGGAGAAGATGGCGACCATGCCGGCCTTGAAGACGGCACCGTTGGAGATGTCGCCTGGCTTGACCTTGCAGCGCATCAGGATGATGGCTCCGGCGATCAGCATCATCATCTGGATCACCAGGTTCATGGAGAGCGGGCCGGTCTTGTCCTTGATGGTGAACACAGGACGCAACCCTTCGTTGGCACCGAGCAATACCACGGCGGCGATGGCGGCGAAGAAGATCCAAGTAGACCAGTAGGCCTCTTTCGGGAACTTGGTGTTGAGCAGGGTTTCACCGCCGCCGTAGACGAAGGCGCGCTGCTCCGGATCCTTGATCTTGGCCTGGAACTCCTCGTCCTTGTCCAGGTCCTTGCCGCGGCGCAGGCTCCACAGGGCCGCCATCATCACACCGGTCAGGGAGGAGGGGATGGCGATCATCAGGATGTCGAGCAGGCCATAGGCCTGACCTATGCCGTGACCGGCCGCCAGGATGGAGACCATGGAGACCACGGCGACCGACACCGGCGAGGCGCAGATCGCCATCTGGGAGGCGACAGACGCCACCGCCATCGGGCGCTCGGGACGGATGTTCTTCTGCAGCGCGATGTCAGCGATGATGGGGAACATGGTGTAGACCACGTGGCCGGTACCGCACAGGAAGGTGAGGGTCCAGGTGGTCAGGGGCGCCAGTATGGTGATGTATTGCGGGTGACGGCGCAGCAGGCGCTCGGCCACCTGCATCATCAGGTTGAGGCCGCCGGCGGTCTGCAGGGTGGCGGCGCAGCCGATCACCGCGAGTATGGTCAGCATCACCTGCACCGGTGGTTCGCCCGGCACCAGGCCGAACACGAAGGTCAGCAGGAACAGACCGATACCACTGATGAGACCCAGTCCCATGCCCCCAAAGCGGGTACCCAGCAGCAAGCAGCCGAGCACCACCAAAAATTCCATCAAGATCATTCCATTACCTCGTGTGATTGAATCCATGTCCGCACTGGCCCAGGGGCCCGGGAGCATCTGTCATTATTTGCCCCTAAAGGGTTAGTGGGTATTCTGCCACCCCTAAAGAGGTAAAAAATTGAGGTGGTTCAATAACCGACCCTTTTCCGATTTAAGTGCATAAAAACTACGGGTAAGGCCTTGCGCAGGGGCGCTGAGGGAGGACAGGCAGGTGAATAAGGTGAGGGATTTATTCGAGGATCAGTGTGATATGCAAGGGCATCGCCCCTGTCAGTAGTCGGCAGGGGTCGAGGAGGGGGTGTCGCAGGCCGGGGAGGCCATGACCTGCGAGTCTGACGGGGCGGCTCAAGCGTCCCGGTTTGACTCGGTGGTAGTCGGGTCTTCGGAAGAGGCAGTCTGTGACAGCAGGATTGTTCGGCAGGCATCCAGGATCTCATCGGCCAGTGGCGATTCATCCGGACAGGCCCGTGACAGCATGATGGCCCCTATCATCTGTGCCATCAGCGCTATCCTCTTGGCGCGATGGGCCTGGGTGTTCTCTGTATCCGGCGTGTCGCGCAGACTCCCTGTACGCGCCAGCATCGCTTCAATGCCGGCTTCGAAGGCGACCTTGACCTGGGCCGGTTGCCGCGCCGCATCGGCGCACAGTGCGGCCATGATGCAGCCATCCCCCGGGGCATCGCGGTGTTCCCTGGACAGGTAGTGCCTGACAAACTCGGGGGCATCAAGGGCGCTGGTCTTCTCCACGCTTTGTTCAAAGCCGCAGGTGGCGGCCTCCGCCATCAGATCCGCCTTGGCGGGGAAGTGCTTGTAGAAACCGCCGTGAGTGAAGCCGGCCGCCCCCATCAGATCCGCCACTCCCACGCCATCGTAACCCCGTTCGCGAAACAGCTTGGCTGCGGTGGCGACTATGTGTGCCCGGTTTGTCTGAGCCTGTGCCTTGGTGACCCTCATACCCGGTCGTCCTCTGAATCATGGAAGTGGTGATCACTATACATTGATGTTGGTCATCATCAAAATGCTTGACTGAAAAGATTATGATCGTCATCTTTAATGCGCAGACCCCGGGAAGGGGTTGAACGCCCTGACCCTCGATTGACCCTTGCAGCCCCCGAGCAGGGCGGCGCCATGTCGGGATACAGACTACCTTCCTTCCCAGACCCATGTTTCACACGACAGAGGCACACCATGACAGACAAGAGACTCTTCGAGGCCTATTCCCTTGGCCACATCACCCTCGCCAACCGCATCGTGATGGCGCCGCTCACCCGCAACCGTGCCGGCCCCGGCCTGGTCCCGAGCGAGCATGCCGCCACCTATTACAGTCAGCGGGCCACGGCGGGTCTGCTGATCGCCGAGGCGACCCAGGTCTCAGCCCAGGCGCAGGGCTATCAGGACACCCCCGGCCTCTACACGGCGGCGCAGATTGCGGGCTGGCGCAAGGTGACCGATGCGGTGCATGCCAGGGGCGGTCGTATTTTCGTGCAGTTGTGGCACGTCGGCCGTGTCTCCCACGTCACGCTGCAACCCGATGGCGCGGCGCCGGTGGCCCCTTCGGCCCTTCGCGCCCAGACCAAGACCTTCGTCAACAATGAGTTCGTCGAGGTGTCCATGCCCCGTGCATTGGCACTGGAGGAGCTTCCCGGTATCGTCGACGATTTTTGTCAGGCAGCTGCCAATGCCATGGCGGCGGGCTTTGACGGGGTCGAGATCCACGGTGCCAACGGCTATCTGCTGGAGCAATTCCTCAAGGATGGGGCCAACCTGCGTACCGACGGCTATGGTGGCTCCATCGAGAACCGCGCGCGGCTGCTGCTCGAGGTCACCGCCGCCGTGGCCAAGGAGATTGGAGCCGATCGCATCGGGGTCCGGATCTCCCCCGTCTCACCGGCCAATGGCATCTCCTGCAGCGATCCCCAGCCGCAGTACGACTATCTCGTCGAGCGGCTCAGTGCGCTGGGCGTCGTCTACCTGCACGTGATCGAGGGTGCCACCGGCGGCCCCCGGGATGTCGCCCCTTTCGACTTCGCCTCCCTGCGTCGGCGCTTCAAGCAGACCTATCTGGCCAATAACGGTTATGACCTGACGCTGGCCGGCAGTGCTCTGGCCCAGGGCAAGGCGGACCTGTTTGCCTTCGGTCGCCCCTTTATCAGCAATCCGGATCTGGTCGAGCGCCTGCAGCAGGGCGCCCCGCTCGCTGCGCTCAAACCCGAGACCCTCTATGGCGGCGGTGCCGAGGGCTACATCGACTACCCGGCCCTGGCGGGTGCCGGCGAGTAAACGTAGATCGGCAGGGGGCGTCATAGCAGGCCCCCCGTCGACACAGCGCCATCGGCCGTTGAGTGCCTGGCGCGACATCCATCCCGGTTCAATACGAGCACAGAGAGAATGACATCATGACCATTAAACCCAGAGTGCTTATCACAGGTGCCTCCAGCGGCATTGGCGCCACCTATGCCGACCGCTTCGCCCGGCGCGGCTGACGGCGCTGGCCAGCCGCCTGCGCCAGGCGTACGGCGTCGCCGTCGAGATCCTGCCCGCCGATCTCACCCAACCCCGGGAGCTGGCCGCCGTGGAGGCCCGGCTACGGGATGATGCCAGCATCGGCATCCTGATCAACAACGCGGGGGCGGGTCAGGTGGGTCACTTCCTCGCACAGACCGCCAGCAGCGTCGAACAACTGCTGGCCCTGAACACCACGGCGCTGGCACGCCTGGCCGTCGCGATTGCGCCGCGACTGGTGCAAGCCGGGGAGGGGGCCATCGTCAACATCGGCTCAGTGGTCGGGCTCGCACCCGAGTTTGGCGCAACCATCTATGGTGCGACCAAGGCCTTCGTGCTGTTCCTGTCCCAGGGGATGAGCCTGGAGCTTTCTCCTAAAGGGGTCTATGTGCAGGCGGTTCTCCCTGCCGCCACGAGAAGCGATATCTGGGCCCGTACCGGCATCGATCCCGACAGCTTGCCTGAGTTGATGGCGGTGGAGGAGCTGGTGGACGCAGCCCTGGTCGGTTTCGATCGCCGTGAAGCCGTCACCATACCGCCGCTGCATGAGGAAAGTCGCTGGGATGAGCTCGATGGCGCGCGCAAGGGGCTGCTCTCCGACCTTCGGCAGGCGCACGCCGCCGAGCGTTATCAGGTGGCGCCGCAAGACCACAGATCTGGGCAACCACACCGACGGTCTGTTGGAAGATATACCAACCCGACATTCATCACTCAGGCCGTCGCCCTTTTCCGTTTGATGATGCGTGCCGAATCTGTGCAGGTGCCCTGGATTGGACAGGGGCTTTGCCTGGTTCGGCTGCATCATGTTTCCCGGTAACAAGATGATGAAAGCCTTTGTGTTCAAACACTATGGTCGCTCGGCGCGGCCCGAGTTCACCGAACTGCCGCACCCGACCGTGGGGCCGGACGAGATCCTGGTCAAGGTGCATGCCGTCGGTCTCAATCCCATCGACAATATGATCCCGCGAGGCACCTTCAAACCCCTGCTCAAGTTCGAGCTGCCCGCCGTGCTCGGCAGCGATCTGGCCGGTGTGGTGGTGGAGGTCGGCAGCCGGGTGACGCGGTTTCGGCCGGGGGATGCCGTCTATGCCAACCTCTTCGATCTGGGGCGCGGCGCCCTGGCGCAATGGGTTGTGGTGCCTGAACACGCGGCGGCCCTGAAACCGGCCAGCCTCGACTTCGTTCAGGCGGCGTCTATTCCCATGGTGGCGCTGACCGCCTGGCAGGCCTTCACCGAGCAGGCCCCACTCGCGC
This sequence comes from Aeromonas sp. S2(2024), assembly GCF_041402505.1. Lineage (NCBI taxonomy): Bacteria > Pseudomonadati > Pseudomonadota > Gammaproteobacteria > Aeromonadales > Aeromonadaceae > Aeromonas > Aeromonas sp. S2(2024). Next base: position 303,241 of record NZ_JBGLRL010000001.1, read on the forward strand.
CGGGCCAGAGGGTGTTTATTCCCGCGGGGTCCGGTGGCATAGGCTCCTTTGCCATTCAGCTGGCCAGGCACCTGGGGGCCTTGGTCGCGACCTCTACCAGCACGGCAAACGCCGAGTGGGTAGGACAGTTGGGGGCCGAGGTGGTGGTCGACTACAGACGGCAGGCGTTCGATGCCGTTTTGCAGAGTTATGATCTGGTGCTGGGCACCTTGCGGGGAGACGCGATCGAGCGGTCGTTGTCGATCCTCCAGCCAGGGGGGCGGGTCCTGTCGCTGGTCGGCCCGCCGGATGCGGCCTTTGCGCGGGCGAGAAACATGAACATCATCATGACCGCCCTGTTTGGCCTAATGAGCTGGAAGATCCACCGTCTTGCCCGGCAACGGGGCCTCACCTACGGCATGATGTTCGTGCGCCCGGATGGTGCCCAGCTGACCCGGATTGCTGCGCTACTCGACGAGGGCAAGCTCAGACCCGTGATCGACAAGGTCTTTCCGTTTGAACAGGTCGACGAGGCGCTCGCCTATCTGGCGACCGGTCGCGCAAAGGGCAAGGTGGTCGTCAGCCTGGCGTAGGTGCAGAGCGACGGCAAAGAACAAAAAAGCCGACCCTTGGGTCGGCTTTTTGCGATTCGCGTGCTGTTCGCGATTAGAACTCGGCGGTGCGAGGGGTACGCGGGAAGGGGATGACGTCGCGCACGTTGCCCATGCCGGTCACATAGACCACCAGGCGCTCGAAGCCCAGGCCGAAGCCGGAGTGCGGTACTGTGCCGTAGCGACGCAGATCGCGATACCACCAGTAATCTTCCTTGTTCAGGCCCATCTCGGCCAGACGGGCATCCAGCACCTCGAGACGCTCCTCACGCTGGGAGCCACCGATGATCTCGCCGATCCCCGGGGCCAGCACGTCCATGGCGGCGACGGTCTTGCCGTCATCGTTGAGGCGCATGTAGAAGGCCTTGATGTCTTTCGGGTAGTTCTTCACCACCACAGGAGACTTGAAGTGCTCCTCGGCCAGATAGCGCTCGTGCTCGGAGGAGAGATCGATGCCCCAGGAGACCGGGAACTCGAACTTCTTGCCGCAGTTCTTCAGCACTTCGATGGCGTCGGTGTAGTCGATCTGTGCGAAGTCGGAGGCGACGAAGCGTTCCAGACGGTCGATGGCGTCCTTGTCGATGTGCTGGGTGAAGAACTCCAGATCGTCGCGGCGCTCGGTCAGCACGGCATTGAAGACGTACTTCAGCATGGCTTCGGCCAGGGCGGCGTTATCTTCCAGATCGGCGAAGGCGATTTCCGGCTCCACCATCCAGAACTCGGCCAGATGGCGACTGGTGTTGGAGTTTTCGGCGCGGAAGGTCGGGCCAAAGGTGTAGACCTTGGACAGGGCGCAGGCATAGGTCTCGACGTTGAGCTGACCGGAGACGGTCAGGAAGGTCTCCTTGCCGAAGAAGTCCTTGTCGTAATCTACCTTGCCTTCGGGCGTGCGCGGCAGGTTTTCCATGTCCAGGGTGGAGACGCGGAACATCTCGCCAGCGCCTTCGGTGTCGGAGGCGGTGATGAGGGGAGCGGCGATCCACAGATAGCCTTCTTCGTGGAAGAAGCGGTGAATGGCCTGGGCCAGGCAGTTGCGCACCCGGGTCACGGCGCCGACCACGTTGGTACGGGCACGCAGGTGACCCTGCTCGCGCAGGTATTCGATGCTGTGGCGCTTGGCAGACATGGGGTAGGTGTCCGGATCTTCGACCCAGCCCACTACCTTGACGTCGGAGGCCTGCAGCTCGAAGGCCTGGCCGCTGCCCTGGGAAGCCACGACCACACCGGTCACTTCCACGGAGCAGGCGGTGGTCAGACGCAGCACTTCATTCTCGTAATTGGCCAGGGTATTGGGAACGACGGCCTGTACCGGATGGAAACAGGAGCCATCGGATATGGCCAAAAATGAGATCCCCGCCTTGGAATCGCGGCGGGTCCGGATCCACCCTTTCACTGTCTGGGTGGTGCCAACCGCATACTTACCGGTCAGCACATCTACTACGGATGCGTGCGTCATCGAAATATTGTCTCCAGCTTGTTCTTGCAGCGCTATTTGCAACACTAGGGGTCTGGCCCGGGCATGAGTGGCCCACCATGGCAGACTAAGCCGTCAATCTTACCCGCGCGGGTTTGATAAACAAGCAAAAATGTCGGACCCTTGCGGGGTTTTTCCCATGAATCTTGCGTGGATCCGGTCGGTTGGGCAGGGGGTGAGAGTGAAGGAACGCAGACGGGGGCCGGATGGCTGGATACGGGTTCTCCAGGGGCTGGTGATCCTCTGCTGGAGCGGCTTTATCGTCCTGCTCTCCCTTTACCACTTCGCCAGGCCGCAAACGGCCTACGGTTTTCTGGTCTATGGCGGAGTCAAGGTGCGCCAGGAGTGGGATCCCGCCCTCACCCCCTGGCTGGTGCACGGGCTCTGGGGTTGCTGCCTGCTGACCCTGGTGGTGCTGATGCTGGAGCGCAGGCGCAGCCGACGGCAAGAGGATGCGCTGCACGTCAATCTGTTCATCCTGCTGCTGATCCTGGCCGCCAGCCTGCTGCTTTACTATCTGGCGTGATCCGCCGGTTTCTCGTCCTGTGACGAGAGCTCTGGAGCGCAGGCGCAGAGGATGCGCGGCACATCAATCTGTTCAGCCTGTTGCTGATCCTGGTCGCCAGCCTGCTGTGTTACTGCCTGGCGTGATCCGTCGGCTTCTCGTCTTGTGGCGAGGGGGCGGGGCGCTTGCCGAGCTGGCGCTCCACGCTGTCGAGCATCTGGTTGTAGGCGAGGGCCACCCGGCCTATCTCGTCCCCCTCATCTCCCTCCAGCCGGTGGCCGAAGTCGTGCAGATCGGTGGCTTCTTCCATGGAGCGGGTCAGCTGGTTGAGGGGGCGGACTATCCAGGTACGGATGACCCAGAGCGTCAGCAGCAGACCCAGACCGAAGATGAGGGTGAGACTGAGCGCCGAGGTGAGAATGTTCTGCTCTACCCGGGTAAAGAGGGTGTCGAGGGAGTAGTCAAAGCGCACCGCCCCCAGCACGGTGTTCTCTGGCACCTGGTGACAGCTGGTGCAGTCGGTACCGCGAAAATCCTTACTGGCCAGCAGCGGACGGGTCACCACCAGCTTGCTGTGGATGCCGTCGTGCACCACCTCCAGACTGCCCTTGCCCGTCAGGGCCAGGGCATCGAATCTGTCCTTGGGGGCCTCGCTGTCACGTCCCGCTCCGTACTGCTGGTTGACCGCCGCCCCGCGCACTATGCGGGCATCTTCCACGTGGGCGTGATCGAGAAACTTGGCGCGCAGGGTGTCGCGGGCCTCCATCTTGCCGGTCAGCATCAGCATGTTGAGGCCGTCGAAATAGGCTTCGCTCTGCTCGCGGCTCTGCTCCTTGATGAGGGTCAGAATGAGGTCCCGCTCGCGCACCGCCTGATAGGCCGCAGAGAACACCAGTACCATGGAGAAGATGAAGAGCAGGAAGAAATTGATCTTGGCAGTGATGGAGAGGCGCATGGGAAAGGTACATCTGTTGGGTAAAACCCGCGCAGTCTACTCTCCTCGCCAGCCGGGTTTTGGTGTCTCGCTCACATTCTGATGAAAAAGAGCCAAAAGGCCCTGCATTCTCATGCAGAGCCTATTCATCGAGGCTCAGAATTCGCCGCTGGCGATGGCCTCATGGATGGCCCGGGTCAGCACCCGCAGCTCTTCGGGGGTGATGACGAAGGGGGGCATCAGGTAGATGAGCTTGCCAAACGGACGGATCCAGGCCCCAAGCGAGACGAACTTGCACTGGATGCGCGCCACGTCCACCCGCTCCTTCATCTCCACCACCCCGATGGCGCCGAGTACCCGCACGTCCGCCACCGCCGGGTGCAGGGTCAGCTGTACCAGTTCGGTTTTGAGTTGATGCTCGATGGCCCGCACCCGTTCCTGCCACGGCGAGGCCAGCAGCAGCTCGATGGAGGCGTTGGCTACCGCACATGCCAATGGGTTGCCCATAAAGGTGGGGCCGTGCATAAAGACCCCCGCTTCCCCGTCACAGATGGTACGGGCGACCTGCTCCGTGGTGAGGGTGGCCGAGAGCGTCAGGTAGCCGCCGGTGAGCGCCTTGCCCAGGCACATGATGTCGGGGCTGATCCCTGCCCAGTCGCAGGCAAACAGCTGACCGGTGCGGCCAAAGCCGGTGGCGATCTCGTCGGCGATGAGCAGCAGGCCGAACTCGTCGCACAGGGCGCGCACCCACTGCAGGTAGCGGGGATGATAGAAGCGCATGCCACCGGCCCCCTGAACGATGGGTTCGAGCACGATGGCGGCTATCTCTTCGTGGCGATCGGCAACCAGCTCCGCCAGCTCTACGACGCAGCTCTCGTCCCACTGGGCGTGGAAGCGACAGCTGGGCGCTTCGACAAAATGGTGCTCGGGCAGGAAGCCCTTGTAGAGCTCGTGCATACCGCCATCCGGATCGCAGACGCTCATGGCGCCGAAGGTGTCACCGTGATAGCCGCCCCGCAGGGAGACGAATTTGGCGCGGGGCGTTCCCCTGGCGTGCCAGTACTGCTGGGCCATCTTGAGTGCCACCTCCACCGCCACCGAGCCGGAATCCGCCAGAAACACCCGATCCAGCCCGGCCGGGGTGATCTCCACCAGCTTGCGACACAGCGCCACCGCCGGTGCATGGGTCAGACCGCCAAACATCACGTGGGACATCTTGCCGAGCTGGGCAGTCGCCGCTGCGTCCAGTTCCGGCACCTGATAACCGTGGACGCAGGCCCACCAGGAGCTCATGCCATCCACCAGTTCACGGCCGTCGCTGAGGGTGAGGGTCACCCCCTTGGCGCTGGCCACTTCATAGCAGGGCAGGGGATGGGTGAGGGAGGTGTAGGGGTGCCAGACGTGGTGCAGGTCGAATTCTTGATTGGTCATTTTGTGTTCTATTGTCAATTGATTTGATCTGGTCGGTGTTGACAGTCTACGCGTGCTCTCTACACTAGCCAACAATTTCAGCCACTTGGCGCCAGTCCTCACAGCGAGGAGGTCGGCCGGTGGCGGCTTTTGCGGTCCTTCATCCCAGGATGGCGGCGCAGGATCCCACTTATAACAACTGGAAGCCATGTATGAATGCTCTCACCCTGGGCGGCCACGCCCTTCGTCACGACTGGACCCTCGCCGAGGTCCAGGCCCTGTTTGCCCTGCCATTCAACGATCTGCTGTTCCAGGCCCAGACGGTGCACCGCGCCCATTTCGACCCGAACGAGGTGCAGGTGAGCACCCTGCTTTCCATCAAGACCGGCGCCTGCCCGGAGGATTGCAAGTATTGCCCCCAGAGCGCCCGCTATCACACCGGGCTCGAGACAGAGCGGCTGATGGAAGTGGAGAAAGTGCTGGAGCGGGCGCGGGAGGCCAAGGCCAACGGCTCGTCGCGTTTCTGCATGGGGGCCGCCTGGCGTAATCCCAAAGAGAGGGACATGCCCTATATCCTGCGCATGGTCGAGGAGGTGCGCGGGCTGGGGATGGAGACCTGCATGACGCTAGGGATGCTGACTGCGGATCAGGCGGCGCGCCTGAGCGCCGCCGGGCTTGATTACTACAACCACAACCTTGACACCTCGCCGGAGTTTTACGGCGACATCATCACCACCCGCACCTATCAGGACCGGCTCGATACCCTGGAGCACGTGCGTGGCGCCGGCATGAAGGTCTGCTCCGGCGGCATCGTCGGCATGGGGGAGCAGGCAAAGGATCGGGCGGGCCTCTTGATGGCGCTGGCCAACCTGCCCCGCCACCCGGAGAGCGTGCCCATCAACATGCTGGTCAAGGTGAAGGGGACGCCCATGGAAAACCAGGAGAATCTGGACCCGTTCGAGTTTATCCGCACCATAGCGGTGGCGCGCATCATGATGCCCGCCTCCCACGTCCGCCTCTCCGCCGGGCGGGAGAAGATGAACGAGCAGATGCAGGCCATGTGCTTTATGGCGGGGGCCAACTCCATCTTCTATGGCTGCAAGCTGCTGACCACCCCGAACCCGGACGAGAACAGCGACATGCAGCTGTTCAAGCGCCTCGGCATCCGCCCCGCCCAGCGGGCCCAGAAGCCGGATCAAGTTCAAGAAGAGGAGCTGCTGGCCGAGGTGAGCCGCCAGAGCGAGCCCGCCGAGATGTTTTATGACGCCACCCGCCCCCGTGCAGGTGCCGTCCGTCCATGACTTCCCCTGTTGTCACCGGTCCCTTTGCACTGGGGGAGGTCCTGGCCGAACGTGATCAGGCCGCCCTGCTGCGCCGACGCACTCCTGTGGATGTGGCGAGCTGCGGGCGGATCCGGGTCGGGGGGCGCGACTACCTCAACCTCTCTGCCAACGACTACCTGGGGCTCGCCGATCATCCCGCCATCAAGGCCGCCTTCAAGGAGGGGATCGACCGCTATGGCGCGGGCGCCGGCGCCTCGCCCCTGGTGACCGGCTACAGCCGTGCCCACCAGCAGTTGGAAGAGGCTCTTGCCGACTGGCTCGGGGTGGAGGCGGTGCTGTTGTTCAACTGCGGCTTTTCCGCCAATCAGGCGGTGCTCAAGGCACTGCTCGGCAAGGAGCATCTGCTTTGGCAGGACAAACTCAACCACGCCTCCCTGCAGGAGATGGGCAGCCAGCTGCCCTGCAAGATGAAGCGCTTTGGCCACAACGACATGGCCGCGCTCACACGTCAGCTTGAGCCAAACAGGGGCCTGATCGTCTCGGAGGGGGTCTTCAGCATGGACGGGGATCAGGGCCCCTGGCGCGAGCTCGCAACGCTCGCTGCACAGAGCGGCAACTGGCTGATGATCGACGATGCCCACGGCCTCGGCGTGCTGGGGCCGCAAGGGCGCGGCACCCTGGCGGCGCAAGGGGTTGCTCCTGCCAGCGTACACATTCATATGGGCACCTTTGGCAAGGCGCTCGGGGTGGCCGGCGCCTTCGTGGGCGGCAGCCGCGAGTTGGTGGACTATCTGGTCAACTTCGCCCGCCACTATGTCTACAGCACCCATATGCCCGCCGCCCAGGCCTGCGCGGTGAGCAAGAGTATCGAGCTGGTGCGCGCCGCCGACGAGGCCCGCGCGCACCTCGCTCGCCTTATCGCCCGGTTCCGGCAGAGGGCCGAGGCGCAGGGCTGGACGCTGGGTGCAAGCAACACCCCGATCCAGCCCCTGCTGGTGGGGGAGAGCAGTGCCGCCCTGCAACTGGCCGAGCGGCTGCGGGAGCACGGTGTCTGGGTGAGCGCCATTCGCCCGCCCACTGTGCCGGTCGGTACGGCGCGCCTTCGCATCACCCTTAGTGCCGCCCACCGCGAGCAGGATGTGGATAGCCTTCTCGAGGCCCTGGGTCCCTGCCCATCCAGTGATCAGAGAGGAGGCGCCCATGTTGCATGAGCGTTTCCAGCAGGTCGACAAGGCCCAGCTCGCCCGCCGCTTCGGGGCCGCCGCCCGTCACTACGACGCCCACGCCCGCTTCCAGCAGGAGGTGGGGCAGGCGCTGCTCGACCTGATGCCGGACAGGCCGGTCGGTTCTGAACTGACGGTTTGCGGGCTGGATCTTGACACTGCCGTGTACCGGCGTGGTTTGCCCGACTCCTTGCCTGACGGTTTACCGGAAACTGGGCTGGATCTGGGCTGCGGTACCGGCTTCTTCCTGTCCGCGCTGGCGGGTCGTTGCCAGCAGTTGCACGGGCTGGATCTCGCCCCCGGCATGCTGGCGCAGGCCGCCCTGCGTGGCAGCGGCGCCCGGCTGGTGTGCGGTGACGCGGAGGCGCTGCCCTTCGCGGATCAGAGCCTGGACTGGGTCTTCTCCAGCCTGGCCCTGCAGTGGTGCGAGCGCCCGGCCCAGGCGTTTGCCGAGATCCACCGGGTGCTCAAACCCGGCGGCAAGCTGTTGTTCTCGACTCTGCTGGCCGGCTCGCTTTGGCAGTTGCGTGAGGCCTGGGGCGTCGTCGACGGGCACGCCCACGTCAACCGCTTCCTCGCCCTGCCCCAGTTGCAGCAGGCCATTGGTGCCGCGGGTTTTCAAGCGCCTGAGCTGACCTCTGTCACCTGGTCTCTTGCCTATCTGGAGCTCAACGACTTGCTGCGGGATCTCAAGGGCATAGGGGCCAGCCAGGTCAATGACGACAGGGCCGCGGGGCTGGGCAACCGCCAGCGCCTGAGGCGTCTCGGGGAAGCCTATGAGCGCCACCGCCAGCCCGACGGCCTGCTGGCCGCCAGCTACGAGGTCTGTCTCGGGCGCCTTGTCCGCCGCTGAACGGCTGCGGGAACACTCGTATTTGCCTTGGGCCAGGCGAGGTTAGCCGCCCGGCACTAGCCCATCATTGATACCCAGGTGGTGCCATAGCGCCACCTTGAACTGCGCTGAGGAATCATCATGGTCAGATCCTATTTCATCACGGGCACCGACACCGACGTGGGCAAGACCCTGGTCGCCCGTACCCTGCTGCAGGCGTTCGCCGCCCAGGGCATCCCCTGCGCCGGCTACAAGCCGATTTCCGCCGGCTGTGCCCGCACCCTTGAGGGGCTTCGCAACCTCGATGCCCAGCAGCTGCAAGCGGCCGCCAGCCTGCCGCTGCCCATCGACTCGGTCAACCCCTATGCCTTCGAGCCCCCCATAGCCCCCCACATAGCCGCCCGGGAGGTGGGAGCGAGTATCCCTCTGGCGGGCCTGTCTGCCGGGTTGCGGGAGATTGAGCGGGCGGGGGCCGAACTGGTGATCGTCGAGGGGGCGGGGGGCTGGTTTTTGCCGCTGGATCACCAGCATCTGCTCTCCGACTGGGTCGCCCTTGAGCGCCTGCCGGTGATCCTGGTGGTGGGGGCCAAGCTGGGTTGCCTCAATCATGCCCTGCTCACCTGCGCCGCCATCCGCCATCAGGGGCTGACCCTGGCCGGTTGGGTGGTCAATCGGGTGGATCCGCACATGAGTCGCTACCAGGAGAACCTGGCCACCTTGAAAGCCTTGTTGCCGGCCCCATTTCTGGGTGAAATCCCTTTCGTAGACCAGCCGCTCGAGGCGGATCTGCGCGAGTGTCTCGACATCTCGTCCCTGCTCTGAGGCCCAACATTCAGCAAACATTCATCGAGTCTGTCTATGATCGGGGGCAGGTGTGGTATCAGGTCGATTGTGAATTGGCCCGAACCATGCATCCATATCTCACAAGGAGTCAATATGAAGCGAATTATGCTATTCCTGGTGACCAACCTGGCCGTCATGCTGGTGCTGGGGGTGGTACTCAATATCCTGTTCTCGGTTCTGGGGATCAACAAGTCCAGCATTTCCGGTCTGTTGGTGTTCTGCGCCGTGTTCGGTTTTGGGGGTTCCTTTATCTCCTTGCTGATGTCCAAGTGGATGGCCAAGCGCAGCTATGGCGTCCAGGTCATCGAGCAGCCCCGCAACGAGACAGAGCACTGGCTGGTGAGCACGGTGGCCCGTCAGGCCCGTGAGGCTGGCATCAAGATGCCGGAAGTGGGGATCTACGACTCCCCCGAGATGAACGCCTTCGCCACCGGCGCCCGTCGTGACGACTCCCTCGTCGCCGTGTCGTCCGGCCTACTCTACAGCATGAGCCGCGACGAGGCGGAAGCCGTGCTGGCCCACGAGGTGAGCCACGTGGCCAACGGCGACATGGTGACCCTGACCCTGATCCAAGGGGTGGTGAACACCTTCGTGATGTTCTTCGCCCGTATCGTGGCCGGTGTCATCAGCAACTTCTTCAGCTCCAACAACGACGAGGAGAGCAGCAGCTCCGGTGGCTTTGCCTACATGATCACCGTGTTCGTGCTGGAAATGCTGTTTGGGGTGCTCGCCTCCATGATCGTCATGTGGTTCAGCCGTCAGCGTGAGTTCCGCGCCGACGCCGGTGCCGCCAAGCTGGCGGGTCGCGACAAGATGATAGCCGCCCTGCAGCGCCTTGCCCGCGGTGCCGAGCCGCAGATGGAAGGCACCATGATGGCTTTCGGCATCAACGGCAAGCGCTCCATGAGCGAGCTGTTCATGAGCCACCCGCCCATCGAACAGCGCATCGCCGCCCTGCGTGGCTGATTGCCTGATGGGATAAGAAAACGGCTGCCTCAGGGCAGCCGTTTTGCTTTGTGGTGGTGATGGCGGCAATCTATGGCGGCGCCATCCTCTTATTTGATCACCAGATCGGAGAGAGGCACGGCGCAGCAGGTGAGGATCTTGCCCGCGGCCCGCTCGGCGGCTGTGATGGCCGGAGCGTCCGGGTGATCCACCTCCCCTTCGAGCAGGGTCAGCTTGCAACTGCCGCAGATGCCGGCGCGGCAGCTCCAGGGCAGCTCCACCCCCTGCTTGTGGGCCTGATCCAGCACAGTGCCCTGATTGTTGCCAGCGAAGGTCTGCTCGCCGATGCGCAGTTGCACTGCCTTGTGGGGACGGGCCACCGAGAGGATGGCCCCGCCAAAGCTCTCCTGGCGGATGCGATCGGCGACGACCCCCTGCTCCTGCAGCAGCCTGGCTGCCTCGCTCATGAAGCCGTGGGGGCCGCACAGGAAGATCTCCCGCGCCAGCAGATCCCTGACCTGCTCGAGGTGCCCCTTGCTAAGGCGACCGTTCATGCCCTGCCAGTGGTCGTCAGGCTGGCTCAGGATCAGGGTCAGTTGCATGCCTGCCTGACTCATGGCGTGCAGCTCGGCGGCAGCCGGAATGTCGGCCTCGCTGCGGCACAGGTGCATAAAATGCACATCGTCGAGTTCGTGTCTGAGATGTAGGGTGCGGGCAATGGACAGCATGGGGGTGACGCCGGATCCTGCCGAGAGCAGCAGCAGCTTGCGCTCGGTGCCGAGGTGAAACTCGCCGGCCGGGGGGGCGGCCAGCAGGTGATCGCCCACGCGCAGCTCATGGTGAAGCCAGGGGGAGATGCGGCCATCGGCCAGCTTCTTGACGCTGATGCCGTAACGCTCAGGCCTCTCCGGGGTGGAGCTCAGGGTGTAGCGGCGCTGTTGCCGTTCCCCCTTGATGTCGAGACTGATGGGCAGGTGCTGGCCCGGCAGATAGTCGGGCAGGGGCTCGCCGTCGGCTGCCTCGAACCAGAAGGTCTCCAGATCCCGGGCCAGCGGCTCGCGGGCGACGCAGACCAGCTCCCGCTTCTTCGGCGCCGCATTGGGGTAGACGGGGGGGCGGGTGGTTTCCAGCACCTGGATCTCGCTCCCTGCCTCAATCCAGCCCTCGTTCAGCGCCACCAGATTCTGGCCGAAATAGACCTCCCCATCCTCGCCACGGCGGTAGCGGGTGAGGGTGGCGAGCGGCTCTTTCAGCGCGTTGAAACGATCCGTGCCCGCCTCCACCGTGGTCATGATGCAGCGGCTGCACGGCTTGGCCACCAGAAACTCCACCTCGCCGATGCGGATCCGCTTCCAGCCATCCTCCTCGAAGGGGCGGGTGCCGCTTGCCACCAGATTGGTGCGAAACTGGCTCATCTGGTGCAGGGCATCGGATCTCAGGTTGAGATCATCCAGTGAGGCCTGGCTGATCAGCAGCAGGGGATAACCGTCGGCAAAGCTGACCCGGGTGCCGGTCTTCTCCCGAAAGCGGTCAGAGGTTTCGCCGAGCCAGAGCAGGCGAACCGGCTCCCCCGCCACCCGGCTCAGCCACTCATCGGCCTGGGACTGGGTGTGCAGGGCATGGAAGCTGTCGCCCCAGACGCCTGTGGCCTGGGGGGCGCGGCTGAAGTCCGCTTCCTGCAGCCTGAGCTGCGCCATTCCGGGGTAACGCAGTTGCAGGCCGCCCTCCACCGGGGTTGCCGTCACCAGTTGCAGCTGGGGATGGGTGCGAGCCGTGATGAAGCTGCCGTCCGGCTTGACCACCATGTAGCGGCGATCCCCCAGCAGCCCCTCCTGGGTCACCAAGGCACGGGTCAGCGGCATGCCCGCCGTCGATTTGATGGGGTAGAGATGTATGCTGGCGAGGCTGGGCATGTCAGGGTCCTTGTGCTGTGGCGATTCCGTGAAGAGGGCAAGATAACGATTCCTGCCCCGTGCGGCAATCCTCTCTTGCCCCCCATCATGGGGGGCAGGCGAGGAGGCGCCTGATCGGTGCAGGTCAACGGCGCCATGTGATCGGGGTCGTATCCCGGGGGAAACGCCTCATAAAGCGCAACATTTATTGATCCTGATCCACCATGTCGTACAAAAAACGGCCCATCATCGAGCCAGCTTCCAGTTTCTGACGCTTTCGCTTCTTCCCTCTCCGGCCACCGTCCGCTTCGGCTACACGGTATCAAGCGCCATCGGAGCGGGCCTGTTACCCAACAAGAAGAAAGCAATGTATGAGCAAACAACTGGATATGACCCCACAGCCGGATCTCTCCCAGAAAACGGGAACAGGCCCGGTGCGTACCCGGCTGCCCGTCTGGCAACCGGCCCTGCCACCCTGCAACCATGCCTGCCCGGCTGGCGAGAACATCCAGGCCTGGCTTGCCCTGGCCGAAGCGGGCCGCTTCGAGGCGGCCTGGCAAACCCTCATCGAAGATAACCCGCTGCCTGCGGTCCATGGCCGGGTCTGCTATCACCCCTGCGAGAGCGCCTGCAACCGGGCCCAGGTGGATGAGGCCGTCTCCATTCACGCCATCGAACGCTTCCTCGGCGACGAGGCGCTGGCCCGTGGCTGGCAGCCCATGCCGCCTGCACCCGCCAGCGGCAAGAAGGTGCTGGTGATCGGTGCCGGCCCCTCCGGCCTCTCCTGTGCCTGGCACCTCAACCGGCTCGGCCATCAGGTGGAGATCCGCGAGGCGGGGCCGCTGGCCGGCGGCATGCTGCGCTTTGGTATTCCCGCCTACCGTTTGCCCCGCGAGGTGCTGGACAGGGAAGTGGCCCGCATCGTCGCCGCCGGCGTCACCCTCACCCTCAACCACAAGGTGGAAGACGTGCTCAAGGCGCGCGACGAGGGGGGCTTTGATGCCGTCTTCATGGCCATAGGTGCCCATCTGGCCAAGCGGGTCGATATTCCGGCCCGGGAGGCGGGCAAGATCCTCGATGCGGTGAGCTTCCTCGAGCAGGCCAGTCTGGCCGAAGAGCAGGGCTTGCCGCCACCCAAACTGGGGCGGCGGGTGGCTATCTACGGCGGCGGCAACACCGCCATGGATGCGGCCCGTACAGCCCGCCGCCTCGGGGTCGAGGAGGCGATGATCATCTACCGCCGCGACCGGGATCATATGCCGGCCCACGCCTTCGAAGCCGACGAGGCCGAGGAGGAGGGGATCAAGATCAACTGGCTGCGCAGCATCCGCCAGCTCGACAACACCAGCATCGAAGTGGAGGTGATGGCGCTGGATGCCGGGGGCAAGCCGGTGCCCACCGGTAAGTTTGAAACCCTCGAAGCGGACTCCCTGATCCTGGCGCTGGGTCAGGAGGTAGACCTCTCGGTGCTGGAGAGTATTCCCGGCGTGCGGGTCAACCAGGAGGGCGTGGTGCAGGTGGCGGGCAACCTGATGACGGATGTGCCGGGTCTGTTTGCGGGCGGCGACATGGTGCCCTCCGAGCGCACCGTCACCATAGCCACCGGCCACGGCAAGAAGGCGGCGCGCCATATGGATGCCTGGTTGCGCGGTCGCCACTACCACAAACCGCTCTCCTATCCATTGGTGGGGCCCGAGCAGTTGCAACTCTGGTTCCAGACCCACGCGCCGGCCAGCAGTCAGCCGGTCAAACCGGCGTGGGCGCGGGACGACTTTGGCGAGATCATCGGCGGGCTGGATGAGGTTGCCGCCCGCTACGAGGCGGCGCGCTGCTACTCCTGCGGCAACTGCTTCGAGTGCGACGGCTGCTATGGCAGCTGCCCCGAGCAGGCCATCGCCAAGCTGGGGTCGGGCAAGGGCTATCAGGTGGATGCCGAGCGCTGCACCGGCTGCGGTGCCTGTCACGATCAATGCCCTTGTCACGCCATCGAGCTGCGCCAACCGGAGGAGTCCCAATGAAACATGAACTGATCATGGTCGATGGCAACGAAGCCGCGGCCCGGGTGGCGTACCAGCTGAGTGAAGTGTGTGCCATCTATCCCATCACCCCGAGCTCGACCATGGCCGAACTGGCCGATGCCTGGGCGGATGAGAAGCAGACCAACCTCTGGGGCAACATCCCCACAGTGGTGGAGATGCAGAGTGAAGGGGGGGCGGCCGGTACGGTACACGGCGCCCTGCAGGCGGGGGCGCTCGCCACCACCTTCACCGCCAGTCAGGGGCTGATGTTGATGCTGCCCAACATGTACAAGATCGCCGGTGAATTGACCGCGGCGGTGTTCCATGTGGCGGCCCGCTCGCTGGCGGTGCAGGGGCTGTCGATTTTTGGCGACCATCAGGATGTGATGGCGGCGCGCAGCACCGGCTTTGCCATGCTCGCCTCCGGTTCGGTGCAGGAGGCGCAGGACTTGGCCTTGGTTGCCCACAGCGTCACCCTGCAGTGCCGGGTGCCCTTTATCCACTTCTTCGACGGCTTTCGTACCTCCCACGAGGTGAACAAGATAACCGCGCTGCATCGGGATGAAATTCGCGCCCTTATCGACAACGACTGGGTGCGGGCCCATCGCGCCCGGGCGCTTAACCCGGATCACCCCGTAATGCGCGGCACCGCCCAGAACCCCGATACCTATTTCCAGTCCCGCGAGAGCGTCAACCCCTTCTATGAGGCGGTGCCAGCGCGGGTGCAGCAGTGCATGGACAACCTCGGCGAGCTGACTGGCCGCCACTACAAGCTGGTGGAGTACCACGGCGCGCCCGATGCCACCGACGTCATCGTGCTGATGGGCTCGGGGGCGGCCACCGCCCGCACCACGGTGGATTGGCTCAACCGGCAGGATCGCAAGACCGGAGTGCTGGTCATTCGCCTCTATCGCCCCTTCCCGGTGCAGGCGCTGCTCGATGCGTTGCCGCAGAGCGTGCGGCGCATCGCCGTGCTGGATCGCACCAAGGAGCCGGGCGCGGGCGGTGAGCCGCTGCTGCTGGATGTGCAGAGCGCGCTGATCGACGGTTTGCAACGCGGTCTTATCAAGCGGCTGCCCTGGCTCAGTGGCGGTCGCTATGGCCTCTCTTCCAAAGAGTTCACCCCCGCCATGTGTGCGGCTGTGTTCGAGGAGCTCGCCTGTGATGCGCCGCGCCCGCGCTTCACCGTGGGAATTGTCGATGACGTGTCGGGCCTCAGTCTGGCCTGGCACCCCATCGGCGATCTGGAGCCCGCCAGCCGGGTGCGGGCGCTCTTCTTCGGCCTGGGCGCCGACGGCACGGTCGGTGCCAACAAGAACAGCATCAAGATCATCGGCGAGCTGGAGGGCTTCCACGCCCAGGGCTACTTCGTTTACGACTCCAAGAAGTCGGGCTCGCGCACCGTCTCCCACTTGCGCTTTGGCCCCGAGCCCATCGACGCCCCCTGGCTTATCGAGCAGGCGAGCTTTATCGGCTGCCACCAGTGGGGCTTTGTCGAATCGGTGGATCTGCTGGAGCACGCCGCGGAAGGGGCGACCCTGCTGCTCAACGCCCCCTATGAGGCTGACAAGGTGTGGGGCCAGCTGCCCGAGCGGCTGCGCGCCCGCATCCGCGCCCTTAATATCCAGCTCTACTGCATCGATGGGGATCGGGTGGCCGAGCAAAACGGCATGGGCAATCGCATCAATACCATCATGCAGACCTGCTTCTTTGCGCTGGCTGGGGTGTTGCCACGGGACGAAGCCATTGCGCTGATCAAGGAGAGCATAGAGAAGAGCTATGCCCGCAAGGGGCCCGAGGTGGTGGTGCGCAACTTTGCCGCGGTGGACGATACCCTGGCTCACCTCTGCAAGGTGGCGATCCCGGCCGGTGATGAGCCGATCAGCGACTATCCGTTGCCGCTGGCGCCGGGGGGCAGCGAGTTTGTCCAGCGGGTCACAGGCCCGATGTTGGCCGGACGTGGCGATCGCATTCCGGTCTCCATGCTGCCGGTGGATGGCACTTACCCCACTGCCACCAGCCGCTTCGAGAAGCGGGATATCGCCCGCGAGATCCCGATTTGGCATTCGGATATCTGCATCCAGTGCGGTAACTGCGTCTTTGTCTGCCCCCACGCGGCGCTGCGGGCCAAGTTTTATCACCAGGACTGGCTGGCGACCGCCCCCGAGGCCGCCCAGTCGGTGCCCGTCACCGCCAAGGGCTTCCCCGACAGCCGCTACACCCTGCAACTCTATCCGGAGGATTGCACCGGTTGCGGCCAGTGCGTGCAGGCCTGTCCGGTACGGGTCGGGGCGGATGAAAGTCATGAAGGCGACCGTGCCATCACCATGATGGACAAGGCGCCGTACCTCGCTGGCCAGAAACAGGCGCTGCGCTGGTTCGAGAGCCTGCCCTGGCCTGCCCGCGAGCGGGTGGACTTCTCCACCGTGCGCGGTGCCCAATTCCTGGAACCCCTGTTCGAGTTCTCCGGCGCTTGCGCCGGTTGTGGCGAGACCCCTTACCTCAAGCTGCTGACCCAGCTGTTTGGCGATCGCATGCTGGTGGCCAACGCCACCGGCTGCTCCTCCATCTACGGCGGCAACCTGCCGACCACGCCGTGGGCCAAGAACTCGGAAGGGAAGGGGCCTGCCTGGTCCAACTCCCTGTTTGAGGACAACGCCGAGTTCGGCTTTGGTTTTCGTCTCACCGCCGATCAGCATCATGGTCAGGCGGTGGCCGCCCTCAAGGCGATGAAGGGGGAGCTGGGGGAGGCGCTGGTCGAGTCGCTTATCAAGGCCCCGCAGCGGCTGGAGTCGGAGATCCGAGCGCAACGCAATCGGGTCGCGCAGATGCGGGAGCGGCTGGAAGAGGTGAAATCCGGCAAGGCCCGCGAGCTGCTGTCCCTCATCGATCAGCTGGTGCGCCGCTCGGTCTGGATAGTCGGCGGCGATGGCTGGGCCTATGACATCGGTTCGGCGGGTCTCGATCACGTGCTCGCCTCCGGGCGGGATGTGAACGTGCTGGTGATGGATACCGAGGTCTACTCCAACACCGGCGGCCAGATGTCGAAATCGACGCCGCTCGGTGCCGTCGCCAAGTTCGCTGCGGGGGGCAAGACGCTGGCCAAGAAGGATGTGGCGCTGCAGGCTATCTCCTACGGCAACGTCTATGTCGCCCGCATCGCCTTTGGCGCCAATCCGCAGCAGGCGCTGCAGGCCCTGCGCGAGGCGGAGGCCTATCCGGGCCCGTCGCTGATCATCGCCTACAGCCACTGCATCGCCCATGGCATCGATATGGAGCAGGGTTTGGCCCAACAGAAGCGGGCGGTGGATTCGGGCCATTGGCCGCTGATGCGCTACAACCCTGTATTGCGCAGTTTGGGGCAGAACCCCTTCAGCCTCGACAGCCTGCGCCCCTCCATTCCCCTCGCCGAGTACAGGGCGGAGGAGAACCGCTACCGGGTGCTGGCCCAGAGTCATCCTGAAGAGGCCGAGCGACTGATGCAGGTGGCGCAGCAGGTGGTCTGGCAGAGGTGGGCCACCTACGAGGAGATGGCCACCCGCGAGGCCAGCCAGTTCCATCCGCCGGTGTGAGAAGGGACTAAATCGGTATAAAGAAGCGGGCCATTGGCCCGCTTCTTTGCTTCCGATGTCAAAGGGGAGTGGCCCCGCGCCGCCATGAGCGGGCAATAAAAAGCCCGGCTTTAAGCCGGGCTGGGGGATAAGTTGCTTATCCGGGTATTCGTCGAGGCGTCAGTGTGGATGTTGTTTGAGGATGTCGTATATCTCCTCTTTCAGTTTAAGTTTCTGTTTTTTCAGATCCTTCACCTCGGAGCTGTAATCGCTGGCGTGATGTTTTTCCAGCTTCCTGATCTCCGCATCCAGGTCGTTGTGCAAGTCAAACTTCTTTTGGAAATGGACATCACTGCTCTTCAGTTTCGAGATGAGATCTCTGTACTCAGGGAACATGTAATGAAGCCTCCTTGGTGTCGTTTGATTGTGCCTTGACCTTCAAACTACCCCTTACCCCGGGAGATAAATGTGATCCCGATCCAATTTGGGGCAATGGATTTGCTGCATCTGGCGGATGATTTTTAACTGATTGAATCGCAAGCAGATAAGCGATTTATGGGGAGGGTAAAGAGGAAGGAACTGGGAGCCTGTTCACAGTTGTGACGCTTTGATGACGGCAAGGGGGCGGCAGGCGGGCAGCAAGAAGGGGCGCGGGGCCCCTTCTTGCTAACAGGTGTGGCGTTTACTCTTTTTTCTTTTTCTTCTCGGGCAGGGGCTTGCCGTCACGGGCAATCACCTTGCCCACCTCGAAGCCTATCTGCGCCGCCAGCTCTTCCAGATCAGGCGCCTTGGCTTCGTTGCCGATGGCGTACTGGTAGTTGGCGATGGTGATCTTCTCGGCCACCGGGGTACCCGGGACTATGGGCTCACGCCAGCCCTGACCCACATGGGCCACCAGGGTGCCGTTCATGATGAGCTCGCCGACTATCTCCTGGGTGGGGATGCCCTTGCCGTAGGTGAGGCCCTGCGGATGCTTCTTGCCCACCAGGGGTTCGTTGCTGGCGGGCACCAGCTTGGTGCGGATCAGCCACTTGGGATCCTTGTGCTTGCCCACCGCCTTGCCGGTCTGGTACTCGTTGATCTTGATGGTCTTGATCATCTGGGCCATGAAGTCCTTGGTCAGGGCCTTCTGCGCCTCGCTGGTCTGGTCGATGACGATGGGGGCCACGTACCAGGTCTGGGGGGCTTGCGCCTTGGGGGCCGCCGGAGCGGTTTGTGCCATGGCGAGCGGGCTGAGCAGGATGGCCGCCAACAAGAGTCCGATTTTCTTCATTGTGATTCCGCTTATGTTTCGACAAGAATTTTGTTTTGCCAGCGACGACTGCGCCAGCGCCAGAACATGGCCAGACCGCGAACCCACTCGTCGCAGGCCAGCGCCAACCAGATGCCTACCAGGCCATAGCCCTGCATGATACCAAGGAAATAGGCGAGGGGAACGGCAATGCCCCACATGGAGACGAGCGCCATGTAGAGCGGGAAACGGGCATCCCCGGTGGCGCGCAGGGCGTTGATCACCACCAGGTTGAAGGTGCGGCCGGGTTCGAGGATGAGGCTGATGAGGAACAGCTGCGCCACCTGGGTGATGATGTCGGCGTCGTCGGTGAACAGGCTGATGATGGCGCGTCCGTTCAGGGCCGCGGCGAGGGCAATCAGGCTGGTGACGATAAGGCCAAGTTTCAGGCTCTTCATCAGTTGGCGATAAGCCTGCTCGAAGCGACGGGCCCCCGCCAGATGGCCGATGATGATCTCGTTGCCAAGGCCTATGGAGAGGCCGAACAGCAGGATGAACAGGCAGATCTGGAAGAAGTAGGACTGGGTCGCCAGCGCCTTGTCGCCGAGCAGGCCGACGAAGGCGGTCACCACCATGAACTGCAGCATCCAGGAGAGGTTCTCCCCCGCCGCCGGCAGACCTATGTGCAACACCTTGTCCAGCATGGCCTTGCTGGGGCGAAGGATCTCCGGCAGCCGCAGCCGTATGCCGGTCTTGCGCGCCACCAGCCACACCAGTAGCACCACACCGACGATGCGCCCGGCAACAGTGCTGATGGCGACCCCGGCGACCCCGAGCTGGGGCAGGCCGAACCAGCCATAGAGCAGCAGCAGGTTGCCGACGAAGGTGATGAGGTTGACGATGAGGGTCACGTACATGGCCTGACGGGTGTGGCCATGGGCGCGCAAGGTGGCGGCCAGACAGAGCGCTGCGGCCTCCGGCAGCAGGCAGAGCCCGATGATCTGCAGATAAAGGGTGGCATCCCCCATCAGGTGAGCGGGCAGGTTCATCAGCGCCAGCATGGTGCTGGCGCCGGCCATGACCCCGACCGCGGCCACCAGCCCCACCAGCAGGTTGAAGCCGATGGCGGTGTGGATGACCACGCGCGCCTTCTCCCTATCCCCCGCCCCCAGATACTGGGTGATCACCACGCTGGTGCCGATGCTGACGAAGCTGAACAGGGTGATGGCGAGATCGAACACCTGGTTGCCGACTGCCAGTGCCGCCACCCCTTGATAGGAGACATGGCCCACCATGAAGGTGTTGAGGGCCCCGGTCAGGAAGTGCAGGGCGAGATCGATGAACAGTGGCCAGGTCAGGGCGAAGAGGGAACCCGGGCCCGCGTGGGATTGAGTCTGCATGGGGTGTCCAAATACTGGGGATGGCCCTCGTCAGCGCCATCTGGACGGGCATTTAACACCAAGCGGGTGCGGGGTGCAATCCTGCCCTGAGCAAAGAGGAGGCCGGGCTGGCCCGGACCCCTCTCGCAGTCTGGGGGCGCGCCGCCGTCAGACCGGGGTGGCGCCCGCTTCCTGCTCGCAGGGCCGGGTGAGGCGCGCCGAGTCCGGCAGCTCGTCGTCCTGGGGCCAGCGGGAGAGCAGAGTATCCGTGGTGCTCTCCACCACCTCGTCATCCTTGAACACAGGTTCCCGGTAGCAGCGGGTCATGCGCAGGGCCTGGTACATGTCGGGGCTGAGGATGACCCCCTCGTCGCCTACCCGGATCCCCGCCTGCTTGAGCCACTGGGTCATCTGGCCGTGGCGACCGGCCATCACCATGTGGATGCCACGGCGCCTGAGCTCCTTGTGCAGCTCCCCCACCATGCTCATCACGCTGATGTCCTGATGGGTGAAGCAGGCCACCGCGTCCACCACAAGGCACTTGGGATTGTGGGGATCCTGCACCAGCAGCGCCAGCACCCGCCGCTTGAAGTAGGGGGCGTTGAAGTAGGTCAGCGGCGAGTTGAAGCGATAGACCAGGATGCCGGGAATCGCCTTGGCCTGCTCGTTGTCCCCCAGGGTGCGCACCACCCCTTCGTCGTCCATGCCGAGCAGCTGATCGGTGGGGCGCATCACGTTGCGCAGGAACTGGAACAGGCCCAGCAAGACCGCCAGGGTGATCCCCGGAATGACCCCCATGGTCAGCACGCTGATGAAGGTGATCAGCGCCAGCCAGAAGGCGGCGCGGTCCGAGTCGCGAAGGGCCCAGAGGCCGCGAAAATCGGTGAGCGACAGGGAGGCCATCACCAGCACCACCCCGAGGGCAGCGGTGGGGATGAATTTAAGCGGCGCCGTCAAATAGAAGGTGATAAGGGCGATCACAGCCGCTGCTATGATGGAGACCAGCTGGCTCTTGCCGCCGTTGGCGTCGTTGACCGCGGTGCGTGAATCCGCCCCGCTGATGGCAAACCCCTGGGAGACTGCAGAGGCGAGGTTCGCCATGCCCAGCGCCCTGAACTCCTTGTCCGCATCGATTTCGTAGCCGTTCTTGGCGGCGAAACTGCGGGCGGTGAGCATCATGGAAACGAAGCTCACCATGGCGAGGTTGAGCGCCGGCAGCACCAGCTCGCGCATCAGTCCGGGGGGGAATTCCGGCATCTGGAAGGCGGGCAGGCCCGAGCCCACGGCCCCCAGGGTAGCGATGTCGAACTGGCCGAGATTGAGGGCCCACACCAGGGCCGCCGTCACCACCATGGCCACCATGGAGGAGGGCCAGGATGGCTTGTAGCGCTTGGCCAGCAGCAGGGTGAGCAGGGCGGTCAGGCTCATGGCCAGGGTGGGCAGATGGGTCTGGGCAATGTAGTCGGTGCCGTTCAGAATCCGCTCTATCAGGTAGCGCTCGCTGAAGGTGAAGCCGAAGATCTTGGAGAGCTGACCCACCATTATGGTGATGGCCACCCCATTGAGCAGCCCCATCAGGATCGGGCGGGAGAGAAAGTCCGCCAGTACCCCCAGCTTGAAGCGGCTGGCGATGAGGCACCAGAAGCCGGTCATGGCGGTCATGGTCATCACCAGTTGCCACTGACGGGTGGGATCCCCGGCGGCGAGCGGCGTCACCACGGCGGCGATGACGGCGCAGGTGGCGGCATCCGGGCCGACGATGAGCTGGCGGGAGGTGCCAAAGAGGGCGTAGACCACCATGGGCAGTATGCAGGAGTAGAGGCCGACGATGGCGCCCACCCCGGCAAGCTCCGCATAGGCGATGGCCACGGGCAAGGCCACGGCCGCCACCGAGAGGCCAGCGCGAAGATCCGGCATCAGCCAGGCCCGCTGATATTGCAGCAGGGCGGCGAGGCCCGGCAGCCAGCGTTCGAGAGAGAAGAAGTCGCGCATTATTTAACCCATTGAGTTATAAATAGCTTTTCCTTAGTGTGCCCAAGGTTGTCGGCCCATTGCAATCCGGTCATGGCCAGTTCACCACAAGGTCAGGCCAGATGCGCTGCCACTGTTTGTCCCTGATCCTGTCGATGAAGATCCGGCTCTCCTGCCGGCAGCGCGGATTGGGGCTCACCTGCAGGGACCAGTTGGGGGCAAAGCCGTAGGGGGCCAGCCACTCGAACGAATCGTCTGCCAGCAGGCGGACCCCGATGCAGGTGGGCACCTCTACCCAGTGACTGAGCGCCGCCAGCGAGCTGGTAAAGGGGGCCACTTGCTGGCGTACATGCATGCGCGCCTGATTGCGTACCTCCCAGCGCTGGCCGGGCAGACGCTCCGCCAGCCAGTCTTGGTGCCCCCGCTCGGCCAGCCCTTGTGGATCCCCTGCATCCAGATAGATGAGATCTATGTCGTTGAGGGGGGTGGGCTCGGCCTTGTGGTGCAGGTGATCCCAGATGAGGTTGCGCACAAAGCCCGCTCCCAGCGCCCAGTCCGGCAGGGCCAGCTCCCGTGCCGTTCGCAGGCAGGCCATGCGCAGGGGATCGGCCCGCAGCAGAGCCTCGGTGTGGGCTTGCAACTGCGCTTCCCTAGGTGCTTGTGCCTCAACCGGCATGACGGCGTAGCCAGACGTCTATGTAGCTGCAGCTCGGCACTATGATGAGCCCCTCTGCCCGGGTCCAGTCGTAGAAGTTGCGGGCCAGCTTGTCGGCAATGCCCTGTCCGCGCAGCTCGGCGGGCACCTGGGTGCTGTAGGCGTCCACCGTGGTTGCGTCCAGCCTGCGGTAGGCAAGGCGGGAGAGCTTGCCGTCCACCACGCAGATGAACTGCTGCTGGTCGGCCTGATGAAGAATGTCGCTCATGGAGGCTCCTCAAAGGGTGGGGAAGGGATATCAGAGCATGCTGGCCGGACTTTGCCAACCGTGCTCTTTGCGGGCCGAGGATGCTCGCTTACACTGACCGGCCTGCGAGCGGCTCGCTAGGCAAGGTATAGAACAGTTAGCAGAGGATGGATCCCGTTATGGCCTTCGCCACCCTGGAAGATCTGATTGGCAATACCCCGTTGTTGCGCCTGCGCCGCATCAACCCCTGTCCCGACGTGACCCTGCTGGTGAAGCTGGAGGGCAACAACCCCGCCGGCTCGGTCAAGGACAGGCCGGCGCTCAACCTTATCAAGACGGCGGAGGCGAGCGGTCACTTAGGGCCAGGAGCACGACTCATCGAGGCCACCTCGGGCAATACCGGCATCGCGCTGGCCATGGTGGCGGCGGCGCGGGGGTACAGAATGCGGCTCATCATGCCGAGCACCATGAGCCAGGAGCGGCGCGACGCCATGCAGGCCTATGGCGCCGAGCTGGTGCTGGTGGAAAACGGCATGGAAGAAGCGCGGGATCTGGCGCTGGCCATGCAGGCCCGCGGCGAGGGGCTGGTGCTCGATCAGTTCAACAACCCGGCCAACCCGGATGCCCACTACCTCTCCACCGGCCCCGAGATCTGGCGCCAGAGCGAGGGGGCTATCACTCACTTCGTCTCCGCCATGGGCACCACGGGCACCATCATGGGGGTCTCCCGCTACCTCAAGGAGCAGAACCCGGCGGTGCAGGTGATAGGCCTGCAACCGGCAGAGGGGAGCCAGATCCCCGGCATTCGCCGCTGGCCAGAGGCCTATATGCCCGCCATCTTCGATCCCGAGCGGGTCGATCGGGTGCTGGATGTGACGCTCGATGAGTCGCTGGCCACCATGCGCCGGCTGGCGCGGGAAGAGGGGATCTGCTGCGGGGTCAGCTCGGGGGGCGCCGTGGCCGGTGCCCTGCGGGTAGCGGCAGAGCTCAGCCAGGGGGTGGTGGTGGCCATCATCTGCGATCGAGGGGATCGCTATCTCTCCACCGGGGTCTTCACGCCGTCCATCTGATCCTGCGCCAAGCCGGCCCTCTGCGGGTCGGCTTGGAGGTCATTCCCACACCTGTTCCAGCAGCGCCAGCAGCTCCTCCCTGTCGGCATCCTTGCGGTTGTAGAGCAGGGCGCCGTCGTTGATGGCGAGATCCTGGATATCCTTGAGCACGGCTCTGTCCGTCACGCCGGCTTCCGCCAGGGTGCGCGGCAACCCTACCGCCTGCCAGAGACTATCGCGCAGGGCGCAGAGTGCATCCAGGGCTGCCTGGGGACGCAGCGCCTGTGGGGTGGCCGCGAAGCGCTCCGGCCCCGCCAGCGGCAGCAGCAGGCGGGCCAGCTCAGGGTCTATCTGCGGCCTGTTGTAGTCGAGCACCGCGGGCAGGAACAGGTTCATGCACAGGCCGTGGGGCAGGTGGCAGCGGGCCCCCAGGCTGTGGCCGAGGGCGTGCACCAGCCCCACCATGGAGTTTGAGAACGCCATGCCCGCCAGGGTGGAGCCCTCCGCCAGTTGCAGCCGCAGGGCCTTGTCCTCGGGGGCCAGCAGCACCCTGGGCAGGGCATCGGCTATCTTCTCCACCGCCATCAGGGCCAGGGCGTCGCTGACCGGGTTCTTGCCGTTGCCGATGAAGGCCTCGATGGCGTGGGTCATGGCGTCCATGGCGGTGGCGGCCGTGATGGGCAGCGGCAGCCCCTGGGTGAGGCGCGGGTCCAGCACCGCCAGCTGGGGCAGCAGGAAGGGGGAGGTGAAGGGCACCTTGCGCCCGCTCCCCTCGTCCCGGATCACCGCCACCAGTGTCACCTCGGAGCCGGTGCCCGCCGTGGTCGGCACCACAGCCAGCGGCTTGAGGGGCCGGGTCAGGCAACCTGCCCCCGCGTGATCCAGCAGCCGCTCCCCGCCCAGGGTGACCAGGATGTTGACCGCCTTGGCGGTATCTATGACGGAGCCACCCCCCAGGGCCACCAGGCTGTCACAGCCCAGTTCCCGCCAGCGGGTGGCGATGCGCTCCACCACTGCAGTGGAGGAGTCGGCGGGGATCTGGTCCCAGATGGCGGCCACCGGCAGGCCCCCCTCCGCCAGCACATTGGCCAGCAGGGTGGCGAGCCCGCTGCCGCCGACCCCCTTGTCGGTGAGCAGCAGCGGACGGCGCGCCCCCAGCGCCATCAGCTCGTCCGGAAGTTGCTCCAGCGCCTGCTCTCCCGCCATCAACCTGACCGGACAGAAGAAATCGTAATAACGGCTCATGGTGTTCATCCTTCTCTTCAACCGGTCAGCAGACCCAGGTAGATGTGGCAGGCTCGCGTCAGCTTGTGGCACGGGCTAGGGTAGTGGCGCAGCAGGGGCCGCGCGATGAAGGCGGGCAGGATCAGGGCTTGCAGTTGCTCCAGCGCCCGCACCAGGTGCATGGCCGCACTGAGATCCCCCTCCACCAGCAGCCGGTTCTCGCAGAAGGCCTGATTGATGCCGAGGCGAAAGCTGAGGGCGCGAAAGGCGATGGCGGGGTGCTTGAAGCAGACGCGCAGCAGATGAGGGCTTGTTGCCCCCCGGGGCGCGGGGCCGCAGCGCCAGCGCCCGGCCCTCTTGTGCAGGGTCAACCCATGAGGCAGCCCATGCACCTCCAGCCGGATGCGAAGCCCCTCCGGCAGCGGGGCGAGTTCGCGGCGCACCGCCTCGTCGACCCGGGCGGCGCGGCACAGGGTGCGGCCGATGACCCAGAGCAGGCTCCCTATCCAGAGGCGCCTGCCGGTGGCGAGCAGGGGATCAAGCGTCATGAGGGCCTCCTGCGATGGCGGACCAGAAGAGGGCGAAGGCGCTGGCCTGCCAGTGGGGATCCTCCCCGAGCTCGGGTTGGTCTACAAAGAGGGAGGCGCAGGCCAGAAACTGGCTCTGGCACACCTCCAGCATCAGCACGGGGGGCGCCTGCATCAGCTCGCCGCTGGCCTGGCCCTGGCTCAGCAGGCGCGGCAGGAAGCGCAGTGTCTCCCCCAGGATCTGGCTGCGCAGGGATCTGGCCAGCAAGGGGGAGTGGAAGAAACCCAGCACGAACTTGAGTTCGTGGGGATGGGCCTGCATCCAGCTCATCGCCTGACGCCAGTAGTTGCGCGCCTGCTCCCTGAGGGGCAGGGCCGGATCCGCCTCGCTGATGGCAGCGCCAAGGCGCAGCTTGACGTCCTGGTAGAGCTGCTGGATCAGCAGCTCCTTGCTGGGAAAGTGGTGGAACAGGGTGCCGTTGGCCACCCCTGCCGCCCGGGCGATGCGGGCGGTAGCGGCCCCCTGCAGGCCATCCTCGGCGCACAGGGCAAGGGCGGCATCCAGGATCTGGCGGCGTTTGTCTGTCATGGGATCGCTCATGTTGCCTCCTAGCGCAGGAACAGGGCCATCATCAGCTGCTGGTACCAGCGCCGATAAGGGGGGTGGATCAGGTTCCCCGTGCTGAAACGGCCGCGGCGCAGCACGGTTTTCGCCTTGGAGAAGGTGAGAAAGCCTTCGTGGCCGTGGTAGTGCCCCATGCCGGAGGGGCCTATGCCGCCGAAGGGGGCGTCGTCCGCCGCCACTTGGAACAGGCACTCGTTGATGGCCATGCCACCGGCGTGGGTCTCCCGGATGAGGCGGCTCTGCAGCGTCTCGTCCAGGCTCATTAGATAGAGTGCCAGCGGGCGTGGCCGAGCCGCCACATAGGCAATGGCCTCCTCGATGCTGTCATAGGGCACCAGGGGCAGCAATGGGCCGAAGATCTCCTGCTGCATCAGCTGGCAGTGGCCGGGTACCTCGGTCAGCAGGTGGGGCACCAGGCGGCGGGCGCCGTCATCCCGGGCCGGCGAGGCGCAAGGGTGCGCCTGGGCACCCGCCTGCTTCGCCTCCGCCAGCCAGGCGGTGAGCCTCTCATACTGGGCCGCGTTGATGATGGAGCCGTAATCCGGACTATCCAGCCCCTTGGGATAGAGGCGGCGAAAGTGCGTCTGATAGGCTTCGATAAAGCCCTGCTCCTGCCCCCGCGGCAGCAATACATAGTCCGGGGCCACGCAGATCTGGCCGGCGTTGAGGCTCTTGCCGAAGATCATCCGCTCCACCGCCAGGGCCAGGGGCATGTCGGGGGCGATGAGGCAGGGACTCTTGCCACCAAGCTCCAGGGTCAGCGGCGTGAGCTGGGGCGCGGCGGCAGCCATCACCTGCCTGCCCACCGCCGTGGAGCCGGTGAACAGCAGATGATCGAAGGGCAGGGTGCTGAAGGCGGCCGCGAGTCCCGCATCTCCCTCGATGAGCACCACCTCGTCGTCGTCAAACACCTGGGCCAGCAGGGTTCGCAGCGCGGCATTGGTATGGGGGGTGAACTCGGAGAGCTTGATCATGGCGCGGTTGCCGGCGGCGATGGCGCCGATGAGTGGCCCCAGGCTCAGCATCACCGGGAAGTTCCAGGGCACCATGATGCCGACCACGCCAAGCGGTTGATAGTGCACCTCGACCCTGGCGGGGGCCAGCAGCAGGCCGGGGTGGCGCCGCACTGGCTTCATCCACCCCTTGAGCCGTTTCAGGCTGTAGTTGATCTGCATGACGCAGGGCAGGATGTCGGCGACCAGGGAGTCGTAGTCGCTGCGCTGGCCATAGTCCAGGGCCAGGGCGTCGCAGAGCGCCTGCTTGTGGGCGAGCAGGGCGCTCTTGAGCGCGGTCAACCGGCTGCGACGCTGTGCCAGGCTCGGCATGGGCTGGGCCTGACAGGCCTGCTTGAGGCGGACCAACTGCTCGGGCAGGGAGAACTTGTCTGGGGACTGGGTTTGTATGGCTTCCATGGTTTGCTCCGCACAAAAACTGACCGACTGATTAGTCGGTCTGAATCTACCGGCTTGTTGCCAGCCTGTAAACGGGAACGTGCCAGGCCAGGGATGGATGAAGGGGTTCTCCGATGGAACTGTGCTCGGCCCCACAATTTTGGGCTATCTCGATTGGTTAATTATCCAATAAGGGGTAGTTTTTTTCCCATCAACTCAGATGGAGTGCTGCACATGACCAGGGAATTGCACAGCCTGCTGGCCAGGCTGGACGATGTGATCGAGCGTATGCCGGACAGTTTCAACACCTATGAATTTACCCAGAAGCTGGCACTGCAACACCAGCGCGAGTATTTCGCCGCAGGCCACTCCCTGGCGGAGCAAGACAAGAACCTGCTGCGCCTGCTCCACGAGAAGATAGCCCTGGCGCTGGCGAGCCATGATGGTGTCATCGAAGGGGCCCTGCTGCCCTGTGTGACCCCCTGGGGGGAGAGAGCCACTTCGCCCCGCTGGCACCGCAAGCACTGAGCCTCTGCGCAGCCTATTTTCGGCGCAGTACATAAAGAAGAAGGCCCCTCGGGGCCTTCTTCTTTATGTTCGTTGGTGGCGGCTACTGGGTCAGGCGGCGTGCCTGCCAGTAGCGGCTGTTCCAGTAGACGTTGTCGAGGCGCGAGCGGATCACCCCCTTGCTGGTGGAGGCGTGGATAAACTCCCCGGACCCGGTGTAGACCCCGACGTGGTACTGCTGCCAGCCGGTCTTGAAGAACACCAGATCCCCGTGCTGCAGACGGTATCTGTCCACCGGCCTGCCGAGATTGGCCTGGGATTCAGTGGTGCGGGGCAGGGTGAAGCCCAGCACCTGCTGGTAGGCAAGCTGGGTGAAGGCGGAGCAGTCGAGGCCGGCGCGATTGGTGCCGCCCATGCGATAGGGGACGCCGCGCCACTGCTGATAGAAGCCGTCGAAGGCACTGGCCTGGCGGGCAGGAGGGGGCGGCTCCGGGGTACTGGAGCAGGCGACGACAAGCAGGGCCAGCAGGGGCGGAAGCAAGGTGCGAAACATCTCAACTCCTTGATAGGGCACGGGATTCATCATAGACGATGTTCCTGCCTGGAACCTGAACAGCGATAGCATAAAAACTTGCCGAGGGCAGAGAAAGGGCCCCCGGCGAGCCAGGCGTCAGTCCGCCGCCTTGGGACTTATCAGCGGCGTGAGCAGTTCGGCAATCTTGTAGAAGGTCTGCACCCGGGTGGTGCTGGGGCGCCACACCAGGCCAATCTCGCGATAGGGCTTCTCCCCGGGCAGGGGGATGGCCACCAGATCCGAGTTGTCGAGGATGCCCGCATCTATGGCCATCTGGGGCAGGAAGGTGGTGCCAAGGCCGGCGCCCACCATCTGCACCAGGGTGTGCAAACTGGTGGCGGCGAAGGGGTTGATCTTGCTCTTGTCCCGCAGCCGGCAGGCACTCACCGCGTGCTCGGTCAGGCAGTGTTCCCGCTCCAGCAGGAAGATGCTCTGATTGGGCAGCTCCTTATAGTCGAACGGCATGTGCAAAGTGGCAGCCATATCTGACGGCATCACCATATGGAAGGGATCTTGCCCCACCGTCTTGCTGTGAAAGCCGCCTATCTCCACCGGCAGCGCCAGGATCAGCAAGTCGAGCTGCCCCTGCTCCAGCTGCTTGAGCAGATTGGTGGTGGTGTCTTCCCGCAGCAGCAGCTCCAGCTCCGGATAGGCCTTGCCGCACACCTGCAGCAGCTTGCTGAGCAGGAAGGGGGCTATGGTGGGGATGCAACCCAGGCGGACTGTGCCGTGCATGACGCCCCCCTGCTGCTGGCCGAGCTCCATCAGATCCCGGGCGTCGGAGAGCAGGTTGCGCGCCCGCGCCACTATCTCCATGCCGACCGGCGTCATGATGAAGCTCTTGTGGTCACGCTCCACCAGTTGCAGGTTCATCATGTCCTCCAGGGTCTGGATCCCGGTACTCAGGGTGGACTGGCTGACATGACAGGCCTTGGCGGCGCGATTGAAATTCTTGTGCTCGTCCAGAGCGACCAGATACTGCAGCTGTTTCAGGCTGGGCCAACGTTGCATAGGGGAAACCCGATCGATGCTATCTATTTGATTTGATTAATCTACCATCGAGAGACTGCTTTGTCGCCGAGATTAGGCGCCCTCCTGGCAGGGTCTGTGCATTGCGGGGCAAGCGGATGGGGATAAACCCGCCATCCACCTGCCCGTCGCGGCAACTGCTGCCATGGGAGCTTATCCCCTTGTGTCAGCCCGTTGAAGGGGGGGTGCGATGGGATGTGACGGGGATCGGCCTTCCCTGGGGGCACCCGACGCCGGCCATAAAAAAACGCGCCGGGCGGCGCGTTTTTGCAGGCGTTATGGGCAGGCTATTCGTCGAAGATACCGAAGTGATCCTTGGCGAAGTTGACACGCTGCTCCACGTTCATCTTGACCTGACCCAGTTTCTCGATGGTCTTGAGGTTGGGCACCAGGCCGCGGCCGTTGGCGATCTGGATGGCGAGACCGGGGCGGGCGTTGAGCTCCAGCAGCATGGGGCCGCGGAACTTGTCCAGCACCATGTCGGTCCCGATGTAGCCAAGCCCCGACATCTCGTAGCAGGAGGCGGCCAGGGTCAGCAGGGTATCCCAGTGGGGCACCTTGAGATCGTAGAGATCCAGGCCGGTGTCCGGGTGGTGGCGCAGGGGGTTGCCAAACTGCACCGCCCGCAGGGCGCGACCGGTACGCAGGCACAGACCCACCCCCACGGCGCCCTGGTGCAGGTTCGCCTTGCCGTCCGAGGCGGCGGTGGAGAGACGCATCATGGCCATCACCGGGAAGCCCTTGAAGATGATCACCCGGGCATCGGGCACCCCTTCGAAGGAGTAGCCGTCGAACACGTCGTCGAAGTTGATGAGTCCTTCCACCAGCGCCACGTCGGGCTTGCCGCCCAGCGAATAGAGGCCCGCCAGTATGTTGGAGACATGGCGCTCCAGATCCTGACCGGTGGAGGCGCTGCCGTTGGGCTTGTAGAAGCTGCCCTCTTCCTGACGCAGGATCACCAGTATCCCCTTGCCGCCGGAGCCGCGGGCCGGCTTGATGCAGAAGCCCGGCCAATCCTTCACCAGCTCGGTGATGCGGGTCACGTCGTGCTGCTCGCGGATGGTGCCGATGAGTTCAGGCACAGTCACCCCCGCATCCAGCGCGATGCGCTTGGTCTTGAGCTTGTCATCCACCAACGGGTAGAGACGACGCGGGTTGTAGCGGCTGATGTAGGAGTGGTTGCGTTTGTTCATGCCGAGGATGCCTGCCTGAGACAGGCTCCACGGGCTTGTGTATTTCTGCCAGAACCACATCTGTTACTTGTCCTTACCCGGGGTGGCACCGGACTTCATCTCGTCCACCAGCGGCTTGAAGCGCTTGAGCTCGCTCAGCTTGTAGCCGGTGTAGTTACCCATCACCAGCACGGTGGCCATCAGCACCAGTTGCAGGCCGAGGAAGTTGAAGGTGAGGTGACGAATGAGCTCGTTGTCCATGGCCAGGTAGGCGATGACCGCCACCAGCAGGGAGCCGCCACCCTGACGGAACACCTCTTTCGGGCCCTCTTCTTCCCACAGGATGGACATCCGCTCTATGGTCCAGGAGAGGATGATCATCGGGAAGAAGGTGATCTTCATGCCGTCGGTCAGCCCCAGCTTGAAGGCAAACGCGGAGAAGATGCCGATCATCGAGATCACCATGATGATGATCGCCGATATTCGGGCCACCAGCAGCAGGTTGAGCCGCGACAGGTAGGAGCGGATGACCAGGCCGGTACCGACGATCAGCAGGAAGCCTATAAGGCCGGTGACCAGCGAGGTCTGGATAAAGGCGACCGCGATCAGCACCGGCATGAAGGTGCCGGAGGTCTTGATCCCCACCAGCACCCGCAGGAACACCACCATCAGCACACCGATGGGGATCAGCAGCAGACCCTTGAACAGCGCCTGCTCTTCCAGCGGCAGGCTGTGGATGGAGAAGTTCATCATCTCGGACTTCTCGAACTTCTGCGCCAGGGCCACGTTGACCGGTTGTTCCTGCTCGATCATCGAGAAGGTGACGCGGGAGTTGTGGCCACCGGTGACGTCCAAGAGGGCGCCGGAGTTGTATTCCCACAGCAGCAGGTTCCCCGGTTGTCCCTGTTCACCGGTTTGCGGGTTGAACAGCTTGTAGTCGGTCGGGCTGTTGAACACCTGCAGATAGTCCACCAGCTCCTGGCGGCGGCGACCGTCTTCCAGGCTCAGGGCGTGCACCACGCGCGCCGGCACCTCGGCGTTGTTGAGCAGCTCGGCGATCAGGCTGGCACGGCTCTTGTGAGACTTCAGCAGCTCGGCGTTCTGTTCCTGTTTCTCGATCTCCTTGATGATCTCGCGGGTCAGGGTGTAGCCGTCGGCGGAACGCTCCTGGGCGCGCTCGAGGATCTGTTTCATCGCGGTGGCGTAGGGCTCACTCTCGATCTGCTTCTCGATGGCGGGCGGCAGCGGGTTGGCGGCGGGCTTGGCATGGGCATCCGCCATCATGTCGACCCGATAGTAGAGCTCCTGGCGGCCAGAGGCGGTGCGAATGGACCACTCGGCACGGGCGTCACCGTCCTTCTCGACGAACGATAGGCCGTAGCCCGGGCTGGCGGCATTCTCGTTCATCAGGGTGAAGCCGGGCTGGGTGCCCGGAATGGCCAGGGAGGCGATGACCGGCTCGCCGGTCGCCTCGAACTCGAGCTTGGCTTCGATAGACCAGATCTGACGTTTTTCACCGGGCGTGAGGGGCACGTCCAGGGCGACATGGTGATAAAACGTCATTCCCAGGCCGACAATGAACAGCAGGGCGACCAGCAGATAGAACGGCTTACGGGAAACCATGGATTATTTTACATCCTTGAGCTTGGGTTTTGGTTGGATATACTCGCGGGCCACGTCGACCACGGCGATGTCTTTCAAGAATTCACGGCCCAGCAGCACGGGGAAGGTCATGTCGCTGCGATCCTTCAGGGTAAATTCGGCCTTCTCGGTCATGTCGCCGATGCGCACGGTGAGGCGCACCACGGGACGGCGGTCGAGGTCGTCGGCAGAGGCCTGACGCACCCGCACGTGACGCACCAGCGGCGCCTCGATCTGGATCTTGTCGTCCATCTCCTGGTGGCTCAGGAAGAAGCGCACCCAGTTTTTGCCGTTGCGCTCGAAGATGGTGATCTCCTGGGCACTGATGGAGGAGGTGGTAGCGCCGGTATCGACCCGTGCCTGGAAGGCATCGTTGGCGGCATCGACCCAGATCCACTCCGCTTCACCCACCAGCAGCTTGCCGTCGACCGTGTGGCCCTGACTCGGGGCCGGGCACTTCTCGGTGGGGATGGCCATGGGTTTGGGGGGCTCGGGTGGCAAGGTAGCCAGCTTGCTGTCGACTTTCTTCACGGACTCTTTCATGTTGGTGACATCGGTGTTGAGCTGAACCAGCAGGTGCTGTTGCTGCACATACTGCTTCTGTTGCTGTTCCATGGATGTTTGCAGGCGTTGCTCGCTCAACGTGATCTCGTTGCGAAGCTCGGCCAGCGTCAGGGTCGGGGCCGGGGGGGCTTTTTCCATACTGACACACCCGCCGAGACTGAGCAGGGAGAGCAGGGTCATTCCTTTTAATTTGCTTTTCATGTCATTCATTTAACTGTGCTTCCTGGAATTGGGTCAGTGTAACTTCCACAGCCGCCATCGGCTAGTCTTTGGCCTTTCTGGCGATCAGTACGGCACGCTTGGGTGCCGGGTATCCTTCGACCGTGAGTGCCGGATCGTCTGGGTCCAGGTAGTCACTCAGGGACTCGTTAATCATCCAGTCGGTACGACGTTGTTCGTCGGTACTGGTCATATTCTCGTCCACGATTCGCACGTCGCTGAACCCGCAGCGTTCGACCCAGAGTTTGAGGGCCGCGCTTGAGGGGATAAACCAGACGTTGCGCATCTTGCCGTAGCGATCGGTGGGCACCAGCACGTCGTTGACGCCGCCGTCGATCACCAGCGTCTCTAGCACCAGCTCCCCGTCGTCTTTGAGCTGGTTGCGCAGCTGTTCGATGTGCTCGATGGGAGACTTGCGATGATAGAGCACCCCCATGGAGAAGACGGTGTCAAAGGCGCGCAGTTCCGGCAGCTCCTGAATGCCGAGCGGCAACAGGTGGGCGCGCTGGTCGTTGCCGGCGAAGTGGCGAATGGCCTCGAACTGGCAGAGGAACAGCGGGCTCGGATCGATACCGACCGCGAGTTTTGCCCCTTCGCCGACCATGCGCCAGAGGTGGTAGCCGCTGCCGCAACCCACATCCAGCACGTAACGCCCTGCAAGCGGGCTGATATGGGGCAGCACTCGATCCCACTTCCAGTCGGAGCGCCACTCGGTGTCGATGTGGATGCCGTGCACATGGAAGGGGCCCTTGCGCCAGGGCATGAACTGGCGCAGCAGGCTCTCGGTCTTCTTGCGCTCCCCCTCGTTCAGGCTGTCCATGCCGCCTACCTCGACCCGGCTTTTCAGCTCGACGTTTCCGGGGGCGAGCATGGGCAGCTTGTTGAGGGCGCGGTTCCAGCGCGGCAGATCCCCGTGCAGGTTGTCGTGCTGCCAGGCGTGCAGCTGGGCGGGCAGGGTGTGCAGCCAGTGGCTCAGCCGGTTCTTGGCGATCAGTTGATAGAAGTTGGCGAAGTCGATCATGGCTGGGCGTCGCTTGATTTGATGGCAATCATGGAGCCGAAGTTGAAGCACTGGAACCAGAGATCCTGATGGGTGAAACCGGCGTCCCGCAGGCGGGCACGGTGAGTCTCCAGGCTGTCGGTACGCATCACGTTTTCAAGGGCGGTACGCTTCTGGCTTATCTCCAGCTCGCTGTAGCCGTTGGCCCGCTTGAAATCGAGGTGCAAGTCGATGAGCAGCGCGTTGACCTGTTCGTCCTCGAAACGGAATTTCTCGCTCAGGATCAGGATGCCACCGGGGCGCAGGCCGTCATGGATGCGCGCGATGAGGGCGGCCCGTTTTTCGGGGGCGACGAACTGCAGGGTGAAGTTGAGCACCACCACGGAGGCGTTCTCGATGGCGATGTCGCAGATGTCCGCCTCCACCAGCTCCACCGGCACCTCGGACTTGAAGCCAGAGAGATGGGCGCGGGCACGCTCGATCATGGGGTGGGAGAGATCCACCGCCGTGATCTGGCAGCCGGGCTGATTGACATGGCGGCGCATGGCCTGGGTCGCGGCGCCCAGCGAACAGCCGAGATCATAGAGTTGGCTCTGGGGCTGGGCGTAACGAGCGGCCATCATGCCGATGGCGGAGATGATGTTGCTGTAACCCGGCACGGATCGCTGGATCATGTCGGGGAAGACATCGACGACCTGTTCGTCAAAGCAAAAATCCCCCAATTGGGCAATGGGGGCGGCAAAAATCTGATCGTGCATGCTGGCGCAACCTGACAGCCGGTGCGCGAACCGACTGTGTGTTCAATGGAGTCGTTGGGTGACACCCGTCCGGGTCGTCACCGGTTTACGAACGGGGTGGCTGGCCTTGAGATCCTTCGGGCCTGCCCTGTTCGCAATGGACCATCATCCTGGTCCTTTATGGGGGTGAGCCGTCTGCGGCATGTGTTGCCATGGACAACTGTCAGCGCCCCTTCTTGGGAGCTGGACGGTCGCCTGCGGCACAATGCAATGGCGGGCGTCCGGCTCCTTGCTTGGGGCGGTAGTGTAGAGGAAAGGTGGGCGTTTGTCTTGACGCCGAGCCCCGTCCAGCCACAAAAAAACGGCTTTTTTTAGCGGTGAAACAGGGGCGGGGAAGCGAGCGGCTAAAAGGGCAGCAGGCCCTGGCGCGCGCGATCGTTTTCCCCCGGCCAGGGGGACATCTCCTGACCGAGCAGCCGGCTTACCTGACGCGCCAACTCCGGGGCCCGGGCGTTGTCGGCGGTATGGATAAAGAGGTAGAGATCCTTCCCCTCTGCCAGCCATTGCTGCCAACGGGGCAACCAGGATGGCAAAAAGGGGTGATTGTCCTCGGGATTAGGCAGGCCGATAAGGCGCACCACAGGGCTGTTTGCGGTGGCGAGCAGATGCACCGGGAGCCTCGGCTTCTTGCCCTGGGCATCGACGAGGGCCGGCGTAGTGGCGGGCACCGAGAAGAGCGGTCGGCTGTCGAGCATGATGCGGTTGATGCCCTTGTCCATCAGCAGGCGGTTCAGGGCCCGCTCCGCCTCACCTTTGGCGAAGAAGTCGGGGTGGCGCACCTCCAGGGCATAGGTGAAATCCGGCGGCAAGCCCTCGAAGAAGGCGGCGAGGCGCGGCAGGCCGGCGGGGCCGAAGCGGGCGGGCAGTTGCAGCTTGAGCAGCCCCAGTTGCCCGTGCAGCGGGCCGAGCAGGGTGATGAAGGCCGCCACCTGCTTGCCGGCGCTCACCAGATCGCTCTGGTGGCTGATTTCTTTCGGAAACTTGAAGCTGAAACGAAACTGGGGCGGCACCGCATCGGCCCAGCGGCGCACCGTTTCCGGGGTGGGGGAGGCGTAGAAGGTGGTGTTGCCCTCCACGGTATTGAACACCCGGGCATAGTGGGCGAGGTGCTCGGCGGGTCTGGCGCCCACCCCCAGCAACTGGCCGGGCCAGGCCGGGTGTGACCACTGGGGCAGACCCAAATAGAGGCTCATGTCGGTTCCTGTCTGCGGATTTATGCTGTTTTGCTCCCCTTTTTGCGCCAGGACAACAAAAAACAGGGCAAAGGGGGCTGCGGGCCATTTTACCCAAATGGGGGTTTTCCTCTATAATGCCAGCCCTTTTGTTTGCCAAATTGTTGTGACTCACGGGGTTGTGCGCCTAAGGTGGCGATGACCTGGGTCACAAGGTTGCCAGACAACGACGCTTGCCGATGTTCTCGCCTCGCGCGTCGCCCCTCAGTGGGGCCACTCGGCGCGAGCCGGCATTGGCGGCAAGTATCCGGCTCGGGGAGCCGGATGATATGAGACTGATTTCAAACCGGGTAAGAATCCGAATCTGGCCAGCTGTGAGACAGACGGTGCTTGCCAGTCGTGCCCGGCGACCCAAGGTGAACCGTCTCTCTACCATTTCGAAGGAAGAAGTCCATGCGCTCTATCTATTGCGGACAGGTCAATGAGGCCCATGCCGGGCAGACCATTACATTGTGCGGTTGGGTCCATCGTCGTCGCGATCTCGGCGGCCTCATCTTTATCGACATGCGCGACCGGGAAGGGATCGTGCAAGTCTTCTTCGACCCGGACAAGCCGGACGCCTTCGCCCTGGCCTCCGAGCTGCGCGGCGAGTTCTGCATCCAGGTGACCGGCGTGGTGCGTACCCGTCCGGACTCCCAGCGCAACAGCGACATGGCTACCGGCGCCATCGAAGTGTTCGCCCACGAGCTCACCATCATCAACCGTGCCGAGCCGCTGCCGCTGGACTTCAACCAGGTCAACAGCGAAGAGATCAGCCTCAAGTATCGCTACCTGGACCTGCGTCGCCCCGAGATGGCCAAGTACCTGAAGACCCGTGCCAAGGCCAGCGCCTTCGTGCGCCGCTTCATGGACGAGCAGGGCTTCCTCGACATCGAGACCCCCATGCTGACCAAGGCGACCCCGGAAGGGGCCCGTGACTACCTGGTGCCGAGCCGGGTGCACAAGGGCAAGTTCTACGCCCTGCCGCAGTCCCCGCAGCTGTTCAAGCAGTTGCTGATGATGTCCGGCTTCGATCGCTACTACCAGATCGTCAAGTGTTTCCGCGATGAAGACCTGCGTGCCGACCGCCAGCCGGAATTCACCCAGATCGACGTGGAGACCTCCTTCATGACCGCGCCGCAAGTGCGCGAAATCATGGAGGAGATGATCCGCAAACTCTGGATGCACATCCTGAACGTGGATCTCGGCGACTTCCCGATCATGACCTTCGACGAGGCCATGCGCCGCTTCGGCTCCGACAAGCCGGATCTGCGCCTGCCGATGGAGCTGGTGGATGTGGCAGACCTGCTGACTGCGGTGGAATTCGCCGTGTTCGCCGGCCCTGCCAACGATCCGAAAGGCCGTGTGGCAGCCCTGAAAGTCCCGGGCGGCGCCGAGCTCTCTCGCAAGCAGATCGACGAGTACACCAAGTTCGTCGGCATCTATGGCGCCAAGGGCCTGGCCTGGATGAAGGTCAACGAAGCGGCCAATGGCATCGAAGGGGTACAGTCCCCGGTCGCCAAGTTCCTCACCGACGAGATCGTGCGCGAGATCCTGGCCCGCACCGGTGCGGCCGATGGCGACATCCTCTTCTTCGGTGCTGACAGCAAGAAGGTGGTGTGCGACGCCATGGGCGCCCTGCGCCTGAAGGTGGGCCGCGATCTGGGTCTGGTGGAGAACGTCTGGAAGCCGCTGTGGGTCATCGACTTCCCCATGTTCGAGGAAGATGGCGAAGGTGGCCTGGCTGCCATGCACCACCCCTTCACTGCCCCGAGCAACCTGGGTCCGAGCGAGCTCAAGGCCAACCCCCTGGGGGCCTATGCCAACGCCTACGACATGGTGATCAACGGCTACGAAGTGGGTGGCGGCTCTGTGCGTATCCACAACAGCGAGATGCAGTCCACCGTGTTCGACATCCTGGGGATCACCCCGGACGAGCAGCGCCTGAAGTTCGGCTTCCTGCTGGATGCCCTGAAGTACGGTACCCCGCCCCACGCCGGTCTGGCCTTCGGTCTGGACCGCCTCAGCATGCTGCTGACCGGTACCGACAACATCCGGGACGTGATCGCCTTCCCGAAAACCACGGCAGCGGCCTGCCTGATGACGGATGCCCCCAGCTTCGCCAACCAGGCCCAGCTGACCGAGCTGGCCATCGCCACCGTTGCCAAGGCCGATGCGAAGGCTGACGCCTGAGAAGATTGAAGAACGGGTCGCCATGCGACCCGTATCCCATTGATTTCACATTATAACGGAGAGTTTTTATGGCAGGTCACAGCAAATGGGCCAACATCAAACACCGCAAGGCGGCGCAAGACGCCAAGCGTGGCAAGATCTTCACCAAGCTGATCCGCGAAATCACCACCTCGGCTCGCCTCGGTGACGCGGATCCCGCCAACAACCCGCGCCTGCGCGCGGCGGTAGCGGCTGCCCTGACCGGCAACATGACCCGCGATACCATCAACCGTGCCATCCAGCGTGGCGCCGGTGGTGGTGATGGCGAGCAGCTCGAGACCATCGTCTACGAAGGTTACGGCCCGGCGGGCTCCGCCGTCATGGTGGAGTGCCTGACCGACAACCGCAATCGCACCGTGGCCGAAGTGCGTCACGCCTTCAGCAAGTGCGGTGGCAACCTGGGCACCGACGGCTCAGTGGCCTACCTGTTCAGCAAGAAGGGTCTGCTGACCTTCGTGGGCGTGGACGAAGATGCCCTGATGGACGCGGCCCTGGAAGCAGGCGCCGATGACGTGGTCACCGAAGAGGATGGCTCCATCGAGGTCTACACCACCCCGAACGATTTCGGCACAGTGCTGGACGGCTTGGAAGCCGCCGGCTTCAAGCCCCAGAGCGCCGAAGTGACCATGATAGCTTCCACCGAAGCCGAGCTGGACGCCGACACCGCCCCCAAGCTGATGCGTCTCATCGACATGCTGGAAGACCTGGACGACGTGCAAGAGGTCTACCACAACGGCTCCATCTCCGACGAAGTGGCCGCGCTGCTCTGATCGCCAGATAGAAGACCAGGGGCACCACCAGGGTGTCACCTCCGACCAAACGGCAGCCAAGGCTGCCGTTTTTTATCACCTGCCCCCCTCTTGCCCCATTTCCTTTGCTGCCCTTAATGCCCGCTTAAGTTTGACTTTCTAGTATCACCAGGTATCCGGGCCGATCTGGCCATGATCCACCGTCCGCTCGGGAAGAGGGGCGGGGGAGCGGGATGCCCACAACGGAGTCCCCATGCAGGGTCTCCAGATCACTGGTTTGTCGGAGTCTTCTTATGCGCCTCACTCTGGGAGTGATGAAGGTCAACCTGTTGCTGGTGTTGCTGTTTGCACTGGTGTTCAACTGGCCCATTTTCCTGCACTTTTACCGTATTCTCACCGCGCTCGAGCATGTGAAGGCGGGATTTGCCCTCTCCATCCCCCTGGTGCTGATCGCCGCCCTCAATGCGGTCTTCCTGCCGTTCACCTTCCGCTATCTGCTCAAGCCCTTCTTCATCCTGCTGATCATGACGGCCTCTCTGGTCAGCTACGCCATGCTGAAATACGGGATCATCTTCGATGTGGGCATGGTGCAGAACATTCTGGAGACCAACAGCGGGGAGGCGACCTCCTATCTCAATGCTTCAGTGGTGCTCTGGTTCCTGCTGACCGCGGTGTTGCCGGTACTTGGTCTGCTGTGGATCAAGGTGGAGTACCCAACCCCCTGGTACAAGGGGCTGGGTCTGCGACTCGGTTCCATCGCTCTGTCGCTGCTGTTTCTGGTGGGCGTTGCCGCCCTCTATTACCAGGACTATGCCTCGGTCGGGCGCAACAA
Source organism: Aeromonas sp. S2(2024) (assembly GCF_041402505.1). Taxonomy (NCBI): domain Bacteria; kingdom Pseudomonadati; phylum Pseudomonadota; class Gammaproteobacteria; order Aeromonadales; family Aeromonadaceae; genus Aeromonas; species Aeromonas sp. S2(2024). Next base: position 343,567 of record NZ_JBGLRL010000001.1, read on the forward strand.
CCACTCCATCGTCAAGGAGATAGTCCCCTCCAACTATGTGCGCGGCCTCTATCGCTACGCCCGGGATATTCTCTTCGCTACCCCTGTCCCTTATGAGCCGATAGGCACAGATGCCAGGGTGGTCGCCAAGAGCGACAAGCCAACCCTGATGTTCCTGGTGGTGGGGGAGACGGCCCGCAGCCAGAATTACTCCCTCAACGGCTACCAGAAGGAGACCAACGGCTTCACCATGAAGGAGCCGGATCTCGTCTCCTTCAGGGACGTACGCTCCTGTGGTACCGCCACCGCGGTCTCCGTGCCCTGCATGTTTTCCAACCTCACGCGCCGTGAGTACGACGAGACCTTGGCCAAGTCCAGGGATGGCTTGCTGGAGGTGCTGCAGCACGCCGGAGTCTCCGTACTGTGGAAGGAGAACGACGGCGGCTGCAAGGGGGTGTGCAATCACGTGCCCACCCTGGAGATCGAGCCCAAGACCTTCCCCGAATACTGTGAAGGGGATTCCTGCTATGACGAGGTCTTGCTGCAGGGGCTGGATCAGCAGATCGCCGGGATGAAGGGCAAGCAGGGCAGCAAGCTGGTCGCCTTCCACCTGATGGGCAGCCACGGCCCGACCTACTATCGTCGCTACCCGGCCGCCGATCGCGTCTTCCTGCCGGACTGCCCGCGCAGCGACATCGAGAACTGCAGCAATGAGGAGCTGGTCAACACCTATGACAACACCATAAGGTACACCGACAAGGTGCTGTCCCAGCTCATCGACAAGCTCAAGACCCTGGAGAGCCAGTACAACGTGGGGCTGGTTTACCTGTCTGATCACGGGGAATCCCTGGGCGCCATGGGACTCTATCTGCACGGTACTCCCTACAAGTTTGCCCCGGACGATCAGACCCGGGTGCCCTTGCTGACCTGGTTCTCTCCCCAGTTGCAGCGTGACCGCCAGCTGGACCAGGACTGCCTGCGTCAGGAGGCGGGCAGCAAGCGCTTCTCCCACGACAATCTGTTCCACTCGATGCTCGGCATCATGGATGTGCAGACCCAGGCTTATGACGGCAAGCTTGACCTGTTCAAGCCGTGTAGGGCGGGGTGAGTCAGGCTAACCGAACGCGACAACCTGTTGCCCCGCACCATGCTCGGCATCATGGATGTGCAGACCCAGGCTTATGACGGCAAGCTTGACCTGTTCCAGCCGTGTAGGGCGGGGTAAACCGGCGAAAACAGACCAATAAAAACGGCAGCCACTGGCTGCCGTTTTTATTGATGCAAGGAGCTGGGTTACTTCTGCTCCATGATGATCTGCAGCAGATCTCCCTCCAGCAGGGAGCGCTTCACCAGGGCGAAACCGCCGATGGTGGGCTGGTTCTGGAAGCGGGCCTTCACGATGGGCAGACCACGGTGAAAGCTCGGCAGGGACTGGTGCTCGACGCAGCGGCGGATGGCCGGGATCAGGATCTCCTCGGCGGCGGTGATTTCGCCGGCGATCAGCACCTTCTGGGGATTGAACAGGTTGACCGTGATGGCGATGGCCCGGCCCAGGTGTTCTCCCACGTTCTCGATCACGCTGCGGGCCAGCTCGTCACCGGCCATGGCCGCCTTGCACACCTCCTGGATGGTGATGTGCTTCTCCTGCAGCGAACTCAGATGGCCGCGGCTGATGAGCTCCTTCACCTTGTCGACGATGGCCTCGTTGGAGGCGATGGTCTCGAGGCAGCCGAAGTTGCCGCAGTGGCAGCGCTTGCCGAGCGGCTCGACCTGGATGTGGCCGATCTCGCCGACGTTGCGGTTATGACCGAGGAACACCTGCCCCTTGGTGATGATGCCGGAGCCCGTGCCCTGGTGCACGCTCACCAGGATGGAGTCCATGCAGTCGCGGGATTCGCCGAAGAAGTGCTCCGCGAGCGCCAGGGAACGGGTGTCGTTGCCCACGTAGCAGGGGAGGTTGAAATGGTGCTCCAACAGCTTGGCGAGGCCCAGGTTGCGGATCTGGTAGGTGGGGGTATAGATGACCATGCCGGATTCCGGGTTGACCAGACCCGGCATGGTCAGCGCGATGCTGATGAGGTTGCGGCTACGCTCGGTATTGGCGTCGATGAAGGCGCCAATTTCCCGCAGCAGCATGTCGACCACGGGTTGCTGCTCGATCTCGGTCACCTGGGTGATGTGCTGATCGAGCTCCTTGCCGTCGAGATCGTACAGGCTAAGTTGCAGGTAGCCGCGACCGAGCTTGGCGGAGACAAACTGAAAGCGATGCTTGATGGTGGTCAGGGAGATGGCGCGTCGTCCGCCGGTTGACGCCTGGGGCGAGGTCTCCCTGATGAGGCCATGCTCGATCAGTTGCCGGGTTATCTTGGTCACGCTGGCCGGTGCCAGCTGACTCAACTCGGCAATTTTGACCCGCGAGATGGGCCCCTGCAGGTCAATGAGTCGATACACGACGGCACTGTTCACCTGCTTGATAAGATCTACGTTTGCTATTTGTCCGCCAGTCATAGTGTCACTGTGTTGTGTAGTGTCCGTTAACCACGGTCCCGCAGACCGTGAAGGCCTGATCAAAGACGGTGAGGTTGGCAATTTTTCCGACCTGGATACTACCGAGACGTGAGTCCCATCCAATGGCGCGAGCGGGGTAAAGGGTGGCCATTCTCAGTGCTTCATCGAGCGGTAATCCGACCTGTTTGACCAGATTCTCCACCCCTTCAATCATGGTGAGGGCGGAGCCGCCGAGTGTACCATTCTCATCGACGCACTGACCATCGCGGAAATAGACGGTTGCGCCACAAAAATCAAACTGCTCAAAGCCTTCCGGTGCCCCGGCCGCAGCGGTGGCATCGGTGACCAGCACCAGTTTCTCGCCGAGGATCCTGTGTGCCAGGCGCACGTTGGCCCAGTGCACGTGGTGGCCGTCGACGATGACGCCCGCATAGACATCCTTGCGATCGTAGATGGCGCCCACCACGCCCGGCTCGCGACCGTTGAGGGTCGGGGTCATGGCGTTGTAGAGGTGGGTGGCAAAGCGCATGCCGTTGTCAAACCCGGCCATGGCCTGGTCATAGCTGGCAGCGGTGTGACCGGCGGAGACCAGGATGCCGGCCTCCACCAGGCGGCGGATGTGCTCCGGCTTGTTGCGCTCCGGCGCCAGGGTGATCTTGGCGATGGCGTCGCTGTTGGCGCAGAAGAAGTCGATCATCTCGTCGACGGGCTGGCGGATCTGCTCGGCCGGGTGGATACCCTTGCGCTTGAGGTTGGTGTAGGGCCCTTCCAGATGGACGCCCAGTACCTCGTTCGGATGGGCGGCCATGTAGTCGCGGGTCACCGCTACGGCCAGCTTCATGTCTGCATCCGGACTGGTGATCAGGGTCGGCAGGAAGCTGGTGGTCCCGGATTTGAGGTTGGCCGCCTGCATGGTGGCCAGCGTCTGGGTGGTGATGTGACCGTTGAACATGACGCCGCCGCAGCCGTTGAGCTGCACGTCGATAAAGCCGGCGCTGAGGTTGGCGCCCTTGAGATCAATGCGCTCGATGCCGGCGGGCAGCTCGGCCAGGTGGGAGATGGCGACAATCTTGTCGCCCTCGATCAGTACGCCGTGGCCGGTCAGCACGCAGCTGCCGGTATAGAGGGTGCAATTAGTCAGTGCGTACATGACGGCTCCTTACAGACGGTCGATGTTGGCGGCTTCCAGCTGCTGGAAGTAACGGACCGTCTTGACTTTCAGCTCCATGGTGGAGGGTTCGTCGCACACCATCATGCCCTTGGGATGCAGTTGCAGGGTGGAGATGGTCCACATGTGGTTGACGCAGCCTTCCACCGCTGCCTGCAGGGCCAGCGCCTTGGCGTGACCGGTCACCAGGATCATGATCTCCTCGGCATCCATCAGGGTGCCGACACCCACGGTCAGCGCCAGCTTGGGCACCTGCTCCATGTCGCCACCGAAGAAGCGGGAGTTGGCGATGCGGGTATCTTCGGTCAGGGTCTTGACCCGGGTACGGGAGGCAAGGGAGGAGGCCGGCTCGTTGAAGGCGATGTGGCCGTCGTTGCCGACGCCGCCCATAAACAGGTTGATCTTGCCATAGGACTTGATCTTGTCCTCATAGCGCTTGCACTCGGCCACCAAATCCTCGGCATTGCCGTTGAGGATGTTGATGTTTTCCGGGCGAATGTCAACCTGATTGAAGAAGTTGTTGTACATGAAGCTGTGGTAGCTCTCCGGGTGCTCCTTCGGCAGCCCCACGTACTCGTCCATGTTGAAGGTCACCACGTGCTCGAAGCTCACCTCACCGGCCTGGTGCAACTCGATCAGGCGCTTGTAGGTCGTCAGCGGCGTGCCGCCGGTGGGCAGGCCCAGCACGAAGGGGCGATCGCTGGTCGGTTTGAACGCATTGATGCGGTCAACGATGTAACGGGCAGACCAGAGACCCACCTGGCTGGCAGACTTCAACGGGATCAGGCGCATTCTATATACCTCAGAACGGTTGCCGCACAGGATTGACGGCAAGGGACCAAACACGGATTCAAGTTGTTTTATAGCGTAAATAAAGATTGCGAACTAAGCCACATCTATCCGCTACCTTTATCTCTGTTGAGTGATAATGATCACGAAAGTTGGTTTATTAATTTGCGAAGCGAAATAAAACAAATAGACTGCCAATCAAGCCTTGATGGCTTATGCGTCGAACGTGATAAGCACTTAATTTCTAGAAAAACATCAACTAAGGAGAGGAACCGTGAACATTCTCGGTTATTTGCAAAAGATCGGCCGTGCCCTGATGGTGCCGGTAGCGGTATTGCCTGCCGCAGCGATCCTGATGGGGATTGGCTACTGGATTGACCCTAACGGTTGGGGTGGCGAAAGCGCGCTGGCGGCTTTCTTGATCAAGGCGGGTGCCGCCATCATCGACAAGATGGCCATCCTGTTTGCCGTGGGTGTCGCCTATGGCATGTCCAAGGATAAAGACGGTTCCGCCGCGCTGGCCGGTCTGGTCGGCTATCTGGTAGTGACCACTCTGCTGAGCCCGGGTGCGGTCTCGCAGATCCAGCAGATCCCGCTGGACCAGGTCCCTGCTGCCTTCGGTAAAATCGAGAACCAGTTCATCGGTATCTTGACCGGTGTCATCGCTGCCGAGCTGTATAACCGCTTCAGCGGTGTCGAGCTGCACAAGGCGCTGGCCTTCTTCTCTGGCCGTCGTCTGGTGCCGATCGTGACCTCCGTCGTCATGATCGTGGTCTCCTTCATCCTGATGGCCGTCTGGCCGATTATCTATGGTGGCCTGGTCTCCTTCGGTGAGTCCATCGTCAGCATGGGCTCTACCGGTGCCGGCATCTACGCCTTCTTCAACCGTCTGCTGATCCCGGTGGGCCTGCACCACGCCCTGAACTCAGTGTTCTGGTTCGACGTGGCCGGCATCAACGACATCCCGAACTTCCTGGGTGGCCAATCCTCCATCGACGCCGGCAAGGCTGTCGTGGGCGTGACCGGCATGTACCAGGCTGGCTTCTTCCCCATCATGATGTTCGGTCTGCCGGGTGCCGCGCTGGCCATCTACCACAGTGCGAAGAAAGAGAACAAAGAGAAAGTTGCCTCCATCATGATCGCGGCCGCCTTTGCCGCCTTCTTCACCGGGGTGACCGAGCCGCTCGAGTTCTCCTTCATGTTCGTGGCGCCGGTGCTCTATGTCATCCACGCCCTGCTGACCGGTCTGTCCGTGTTCATCGCCTCCAGCATGCACTGGATCTCAGGCTTCGGCTTCAGCGCCGGCTTTGTTGACATGTTCATTCAATCGCGCAACCCGCTGGCGACCCAGTGGTACATGCTGCTGGTACAGGGCCTGGTGTTCTTCGGCCTCTACTACGCCATCTTCCGTGCCGTGATCGTCAAGTTCAACCTGAAAACCCCGGGTCGTGAAGATGACGAAGCCGTGCCGGTACAGGCTCAGACCACTGACCGCACCGAGCTGGCTCGCCAGTATCTGGAAGTGCTGGGTGGCCAGGACAACCTGGTGACCATAGATGCCTGCATCACCCGTCTGCGTCTGACCCTGAAAGATCGCAGCATCGTCGACGAGCGCAAGCTCAAAGCCCTGGGCGCGGCCGGTGTGGTCAAGCTCGGTGAGCAGAACCTGCAGGTGATTCTGGGTCCCTTGGCCGAGATCATCGCCGGTGAGATGAAAGCCCTGCGTTAATCGAGCGACTCGCTCACCTCAAGTCTAAGTCCATTGTTGACATAACTAAGGGCCCCGCTCAGGGGCCCCATATAAAAAAGCCAAGAAAATCCAACCTTTACTTCAAACGAGAGCAGCAGTTATGAACTTGAAACATTCTCTGTTAGCCATTGCCATGTCTACCGTTTTCGTCAGCCAGGTGCAGGCAGCCGATGCCGCCAAGCAAGCCGTGGTCGACTCCCTCGCCAGCAATCTGGTCGTCAAGTACGAAGTCGTCACCAATGACGGTGCCGGCGCCGGTCTCGACTGCCAGGCACTGGGCTCCGAGTGGGCGAGCTGCGGTGTCGCCAAGCTGCACCTGACCAATACGGGTGCCGACGTTACCTCCAAGGACTGGAGCATCTATGTCTCCTCCATCCGCCGCATCCAGCGGGTGGACAACGACCAGTTCACCATCACCCACCTGACCGGCGACCTCTATCGTTTGACGCCAACCGAGAAGTTCCAGGGCTTTGCCAAGGACGCCACGGTCGAAGTGCCCCTGGTGGTGGAGTACTGGGTATTGTTCGAATCTGACATCATGCCGAACTGGTATGTCGCCAGCGAAGGGGCCGAGCCGAAAGTGCTGGCCAGCATGAGCAACATCGACGATGCCACCACATATGAGAAGCCGATGCCGGCCGACGGCTGGAAGCGTACCAAGGATGACAACAACATCCTGATGAACAGCGAGACCCGTTTTGCCGCCAACCAGACCAGCACCTTGCTGCCTGCCGGCAAGATTGACGACCAGATCCTGCCGACCCCGATGAAGCAGGTGGTCAAGGCCGGCACCCAGGTCGACTTCTCCACCATCAAGCTCAATGCCCTGGATTTGCCGAGCGATCGCGCCGAGGCCATCAAGGCTCAACTGACCAAGCTGGGTGTTACCCTCTCCGACACCGGCTACCCGGTTACCATCAAGCTCGGCAGCAAGCTCAAGCAGGCCGAAGGCTACGACATGACCATAGGCAAGCAGGGCACTGTGGTGCAGGGTCATGACATCGACGGGGCCTTCTGGGGCGCCCAGTCCCTGATCTCCCTCTTGGGGGTGGACGACAAGCTGGTGAGCCAGATGATCGTCGAAGATGCGCCGCGCTTTGAATACCGCGGCATGCAGACCGACGTGGCCCGCCACTTCAGAAGCCCGGAAACCATGAAGAAGCTGGTTGACCAGATGTCTGCCATGAAGCTCAACGTGCTGCACCTTGGCCTGACCAACGATGAAGGCTGGCGCATCGAGATCCCGGGCTTGCCGGAGCTGACCGAGGTCGGCAGCCAGCGTTGCCATGATCTCTCCGAGACCCAGTGCCTGATGCCGCAGCTCGGCTCAGGCCCCACCAGCGACAACCAGGGCTCCGGCTTCTACAGCAAGTCCGACTACATTGACCTGGTGCGCTATGCCAAGGCCCGCGGTGTGACCGTGATCCCCGAGATCAACATGCCGGCGCACGCCCGTGCCGCCGTGGTCTCCATGGAGGCGCGCTACAAGCGTCTGCTGGCGGAAGGGAAGGAAGCGGAAGCGAACCAGTTCCGTCTGACTGACCCGGATGACACCTCCAACGTCACCTCGGTGCAGTTCTACGACAAGATGTCCTTCATCAACCCCTGCCAGCCGGGTGCCGCCACCTTCGTGGCCAAGGTGATGGATGAAGTGGCCCAGATGCACCAGGCCGCTGGTCAGCCCCTGACCGCCTGGCACTACGGTGGTGACGAGGCGAAGAACATCATGCAGGGCGGTGGCTACCAGGATCCGGCCGTCACCCAGAAAGCCGATCTGGTCGCCTGGAAGGGCAACGTCGACTCCAGCAAGCAGGATAAGCCGTTCGGCAAGTCCCCCCTGTGCCAGAAGATGATCGACGATGGCAAGATCAAGGACGTGGCCGAGCTGCCTGTCCACTTCGCCAAGGAAGTGAGCGAGATGGTCAAGGGCCACGGCTTCTCCACCCTGCAGGCGTGGGAAGATGGTCTGAAGTACGCCACGGACGCCAGCGTGTTTGCCACCGACAAGACCCGGGTCAACTTCTGGGAAACCCTCTACTGGGGTGGCTTCAACGAGGCGATGAAGTGGGCGCACAAGGGCTATGATGTTGTGCTCTCGAACCCGGACTACCTCTACTTCGACTTCCCGAATGAGGTACACCCGGCCGAGCGTGGCTACTACTGGGCGACCCGTTTCAACGACACCCGCAAGGTGTTCGCCTTCGCCCCGGAAAACCTGCCGCAGAACGCCGAGACCTCGGTTGACCGCGACGGCAACGCCTTCGTGGCCAAGGGTGACCAGGATCCGGTCAAGTTCAAGGGGATCTCCGGTCAGCAGTGGAGCGAGACAGTGCGCACCGATGCCCAGTACGAGTACATGGTCTACCCGCGCATCTTCTCCGTGGCCGAGCGCGCCTGGCACAAGGGCGGCTTCGAGCTGGATTACGTGAAGGGTCGCGAGTTCTCCGGTACCACCAAGCACGTCAACAAGGCCACCCTGAACAAGGAGTGGAACCAGTTCGCCAACCTGCTGGGTCAGCGCGTGCTGCCCAAACTCGACCAGGCTGGTGTTGAATATCGCCTCTCGGTACCGGGTGCCAAGGTGGTGAACGGCAAGCTGGAAGCGAACGTGGATCTGCCGGGTCTGCCCATTCAGTACAGCCTGGACGGCACCAACTGGACCGCCTATGACGCCGCGGCCAAGCCGAGCGTGACAGGCAAGGTCTGGCTGCGTACCACCAGCTTCGATGGCAAGCGCACCAGCCGCGTCACCGAGCTGAACTGATAGTCCTCAATCCATAACGCAAGGTGGGTCGCAAGACCCGCCTTTCCCAAGGCCGATATGTCATCGGGCTTGGGAAAGGTTGACTGTGCGTGTGAACCTTTGTTGTGTGTGTATTGTCTGTTTTTCATCACTTGTGACCCCGCCTCGTGCGGGGCTTTTTTTAGCCAGGGTTCAGAGGTGCTCCCGCTGGTTCCCGTTTTTAGCACGCCAATGGCCCGGATTGGCCAAATTCAGGTTGAGGCAGGGCGCGTAATGAGGGATCATATCCGGCTTGACGGCGGGGTGATGAGGGTGCCAACCGGCACAACTTCCGCCAGTGACGCATTTTTGAGGTGAGCCATGAGCGAGGCGAGCAGCCCAACCAACTTTATCCGTCAGATCATCGATGAAGATCTGGCCAGCGGTAAGCACAAGAGCGTGCATACCCGTTTTCCGCCGGAGCCGAACGGTTATCTCCATATCGGCCACGCCAAGTCCATCTGCCTGAACTTCGGCATCGCCCGTGACTATCAGGGCCAGTGCAACCTGCGCTTCGATGACACCAACCCTGCGAAGGAAGACATCGAGTTCGTGGAGTCCATCAAGCAGGACGTACAGTGGCTCGGCTTCCAGTGGAGCGGCGAGATCTGCTACTCCTCCGACTATTTCGACAAGCTGCACGGCTATGCCATCGAGCTCATTGAGAAGGGTCTGGCCTATGTGGACGAGCTTTCCCCCGAGCAGATGCGCGAATACCGCGGCACCCTGACCGCCCCTGGCAAGAACAGCCCGTTCCGCGATCGCAGCGTGGAAGAGAACCTGGCGCTGTTTGCCAAGATGAAGAGCGGCGAGATGGCCGAAGGCAGCGCCTGCCTGCGCGCCAAGATCGACATGGCATCCCCCTTCATGGTGATGCGCGATCCCGTCATCTATCGCATCAAGTTTGCCCACCACCACCAGACCGGTGACAAGTGGTGCATCTACCCCATGTATGACTTCACCCACTGCATCTCGGACGCCCTGGAGGGAATCACCCACTCCCTGTGCACCCTGGAGTTCCAGGACAACCGTCGCCTCTATGACTGGGTGCTGGACAACATCAGCATCGACTGTCACCCGCGTCAGTACGAGTTCTCTCGTCTGAACCTCGAATACACCGTCATGTCCAAGCGCAAGCTGAACCTGCTGGTGACCGAGGGGCACGTCAGCGGTTGGGACGATCCGCGCATGCTGACCGTCTCCGGGCTGCGTCGCCGTGGTTACACTCCGGCCTCCATCCGCGAGTTCTGCCAGCGCATCGGCGTGACCAAGCAGGACAACATCGTCGAAATGAGCATGCTGGAAGCCTGCATCCGTGACGATCTCAACGAGAATGCCCCCCGTGCCATGGCGGTGCTGCATCCGGTGAAAGTGGTCATCGAGAACCTGGCCGCCGACGAGGTGCTGACCGCACCGGCGCACCCGAGCAATGCCGAGATGGGTACCCGCGAGCTGAACTTCACCCGCGAGATCTTCATCGACGAGGCGGACTTCAAGGAAGAAGCGAACAAGCAGTTCAAGCGGCTGGTGCTGGGCAAGGAAGTGCGTCTGCGCAACGCCTACGTCATCAAGGCCGAGCGGGTCGAGAAGGATGCAGACGGCAAGGTCACTTGCATCTATTGCTCCTACGATCCCGAGACCCTGGGCAAGGATCCGGCCGATGGCCGCAAGGTGAAGGGGGTGATCCACTGGGTCAGCGCCACTCACTCCCTGCCGGCCGAGATCCGTCTCTACGACCGTCTGTTCAAGATGCCGAACCCCGGTGCCGAGGACGACTTCGAGGCGGCGCTCAACCCGGATTCCCTGGTGATCATCGCCGGTGCCCGGGTCGAGGCGTCCCTCAAGGACGCCAAGCCTGAGTTTGCCTACCAGTTCGAGCGTGAAGGGTATTTTTGCGCCGACAACAAGCTCTCCAGCCCGGAGCACCTGGTGTTCAACCGCACCGTGGCTCTGCGCGATGTCTGGGGCAAGGCCGAAGCCTGATCGCTGCCGTCTGATAAGCAGAGGGCAGGGGAGACCCTGCCACTCTGGTCCGGATTGCGGACACAAAAAAAGCCAGCGTGATGCTGGCTTTTTCATGGCTGCTCGCAGCCGACGGCGTTATTCGTCGTGTTTGCAGTCACCGTTCACGCAGTGACCATAGAGATAGAGGCTGTGGTTGGTCAGGCGGATATTGTGGTGTTTGGCGATGTCGCGCTGACGCTGCTCGATCACCTCGTCGGAGAACTCGATCACCTTGCCACAGTCGAGGCAGACCAGGTGGTCGTGATGCTCCTGGGTCGCCAGCTCGAACACCGACTTGCCCCCTTCGAAGTGGTGACGGGTGACGATACCGGCATCATCAAACTGGTTGAGAACGCGATAGACGGTAGCGAGACCAATCTCCTCACCCTGATCGATCAGCCGTTTGTACAGATCTTCCGCACTGGTGTGCTGGCAGTCCGGCTGTTGCAGGATTTCCAGGATCTTGACGCGGGGCAAGGTGATCTTGAGCCCGGCCTTTTTTAACGCTTGGTTGTTGTCTGCCATATTCTATTTATTCGCATTCTCGAAGGTGTGGTTATTCTGATTGACTGCCGCTGGAATGGCAACCACGAACTCGCTTGGCCTGTCATTATAGGTCGTAGCCAAGTCAAAAATAAACCCAGTAATTCAAGGGGTTTAGCACATTTCCCCCCTGTGGAAGATTAATCTGGCCAGCCCGGTTCAGGCTTGCTCGGCGAGGGAATGTTGATACTATGTCACTTCTCTATAGTCTGGTCGGATGAGATCCATGGATTGGCTTTTTGACAACGCGGCCTGGGTGCGCCATGCCCTCAACGCCTGGCCCCCGTTCTGGGGAGCGGGCATCAAGATAGAAACATTGAGCCCGGATTTTCGCTTCTGTCGGGTCACCTTGAAGTCCCGCTGGTGGAACAAGAATGCCAACCGGACCCAATTCGGCGGCAGCATGTTCGCCATGACGGATCCCATCTATCCGCTGATGCTGATGGGCCATTTCAAGAACCGTTATTACGTCTGGGACAAGGCGGGCAGCATCAATTTCATCAAGCCTGGCAAGGGGATGCTGGTGGCGGAGTTCAACCTGACCGACGCCAAGCTGGCATCGATCGTGGCGGCGACCGAGGGGGGCAACAAGCATTTCCCCGAGTTCGAGGTGCAGGTGCAGGACAAGCGGGGCGAGCTGGTGGCCCAGGTCAGGCGCACCCTGTATGTGAAACCCAAGCCGGAGCACAGGACGCCGGGTCAGGCTGCATCGACCATGAAGGAGTAAAAACAACAAGGGCCCCAGAGGGGCCCTTGTTGTCAGAGGAGGGAGATCACTCCAGCTCGCTCAGACACATCTCTTCGTGCAACTGCTTGCACCAGCCCTTGACGCGCTCGGCGGTCAGCTCCGGCTGGCGATCCTCATCGATGCCCAGACCGACGAAGTGCTTGTCATCTACCAGTGCCTTGGAGGCCTCGAACTCGTAGCTCGCGGTTGGCCAGTGGCCGATGATGATGGCACCTTTGGCTTCGACGATGTCACGCAGGGTGCCCATGGCGTCGAGGAAATATTCGGAATAGTCTTCCTGATCGCCGCAGCCGAAGATGGCAACCAGCTTGTTGTTGAAGTCGATCTCTTCGAGCTCGGGGAAGAAGTCATCCCAATCGGCCTGGGCTTCGCCGTAGTACCAAGTCGGGATACCGAACATCAGCAGATCGAAGCTGTCGATGTCGGCCTTGCTGCTCTTGGCAATGTCACGGACTTCAATCAGTTGTTTGCCCAGTTCTTTCTGGATCATCTTGGCGACAGCTTCGGTATTACCGGTATCGCTGCCGAAAAACAGACCTACACTAGCCATAGTGTTTAGTTACCCGTATCTGGTTAATGCTTAACGGTTCAGATTGCGATGCCTGCTGCATGCGCAGACTCAATCTGTTGCTTCAGGATAGATTGGATCAGCTCGGCTCGGCTGACGTTCTGTTGTAGCGCAAGTTGGTTCAGGCGCTCCAGCAATTCGGCCTCCACCTTTAACTCGACCCGCTTCAGGCCGTTCTCCCGATCGCGCTTGAGCTGGTTGCGCTTGTTGATCTTGAGTTGGGTCTCACGGGGGAGTGGATTGGTCTTTGGCCTGCCGGGGCGCTTCTCAGTTGCGAACAGATCCAGTGTTGTTCGATCAGTTTGCTGTTTGGCCATACATCACAGATGAAAAGTAGTTAGCCGATCCCTGAGCCTTCCCAGCCCATTTCGATCAGCCCCTTGGCGACAAAACCCGCGCAACCCAGAAACAGAACCAGCCAGACGATGAGACGACCGAAACGGGGCACGTTGCCGCGTTTGAGAACGTCGTGAATGGCCAGACCAATCAGCAGGAAGATGGCCACGAAGAACAGCTTCAGGCCCAGACTCTCGATCAGATCGATGTGTTCACTCAGCATGGATTGCGCGCACTCCTTATGAAGGGCGCACTATATCACAAAGGATTTGAAACTGTTAACCGCCTGTCGACAGGAAATCCACAACCAATTTGTTGAACAACGCCGGCTTTTCGGCGTGCAGCCAGTGACCAGTTCCGGCGATGATGCGGGCCTTTGCTGCCGGGAATTGTGCCATCACAGTCTCGGTGTATTGGGGCTGCATATAGTCGGAATCCCCCCCCTTGATGAACAGGGTCTGCCCCTCGAAGCGGGTCTGGTCGTCGGGCCAGCCCATGATGTTGGCGTAGTTGTGCTCAAGGGCCGGCACATTGAAACGCCAGCCCCAGCCCGCCTCGGTTTTGGCGAAGGACTTGAGCAGGAACTGGCGCACCCCGGGGATTTCGATATGTTCAGCCAGGATGGCTTCCGCCTCGCTGCGGCTTTGAGGAAGGCGCTCGAGCGTGGCGTTGAGTCCGGCGAACACATTCTGGTGGCGGGCATGGGGATAGGCCACCGGGGCGATGTCGGCCACCACCAGCCGGTCGACCCGAGCAGGGGCCTGCTTGGCGACCTGCATGGCTACCTTGCCCCCCATGGAGTGACCTACGAGGGCCACCTGCTCAAGCCCGAGCTGATCCAGCAGGGCGATCACATCCGCCCCCTGCTGTGGATAGCTCATCTCGCCGCTGTGAAAGGAGGCACCGTGGTTGCGCAGATCGACGCTGATGACCCTGTACTGCTCGCTGAGGGGACGGGCCAGCAGGCCCAGGTTGTCCAGGCTGCCGAACAGGCCGTGGATCAGCACGACGACCGGGCCTTGTCCTTGATCCTTGAAATTCAATAATGAGTTTTGTTGCAAAATGACACCTTATCGGTCGTGGGCTGTTTCGCCATATTTTTAACACACTGAAAGAAAAGGATTTCATTCCTCAGGGGGGATTATTTTGTGGTTTTTTTTCCAAAAAAACGACCCGGGATCGGCTATCAGTGCGGGGGATCACACACCTGGCCCCGTATTATGCCGTATTCTCAAGGAGATTCATGCACATCTGCCAGCCCCTCCCTTGGGCTGCCGGGTTTGCCTATGTATAATCGCCGCATCCGAATTTCGACGAGTCCAGCGCATCCCTATGAAAACCATCGAGCTTGATGACGATCTCTACTTCTTTATCGCGAGCCAGACCCGGCACATCGGCGAGAGTGCCTCCGATATCCTGCGCCGTCTGCTGGAACAACCCGTCAAGGCGGGGACGACAGTGCCGGTTGCACCTGTGGCCCAGCCTCAACCCCTGGCCGATGCCATGGGACTGGAAGCCCTGCTCGATTCCGACGAGCTGCAAAAAGAAGAGAAGTCCATCAACCGCTTCATGCTGGTGCTCAGCACTCTGTACCGGGACAACCCGGATAGCTTCACTCAGGCGACCGAGATAAAGGGGCGCAAGCGCGTCTATTTTTCCCGGGATCCCGAGGCACTGCGTGCCAGCGGCAGCACCACCAAGCCCAAGCAGGTGCCGGATACCCCGTTCTGGGTCATCACCAACACCAACACCAGCCGCAAGCAGAACATGGTGGCCCAGCTGATGGCCAGCATGGGTTATGACGAGGCTCTGACGGCTCGGGTGTGCGGCGCAGTTTAACGCATCACAGACTCAAGGCCTTGCCAGGCAAGGTCTCACCAAGGAAAACGCCATGGCACAGCATTCCCACGCCGGCAAGCCGGCCCGTATAAGCGATCTGACCAACATTCCCCGTCTGGTCAGCGCCTACTACCTCAACAAGCCGGACATGAGCCGCCCCGAGCAGCGGGTGGCCTTCGGCACCTCTGGCCACCGCGGCAGCGCCCTGCACAACGCCTTCACCGAATCCCATATCCTGGCGGTGACTCAGGCGCTGGTGGAGTATCGCCAGCAGGCCGGCATCACGGGCCCGCTGTTTGTGGGCATGGACACCCACGCCCTCTCTGAGTCGGCGTTCTCCAGCGCGGTGGAAGTGCTGGCGGCCAATGGCGTCGAGACTCGCATCCAGGCTGGTCTGGGCTTCACACCGACCCCGGTCATTTCCCATGCCATCCTGCGCCACAACGCCGGCAAGCCAGCGGCCCTGGCGGACGGTGTGGTGATCACCCCGTCCCACAACCCGCCGGAAGACGGTGGCTTCAAGTACAACCCCCCCCACGGTGGTCCTGCCGAAGGGGAGATCACCAAGTGGGTGGAAGACCGCGCCAACGCCATTCTGGAAGCCGGTCTGGCCGGCGTGAAGCGGATGCCGTTCGCCGAAGCCCTGGCGAGTGAGTTCGTGGTCGAACACGACTATGTCACTCCCTATGTGGACGATCTCGAGAACGTGCTGGACCTGGCGGCCATCAAGCGTGCCGGCATCAAGATCGGTGTGGATCCGCTCGGCGGTTCCGGCGTGGCCTACTGGGATGTGATCGCCAAGCGCTACGATCTCGACATCGAGGTGGTCAACTATCGCGTCGATCCGACCTTCTCCTTCATGACCCTGGATAAAGACGGCAAGATCCGGATGGACTGCTCCAGCCCCTTCGCCATGGCGGGCCTGATTGCCCTGAAAGACAAGTTCGACATCGCCCTTGGCAACGATCCTGACTACGACCGTCACGGCATCGTCACCAAGGCGGGGCTGATGAACCCGAACCACTACCTGGCGGTGGCCATCCAGTACCTGTTCACCCACAGAACCGGTTGGTCTGCGAACGCCGCCGTCGGCAAGACGCTGGTCTCCTCGTCCATGATCGACCGGGTTGCCGGCGAGATCGGCCGCACCCTGAAAGAGGTGCCGGTCGGCTTCAAGTGGTTCGTGGATGGTCTTTTCAGCGGCGAGTTCGGCTTCGGCGGCGAGGAGAGCGCGGGCGCCTCCTTCCTGCGCAAGGACGGTACCGTCTGGACCACCGACAAGGATGGCTTCATCCTGGCCCTGCTGGCTGCCGAGATCCTGGCCGTCACCGGCAAGGATCCACAGGCCCACTACGATGCCCTGGAAGCGAAGTTCGGCCGCTCCAGCTACCGCCGCATCGACGCTCCCGCCAACAGCGCCCAGAAGGCGGTGCTTTCCAAGCTGGATCCGGCGCTGGTGGAAGCCTCGACCCTGGCCGGCGAGCCCATCCTTGCCAAGCTGACCAAGGCCCCCGGCAACGACGCCGCCATCGGCGGCCTGAAGGTAGTGACCGAGAACGGCTGGTTCGCGGCGCGTCCCTCGGGCACCGAGTCCATCTACAAGATCTACATGGAGAGCTTCAAGGGCGAGGCGCACCTGGACCTGATTCAGCAGGAGGCTCAGCAGATCGTCTCTGCGGCCCTGGCCAAGGCCGGCGTCTGAGCCTGAAGCCAGTCACTGAAGCGCATGAAAAGGAGCCATATCGGCTCCTTTTTGCTGTGTGCCTGGCGGGGATCTGGTGCCCGATCAGCCATTTCCCGGCTGGTCTGGGCAAGCCTTGGCAGCCTGCCCACCCTTGAAGAGGGGCCGGGTCGGCAGCTTCATCAGGAACAGGGATAGCAGGATCACCGCGATGCCGAGCCACTGGCGGCCGTCCAGGGTCTCTCCCACCAGCAGCACGCCGAAGGAGACAGCCACCATGGGGTTGGTGAGGGCCAGCATGCCCATCACCTCGGGACCGTGGCGCTTGAGTCCCCACAGCCAGGCCCAGTAGGCCAGCGCCGTGTTGAGCAGAACCAGCCAGATGAGCCCGGGGGCACTCGCCGGCTGCGGCAGCGGCATGGGGCCCGCCAGCCACCAGGCGAGCGGGATCAGCATCAGGCCCCCGAGCAGCAGTTGCCAGGCGGTCAGCGCCAGCAGATCGCTCACCGGCCAGCGTTGCATCCAGCGGCTGGACTGGCCGATGAGCAGGGTGGCCAGCAGGGCGCACACCACACCGACGGGATCCAGGTTGGCGGAGGGATTGAGCAGCAGGAGCACACCCGCGAGCCCCATCAGGCCCAGCAGCAGCCACCTCAGGCTGGGTCGCTTGCCATCCTGCCACCAGGCGAGCCCCATCAGGATCAGCGGCAGGGTGGCGCCCAGAGTGCCCGCCACCGCCCCCGGCAGGCGATAGGCCGCCACGAACAGCAGGGCAAAGAAGGCGGTGATGTTGCAAAACGCCAGCAGAAACTGCCGGTTCCAGGTGAGCGGTGGCCGGCGGGGATGGAGCAGCAACAGCAGTATACCGGCCGGCAGCGCCCGCCACACGGCCACCCAGTAGGGGGAGTAGTCGGTCAGGTAGAGACTGACGACGGCATAGGTACTGCCCCAGAGCAGGGGGGCGAGCAGGGCAATCAGCAGTGGCATGGTTGTCTCGCAATAAAGTATCTTTAAGTAAAGATAAATTAGCCGCGAGTTAGTTTATTATCAAGTATCTTTTCGAAAAGATAATGGAGCCAGAATGGATAGTGATCATGTAGACCTGCTGCTGGCCCAGTGGGCACGGCAGCGACCGGATCTCGACTGCTCTCCCATGGGGGTACTGGGGCGGGTGGCGCGCATGGCGGCCATCGCCGGGCGCGAGGTGAGTGAAGAGCTCAAGGGGTGCGGCCTGCTGGGCTCGGACTTCGACATACTGGCAACCCTGCGCCGGGCCGGTGAGCCGCTGACCCCGACCGCCCTCTACCAGTCCGCCATGTTGAGCTCGGGGGCCATGACGGCCAGGCTCGACAAGCTGGAGCAGCGTGGCCTGATAAGACGTGAAGCCTCCCCCGATGACAGGCGAAGCCTCTTGGTCTGCCTGACGGAGCCGGGGCGGGAGCTGGTCGACCAGGCGGTGGAGCGCCACGTGGCGAACGAGCGGCGCCTGCTGGCCCCGCTGACGAACGAGGAGCAGGGGCAACTGGCTGCTCTGCTCAAGCGCTGGCTGCTGGAAAACGAATAGCAAAACGGGCCCGATGGGCCCGTTTTCGTAGGGTGGGGCTGGCTCAGTAGCCGCCTCTGGCATCCCTGACCGCCAGACCCAGCTGCCACACCGCCATGGCGTAGTGGGTGCTGTGGTTGTAGCGGGTGATGGCGTAGAAGTTCGGCAGGCCGTACCAGTACTGATAACCGGTGCCCACGTCCAGGCGCAGCAGGCTCGCCTCCTTGTGGTTGCCGAGCGACGCTGTGGGGGCCAGCCCTGCCCCGCGCAGGATGGTGACCGGGTAGCGGGTCTGGAAGCCGTGCTCATAGCCGGGCAGCTGGCCCTGACCGCGTACCGCCACCGGTTGCCCCTTCTCCCAGCCATGGGCCTTGAAGTAGTTGGCCACGCTGCCGATGGCATCCACCGGATCCCACAGATTGGTGTGGCCATTGCCGTTGAAGTCCACCGCATAGCTGCGGAAGCTTGACGGCATGAACTGGCCATAGCCCATGGCGCCGGCGTAGGAGCCCTTGGGTTCGGTGGGATCCATGCCCTCATCCCGGGTCATCACCAGGAAGGCCTCCAGCTCGCCGGTGAAGAAGGTTGCCCGGCGCGGATAGTCGAATGCCAGGGTCGCCAGGGCATCCAGGATGCGGGTCTTGCCCATCACCCGGCCCCAGCGGGTCTCTACCCCTATGATGCCGACGATGATCTCGGGGGGCACCCCGTAGATCTGCTGCGCCCGATTGAGCTCGCTCTCGTACTCACGCCAGAAGCTGACGCCGTTTTGCACATTGTCCGGGGTGATGAACTTGGCGCGGTAGCGATTCCAGGCGCCGGTCGGCCCTGTGGGCTGCGTAGTGGTGGGCGCCTGGGCGTCCATCAGCCGGATGATCCAGTCGTAGCGTTCGGCTTGGGCCAGCACCTGATGCAGCTCGGCGCCGTTGAAGCCGTGCTTGTCGACCATGCGTTGCACGAACTGATCCACGTTGCTGCGGTTGGCGAAGTCTCCCTTGCTGACCCCCTGCTGGTAGAAAGGTTTGCTCGGCGGCGTCTGATTGATGAAGGCGCTCTGGGGCTGCGGCTTGACCACGGGCTTGGGGGCCGGTGTGCTGCTGCAGCCATACAGCAGAGGGAACAGGGAAAGGGTGAGGAGAAGGCGACGCATATGGTTCTCGTGAGCCTGAAAAAGAGTGTCGTCATGGTAAAACATTGGCGTCCATGCGCAAGTGCTCAGTGCAGGGCCTGGGGGGCCATATTCATCAGCCGCTGAATTCGCCGACAGGCCCCTCTCCTCTCAACGCAGGGTGTGGTAGCCGCTCCAGAGCCGGGTCAGGGTGGTGATGGCGCAGAGCAGGGCAAAGCCATAGGCGAGCGGGGCGAAGGCGGCGGGCCACAGGCACATCAGCACGAACAGGGCGATGGTCTCGCTCCCCTCGGTCAGGCCGCCCAGATAGTAGAGGGACTTGTGGTGGTAGACCGGATTCTCGATGCCGCGCTTGCCCGCCATGATGGCAAAGGCGAGAAAGCTCGAGCCCGTGCCCATGAAGGCGAACAGCAGGGTGGCGGCGGGCAGGGCGTTGGTGGGGGCACCGAGGGCAAAGCCCAGCACCACGGCGGCATAGAAGATGAAGTCGAGGCTGATGTCGAGGAAGCCGCCGCAGTCGGTGATCCCGGTCTGGCGCGCCACGGCCCCATCCAGGCCGTCCAGCAGCCGGTTGAACAGGATGGCGGCGAGGGCCCAGCCGTGCCAGCCCAGTGCCAGCAGCGGTAGCGCCAGCATGCCGACGGCAAAGCCGATGAGGCTTATCTGGTTGGCACTGATCCCGGCCCGGTACAGGGGGGCGGCCAGCAGCTGGAGAGGGCGGCGAATGAGGGGGATCAGGTGGCGGTCAAACAAGGTCGGAGTCCTCTTTGGTCAAGCAGGGAGTGGTGAGTGTCAGGATAGCCCCCGGGGCATCCTCCTCGTCGTGGGTGACCAGCAGGGCGGGTATGCCGAGTGTCTTGAGCCGCTCGAACACCAGGGTTCTGAAGGCCGCGCGTAGCGGCTTGTCCAGCCGGGAGAAGGGCTCGTCCAGCAGCAGGGCCTCTGGCTCTGCCAGCAGGGCCCGCAGCAGGCTGACGCGCGCCTTCTGACCGCCGGAGAGCTGGCCCGGCAGCTTGTCCGCCTGCCCCTCCAGCCCCACCTCTGCCAGCGCCTCGAGGGCGCAGGCCCGTCTCGCCCCCATCCCCCTGAGATGCGCCGGCATACCGAACATCAGGTTCTCTGCCACCGTCAGATGGGCAAACAGCAGATCGTCCTGAAACAGCATGCCGATGCGCCGCGCCTGGGGCGCCAGGGGGGTGAGCAGCCGCTCGCCGAGCCCTATCTCCCCCGCCAGCCGGATAGGCCCAGGGGGCAGCACCCCCGCCAGAGCCGCCAGCAGGGAGCTCTTGCCGCAGCCGCTCGGGCCCATCAGGGTCAGCACCTCGCCGGGTGCCACCGTCAGAGGGGGCAGCGCCAGCAGGGGCTGGTCATCCAGGTAGAGGGTGAGCTCGGTGGTATGCAGCATGATCAATGCCTCAGTGCGGGGTTGATACGGCGAGGTAGCCAGAGCACCAGGCCGTAGATGAAGAGTGGCAACAGCAGTTGCAGCAGGCCATAGAGGCCAGCCAGTCGCCGGTTGAGGCCGCTGCCGATGGCCACCGCCTCGGTGGTGATGGTGACCACGCGGCCTGCGCCAAACAGCAGGGTGGGCAGGTATTGGGCCAGGCTCACCGCCGCACCGACCCCGAAGGCGAACAGCAGCGGCCGCGCCAGCAGCGGCCCCTTCACCTGCCACCAGGCGCGCCAGGGGCTGGCCCCGAGGGAGAGTGCCGCCCGGGTGAGGCGATCGTCGAACTGGCGATAGGGGCCGTGCAGGCAGAGATAGACATAAGGGAAGACAAACAGCAGCTGGCTCCACAGCACCCAGCCCGGACCTATGCCGTCGACGCCGCCGAACCAGTCGAGCTGCAGGCGCAGTCCGAACAGCAGACTGGCCTGGGGCAGCAGCAGCGGCAGGCAGATGAGCCAGAGCGGCCACTGGCTGTGGTGGGGGCGGCGGCCCTGCTGCGCCTCCAGGGCGAGCACCGCCAGCAGCAGCGAGAGGCCGGCGCAGAGCAGGGCCAGCCACAGGCTCTGCCACAGCAGGGGCCCCAGGGTGGGCAGCAGCGCCAGCCAGTGGTGGCCGCTCCATTCGCTGGGCCAGAGCGCGGGGAAGGACCAGCGCCGGGCCAGGGACCAGAGCAGCAGGGAGGCCAGCACCAGCAGGTTGATGGCGAGCAGGACCCAGACCCCTGCCCGGGTGAGGCGCTCGGGCCAGGGCGAGGGGAGGCTGCGCCTGCCGTCCAGCCAGTGGGCCTTGCCAAGCGCCCCGTGGCTCCACTCCAGCAGCCGCAGGGCGGCGAGCAGCAAGAGGTTGAGCGCCAGCAGCAGCAGGGCGCCGCTGGCGCTGGCCCCGCGCCACTGGAGGTCCGGGTCCTGATACCAGAGCCAGAGCCGCACCGCCAGGGGAGCTGGCGCATCGGGCCCCAGCAGCAGGGCGAGATCCACTACCCCCAGGCCATAGGCCGCCACCGCATAGAGGGGCAGGCGCAGGGCGGGCCAGAGCGCGGGCAGCAGCAGGCGCCACCAGATCTGCGGCCCGCTGAAGCCCATGGTTTGCCCAAGCCACTGCTGGCGGCTGACTCGGGCAGGGTCGAGGGCCGAGAGCGCCATCAGCAGCAGAAAGGGGGTCTCTTTCAAGATGAGCGCCAGGATGAGGCCGAGCCCCCAGGGATCTCTCAGGGTCTGCCAGTCGGGCGGCAAGTCAAAGCCGGTGAGTGCCGGGGAGATCAGGCGCAACAACCAGCCGGAGGGGGCGAGCAGGAAGGCCACGCCGATGGCGAAGGCGACGTGGGGCAGGGCCAGCAAGGGGGAGAGCAGGCGACGCAGCCAGCGCATCCAGGGGCGCCCCTCCCCCCGGGCGAGCAGCAGGGCGGTGAAGAGCAGGGCCCCCAGGGTGGAGGCCCCCGCCACCCAGAGGCTCAGGCCCATCGAGTACCAGAGCCCGGGCTGGGCGAGCAGCAGGCTGACATGGCCTTTGGCCAGGCCTTCAAGCAGCAGGAGCAGCAGACCGCTGGCGACAGGCGCGGCCAGCGACAGGGCGCACAGCAGGAGAAAGAGGAGGCGCCAGGGCCGGATGCTCATGGTCTAGTGGCCGTAGCGTTCGGCCCAGACCGCTTCCAGCCGGGTCTGCCAGCTGGGATGGGGTTCGGCCACCGCCTTGAAGCGCAGGGCCGGCTGGCTGTTCCCCGGCAGGGCATCCTGGCGCAGCACGCTGGGGTCGCCCCAGAACGCGGGATCCGCCTTGCGGGCCTGGGCGGCAGGGCTTAACAGGAAGTTGGCCACCACCTTGGCGCCGGCCCGGGCGCTGGCGTTGAAGGGGATGGCGAGGAAGTGGCTGTTGGTCAGGGCCCCCTTGGCCATGGCAACGGCCCTCACCGCAGGGGGCAGGGTGCCGTTTTGCACCGAACTCCGGGCCTCGCCCGGGTTGAAGCTGATAGCCATGGCCAGCTCGCCGTCATCGAGCAACTGTTTGGTTTCGGCGGCGCTGGTGGGGAAGAGTTTGCCCTTGCGCCAGAGCACGGGGTGCAGCTGATCGAGCCAGACCCAGAGCGGGGCCGTGAGGCGGGCAAAGTCGGCGTCGTTCGCCTCCCGATAGAGGGGCGCAGGATCATCGGTCAGTTCCAGCAAGATCTGCTTGAGAAAGCTGGAACCATGGAACTGGGGCGGCTTGGGATAGGTGAAGCGCCCGGGATGAGCCTTGGCCCAGGCGAGCAGCTCGGCCGCCGAGGTGGGCGCTGTGGTGACTTCCTCCGTGTTGACCATCAGATTGAGCTGCCCTATGCCCCAGGGGGCCTCGAGCCCGGCGACCGGCAGGGTGAAGTCCTCGTGCACCGGCAACTTGGTGTCCACCAGGGCCATGTTCGGCAGATCCTGGGTGAAAGGGGCCCCCAGCAGCCCCTGCTCCTTGAGCACCTTGAAGTTCTCGCCGTTGACCCAGAGCAGGTCGATGGGGCCGTCCGACGTCTTGCCCGCCTGCTTGCTGGCCAGCAGCTGGCTGACGCTCTGGGCTATGTCATCCACCTTCACCTGCACCAGGGTGACCCCGTATTGGCGCTCAATCTCCTGACCCGCCCATACCAGGTAGGCGTTGATCTCCGGGCTGCCGCCCCAGGCATTGAAATAGACGCGCTGGCCCTTCGCCTCGGCGAGGGTCTGTTGCCAGGTCATCTCGGCGGCGTGGAGCTGGGTCGTCAGCAGCAGGGCGGTGGCGAGCAGGGGACGGAGCAGGGCGCGAACTCGGGTCTTGAACATGGTGAGGGTCTCGTGGGCTCAGGCGCCGCGGCGCCAACTGTGATAACGGGCCAGCAGGGTCAGCAGGCGGGTGGGCTGGTGGGCCCGCTTCCACTCGCCCGCCACGTATTTGTTCCCCTCCATCAGGGTGGGATAGGCGTGGATGGTGCCCAGGATCTTGCCAAGCCCCAGGCGGTGGCGCATGGCGAGCACAAATTCGGCGATCCGCTCGCCGGCGTGAGCGCCCACTATGGTGGCGCCAAGGATTTTATCCTTGCCCGGCACCGTCAGCACCTCGACAAAGCCGTGGCGCTCCCCGTCGGCGATGGCGCGATCCAGCTCGGCCAGATTGAAGCGGGTCGCCTCGAAGGGAATGCCTTGGGCCTCGGCCTCCTTGCGGTTGAGGCCGACCCGGGCAATCTCGGGGCTGGTGTAGGTGGCCGCCGGGATCACCCTGTAGTCAGCCTTGAAGCGTCTGAACTGGCCAAAGAGGGCGTTGACGGCGGCATACCAGGCCTGATGGGCGGCGAAGTGGGTGAACTGGTAAGGGCCAGCGACGTCTCCCACCGCCAGTATGCTGGGGTAGTTGGTGGCGAGGAAGCCATCGACTGCTATGGTGCCACGGGGGGCCAGCTCCACCCCCAGCTCTTCGAGCCCGAAGCCGCTGACGTTGGCCACCCGGCCGAGCGCCAGCAGCAGCTGATCCCCCTCAACCAGGTGTGTTTCCTCCCCCCGGCGCAGTTGCAGCCGGATAGGCAGAGTGCCCTCAACCGCGGGCTCATAGTCGGCGCGCTCAGCCCGCCAGCCGGTGAGCAGGGTTACGCCGTCGTGGGTCATCTGTTCGGCCAGCGCCTCGGCGACCTCCCGCTCTTCCCGGGGCAGCAGCTGATCGGCGAGCTCCACCAGGGTGACGGGAATGCCGAGCAGGGCAAGGCTCTGAGCCAGCTCGCAGCCGATGGGGCCGCCACCGAGCACCAGCAGGTGGCGGGGAGGTTCGCGTAGCTGCCAGAGGCTGTCCGAGGTGAGGTAGGGCACCTGCTCGAGACCCGGCAGCTTGGGCACCAGAGGCCTGGCCCCGGTGGCGATGACGATGTGGCGGCTGCTCAGGCGTCTGCCGTCCACCTCCAGCTCCCAGGGGGAGACGAGGCGGGCCCGGCCCTGGATGCACTCCACCCCCAGTCCTTGATAGCGTTCAACCGAATCGTGGGGCTCGACCTCCTTGATCACCGTCGCTACCCGTGCCATCACGGCGGCAAAATCGGCCTGTGATTGACTGGGGCTGAAGCCAAGCTCGTCTGCCTTGCGCTGTTCAACGGCGAAGCGGGCGCTTCGGATCAGCGCCTTGGAGGGAACGCAGCCGGTGTTGAGGCAATCCCCCCCCATTTTGTGCTGCTCGATCAGTGCCACCCTGGCCTTGACCGCGGCGGCTATGTAGCTGGTGACCAGGCCCCCGGCACCGGCGCCCACCACCAGCAGGTTGTAGTCGAAGCGAGCCGGTTTGCGATAGGGGGTGTGCAACCGGCGCAGAGCGAGCCTGCGTTGCAGCCAGCGCATCAGCCAGGGCATCAGGCCGAGCAGGGTCAGGGCCGCCATCAGACCGGGGGAGAGGATCTTGCCCGTGCTGGTGAGGGTGGCGAGCTCGCTGCCCGCCAGCACATAGACGAAGGTGCCCGGCAGCATGCCGAGCTGGCTGACCCAGTAGTAGGTACTGACTCTGATGGGGGTGAGCCCCATCAGCAGGTTGACCAGAAAGAATGGGAAGAGGGGGATGAGGCGCAGGCTCAGCAGATAGAAGGCCCCATCCTTCGCCATGCCGGCCTCAAAAGTGGCCAGCTTGTCCCCGAAGCGTCGGCTCACCCAGTCGCGCAGCAGGAAGCGGGCGCTGAGAAAGGCCAGGGTGGCTCCCAGGGTGCTGGCAAAGGAGACCAGCAGCAGCCCCCAGCCGACGCCGAATAGGGCGCTGCCCCCCAGGGTCAGCAGGGCGGCGCCGGGCAGGGAGAGGGCTGTGGTTGCCACGTAGAGGAGCGTGAACAACAGGGCCGCCTGGCCGAAGTGCGCCTGCACCCAGGCCGAGGCTTGCACCTGGTGGGCCTGCAACCGGGAGAGGCTGAGGTAGGCATCGAGATCGAAGGCGAAGAAGGCGCCGACCAGACTCCCCATCACCAGCAACAGCAGCAGGCGGCCCCGGCTCATTGGCCGTCCCTGTCGGAGGACACCGGGCGCTCGGGCTGCACCGGCAACTGGCAGAAGCCCTGGGGGGCGATGTCGAGGGCGGCATTGAACTTGGCCGACATGTTCTGGAAGGCGATGAGGCCGGTCAGCTCCACCAGGGCATCATCATCGAACCAGGGCTTGAGCCGCGCGACCTGCTCGTCGCTCACCCCGTCCAGCCCCGTCATGGCCTCGGTGTAGTCGAGCACCGCTCGCTCGCGCTCATCGAACAGGGGGCTTTGGCGCCACTGGGCCAGCGCCTCCACCTTGTCGCTGGAGCCGGCGCGCTTGATGAGGGTCATGGCGTTGATGTCGACGCAGAAGCGGCACCAGTTGAGCTGGGAGACCCGCACCGTCACCAGGGAGCGCAGCACGGGGTCTATGGGGGAGCGCTTGCGGTTGATGACGCCGTAGAGGGTGGCGACGGCGGCAAACAGGCGCGGCGAGCGGCCCCAGCACTTGCCCGGGATCAGCACCTGACCGTAGTTGCGCTGCTGCAGCCAGAAAAAGGGGCGGATAAACCAGGCATATTCCCGATCAGGCTTGACCTCAACGCGCATGTTATTCCTCTTGTTCCATTTTCTGCATCTTGGGTTTGTAGGCACCCCCCAGCCGCTCGTTGAGCCGGATCAGGAAGTTCTGGATCCGTGCCCGGTTGACCCCCAGATCGCTGCGCCCCTGACGGGAGGCGGATCGCATGTCGACCCGGGTCTCTTTCGGCCCGGTGAAGACCCGCAGCGCCACGTCATCCTCAAAGCCGAACCAGCCGGTGGTGACCACGGCATCGAGGCCGTCCGGGCTCGGGCGCACCCGCCAGCCGAGCTCCGTCATCAGCTCGTCCGCTTCGGCGAGCACCTCTGCCGGGGAGGCGTGGGTATAGAGAGGACCGGGGTTGCCGGGAAAAACTTGCAAGGGAGGGGGATTGACGGGGAGATCCTGTGTCGTTCTCAGCTGCTCGGCCCACAGCAGACGGGGCGGATGATGGGGATCCGTGCTGACGTCGTTGGTGAGCGGCGAGCGCAGCGCTTGAACGACAAACAGCAGGGGCAGCAGCAGGGGGGCTATGCCCCAGGCATCGGCCCACAGACAGGGGGAGCTGCGGTAGCGCCAGGGCAGGCGCAGCAGGAGCCAGAGGCTTATCAGGGCGCTCGCGAGGCAGAGGGCGAAACCGAGCCACCAGGGCCAGAGATGAGCCCGGCTGCCGAGGGCGCCCCCCAGGGGCAGCAACCAGGCCAGCAGGGGCCACCACAAATAGCTGTGCATATGCAGGATCCACTGGTTATGATGGAGCAATGCCCAGAAGGATAAACTTAATTGTCTGATAACGTTAGTAAATTATCTTTATCTTGGCGCTTTTTGCCGCCCTGGGCCGCAGGCGCTGCAGGGCGGCGGCCAGGGTCCGTTCGAGCCCTTGTCAGGGCAGGGGGCGCGGGGAGGGCCCTCAGTTGCGGTAGAGCACCTTGATGAGGTGGAAGCCGAACTTGGTGCGCACCGGCCCCAGCACGGTCAGGAGTTCCCCCTTGAAGACGGCATCGTCAAAGGCCTTGACCATGTCCCCCTTGGAGAACTCCCCCAGATCGCCGCTGCGCTTGGCGGAGGCGCAGGTGGAGAAGCGCTTGGCCATCTGGCCGAAGTCGGCCCCCTTGGCGAGTTTTTCCTTGATCTCGAGACACTCTTTTTCGGTCTTGACCAGGATGTGCTGAGCACAGGCTTTTTTCATCGGAACGCTCCTCGGCGAGGGTAAAGGGGGCGCAAGGGTACTCCAATTCGGTGCGCGCGTCAGCCCCGCCGGCGGCACATCAGCCGCGGGGATGGGTCGCCAGACGTGACCTGGGGCGAGACTGCCAGAGGATCTCCAGCCCCAGCAGGGCGTAGAGGCTCCAGATGGCCAGGGGATTGAGCCAGTCGCCGCCGAGCTGCAGGGTGAGCAGGGCGCCACCGACCAGCAGCAGGACTATCCCGGGCAGGCGCCAGTGGGCTGGCAGCGGTGCCAGCATGGCCAGGCCCAGCAGCAGGGCGAGCCCGAAGGGCAGGTTGAGGGCGGTGAAGGCCAGGGCCTGCTGGCCATTCATGCCGGTCAACAGGGCCAGCAGGGCACTGCAACAGGCCAGGAAGGTGACGAATTCGAGTCGGTCGGCTATGTAATCAGCCAGTTGTTCGCTACGTAAGGGCATGGGATCTCTCCTGCGATTGATGACATCAGTGTGGGGCAGGGAAGGTGGCAGTGGCAGCGGGATAAATCGATTGGATTGAACGAAGCTTTAGTGCCACCTATTCAAGTTGTTGATTTAAACTTATTTTCCTGTTCAATAGCAGAATATGGCAATGGGGGCGCCAGACGGTGATGTCAAGTCTGCCAGGGGATCCTGGGTCTCAAGGTCCAGGGCCGTCCGACAGGGACTGTCGCGTGGCGAGCGCAGCTGAGTCACGGGCGGCGATGGGAAGGTGCTGCCGGTATCGGACCTGGGTGCCGATTTTTTGTACGACCCTTGCCGGGAGAGTGCACACTTTCCCTCATTGGCGGACTGTTTTCCTGTCAGGCCCAGGTGAAAGGCGGCCCCGGAAGAGGACGCCAGCCCCGGGGGAGAGGGGGATTTCGGGACTGCGGTTATGCTAGGATGAGCCGCGCTCGCCTGGAGTGAGCCCCATTATCATTCTAAATCGAACAGTTTTTTAATTATGTTATTCGGGGAAATTGACGTTTGACAGGATGCCATCCTATTTTGCCTGCCGGGTTCACCTCACCCGGGCGAACCCGTCGCCCCGGGCTCGGCACCTTGCTGCTCGCCCTCTCTCTGTGGCTGCTGATGACCCCCGCCATGGCGGCCAAGCTGACCTATCAGATCAAGGGCATCAAGGGGGAGCAGAAGGATAACGTCGAGGCCTATCTCAATGCCCTGCCGGTCTACCAGGAGCGCCAGTATCGTCCCGCCCGCGCCAAGATCACCGAGAGCGTGCAAAAAGCCCTGCAGGTCTATGGCTACTACCAGCCGAAGATCACCCTCACTCGCGACAAGAAATCCCCCGCCAGGGTAGTGATCGAGATAGCGCGGGGGGAGCCCGTGCTCATCTCGCGCCTCGACATTCTGCTGGAAGGGGAGGCGGGCAGCGACGAGGTCTACAGCGAGCTGCTGGACAAGTTGCCCCTGAAGGAGGGGGATCCCCTCAACCATGGCAAGTACGAGTCCATCAAGGCGGATCTCGGCAGCCTGGGGCTGGCGCGGGGCTATTTTGACGCCAAGATCAGCAAGAGTCAGGTGAAAGTCTTCCCGGATCAGGGCAAGGCCGAGATCTATATCCTGTTCCGCTCCGGTCCCCGCTATCACTTCGGCGAGATCCACTACGATGCGACGCCGGAGGCCCTGCGCCTGATCCGGCCGCTCATCAACATCAAGAGTGGCGATCCCTATCTGGCGATCCGGCTGGCCGAGATGTCCCAGGACGTCTCCTCCACCAAGCTGTTCAAGCAGGTGGACATCAAGCCCATGATCAGCCAGGCCGAGGGCAACTTGGTGCCGGTGCAGGTGACCCTCTCGAACCGGGTCGACCACGAGATCGAAACCGGTATCGGCTATGCCACGGACGTGGGGCCGCGCCTGAGTGCCACCTGGGAGAAGCCCTGGGTCAACCGTTATGGCCACAGCCTCTCCAGCACCGCCAAGATCTCGGCCCCGGAGGCGGAGCTCAGTTTCGACTACCAGATCCCGGTCGGCAACCCGCTGCGGGACTACTACTCCCTGCAGGCCGGCTATCAGTACACCGACAACAACGATACCCGATCCGATCTGGCCACCTTCGGCGTGCACCGCTGGAAGCGGCGGCCGGAGAGCTGGGACAGGGACGTCTTCATCCGGCTGGAGAATGAGCGCTACGTGCAGGGCAACGACGAGGGGAACAGTCTGCTGCTGATCCCCGGGGTCTCCTGGTCGCGGCTGCGGGTGCGCGGTGGCTTGGTACCGGACTGGGGGGATCGTCAGCAGCTGACGACGGAATTCTCCAGCCCTTACTGGGGCTCGGACATCAACTTCATGCGGGTGTGGGGACGCAGCAAGTGGTTGCGCACCCTGGGAGAGGATCACCGCTTCCTGATGCGGGTCGAGCAGGGGGCCATCATAGGGGATGACTTCTCCCTGGTGCCCCCCTCCCTGCGTTTCTTCACTGGTGGCGATCAGACCATACGTGGCTACGGCTATGAGACCGTCTCGCCGAAGGACGAGGATGGCAAGCTCACCGGCGGGCGCTACACCAGTGTGGGCAGCCTGGAGTACAACTACCGCTTCAGCGAGAAGTGGCTCGGCGCCCTGTTCGTGGATGGCGGCACGGCAACCGTCGACTACAGCGAAGCCTGGAAGATAGGCACCGGGGTGGGGGTGCGCTGGGTGACGCCCATCGGCCAGGTCAGGCTCGACCTGGCGGTGGCCATCTCCGAGGAGGACAAGCCGTTGCGGCTGCATTTCGCGCTGGGGCCCGAATTATGATCCGGTTTGAACCCACTCATCCTCGTTTTTATTTCTCCTGGCCGCTGCGGCTGCCTCTTTCGCGGGGGTCTGCGCTGTGATCTGGGTAAAGCGTATTTTCTTGTGGCTCATGGGGCTTGTCTTCCTGCTGCTCATCGGTGTCAGCCTGCTGGGCTTCACCCATCAGGGCAACAAGTGGCTGTGGCAGCAGGCCAAAGGGGCGCTGCCTTCCCTCAAGGGGGAGCTGGTAGCGGGCCAGCTCGGCTATGGCTGGACCCTGGAAGGGGTCGGCTGGCAGGACGAGCTGGTGGACGTCACGGTGGAGCGGGCCGTGCTGGACTGGGATCTCGGCAAGCTGCTGCAGGGCAAGCTCTGGATCAAGTCCCTGACGGTCACCCGCCCGGTGGTGAAGGTCGCCGAGTCTGAGCCTGTGCCGGAAGAGCCCACCGAGCCCTTCGTCTGGCGCCCGTTGCCACTGCGCATCCAGGTGGACAGCCTCAAGGTGACGGATTTGGACCTGGCCGTGCCCGGTGTTGGGGTGACCCTCAAGGATCTGGAGATAGGCGCCACCCTGGATCGCAAGGGGCTCATCGTGCGCGGGCCCGTGCTCGATGATCTCGACATAGTGCTGGCAGAGGCCCCCAAGGAGGCTGCCGCCAGCAAAACGCCTGCCGACAAAGGGAAGAAACCCGCCAAGCCGGTGCAGAACAAGGCTGCCGCTGACAAGCAGGACAAACCGAACAAGCAGGAGAAGGACTCCTCTCTGACGGCGGGCAAGCCGTCCGAGGAGAGCCTGGCTGACAAGAGCGGCAAGGAGAAGGCCGCGAGCAAGCCCGAGCCCATCCTGCTGCCCGAGATCCGCCTGCCATTCCCCATCCAGCTGGAAGGGCTCGCGGCGACCCGGGTTCGCTACCAGCAAGGGGAGCTGGTCGAGGGACTCGACACCCTGCAACTGTCGGCCCGTGCTCAGGATGATCGTATCGACGTGCGCGAGCTCTCCTTGCGCCACGCCATGGCGGATCTGGTGCTCAAGGGCCATGCCACCCTGACCTCGGATTATCCCCTCGCCCTGACCCTGGATGCCAAAGCCCGCAAGGGATTGCTGGAGAACCAGTTCAAGGGGGAGCAGGCGAACCTGATCCTGGAGGGCTCCGTGGGCAAGCTGGGGTTGGCGCTCAAGGCCAAGGGACCGGTCACCGCCAATCTCAAGGGGACGCTGGCGACGCTGGATCCCGACTTGCCCTTCGATCTGGCACTGGACTGGAAGAGCCTTGCATGGCCCCTTCACAAGCCCGTCAAGGATGAGCCCAGCTACCGGCTGGACAAGGGCACCCTGAGCGCCAAGGGCAAGCTCTCGGGCTATCAGTTTGCGCTCAAGACCGCCGGCAAGGGGACGGACGTGCCCCCCTTCAAGGTGGCGCTCTCGGGCAAGGGGGATCTCGGCCAGCTGAGTCGGGTCGAACTGCTGCTCAATGCCCTGAAGGGGGAGTTCAAGCTCGATGGCAAGCTCGCATGGCGCAAGGGCGTCCAGTGGCAGGGCACCACCGAGTTCAAGGGGATCAACCCGGCCGAGCTGGTGCCCGAGATCAAGGGGACGCTGGCGGGCAAGATAGCCAGCCGCTTCGAGCTGGACGAGGCGGGCCACTGGCAGTTGGCGCTGCCGGAGCTCAAGGTCGACGGCAAGCTCAACCAGTATCCCCTGGCGCTCAAGGGATCTCTCAGCGGCAACGACAAGATGGAGTGGACCATCCCGGCCCTGGCGCTGCAAAGCGGCCCCAACCAGTTGCAGGCCAAGGGGTCGCTCACCGCCCAGGCCTGGAAGCTGGATGCCCAGGTAGATGCCCCCAAGCTCGGCGGCATCTACCCCGGTCTCGGCGGTGATCTCAAGGGACAGGTGCGTGTCACCGGCAACCAGCAGGCACCGAGGGTGAATGTGGATCTGGCCTCGAGCCGCCTCGCCTATGCGGGAACCGTGTTCAAGAAGACGGCCATCAAGGGCAATGCTCTGGTGGGGGACAAG
Source organism: Aeromonas sp. S2(2024) (assembly GCF_041402505.1). NCBI lineage: Bacteria > Pseudomonadati > Pseudomonadota > Gammaproteobacteria > Aeromonadales > Aeromonadaceae > Aeromonas > Aeromonas sp. S2(2024). Next base: position 375,834 of record NZ_JBGLRL010000001.1, read on the forward strand.
CCGGCCGGCGAGCTGGCCCTGACGGTGGCCAGCCTGGTGCAGGGGACGACCACGCTCTCCCAGATAGCCCTGAACCTGAGTGGCGATCTCGACCGCCACGGACTCACCTTGACCATGAAGGGGGATCCGGTGGCGGCGGATCTGAGCCTGAATGGCAGCCTGCGCGGGGATCGCTGGCGTGGCGCCCTCTCCGAGCTCAAGCTGAAGACCCCCCTCAAACGCTGGACCCTGTCCGCCCCCTGGTCCCTGGATCTGGACTTGGCCAGGCAGCAGCTGACCATGGGGGATCTCTGCCTGGGCTCCCAGAAGGCCAGCCTCTGTGTCAAGGGCAGCCAAATCTCGGCCGCCCAGGGGAGCCTGGAGTTTGCCTTGAGCGAGTTCGACCTCAAGCGGCTGCGTCCCTGGTTGCCGGACAACTTCCGCTGGCTGGCGGTACTGTCGGCGGACGGGCGCGCCAGCTGGCGCGGCAATCAGCCGACCCTGCACGCCACAGTGCGCACCACGCCGGGCACCTTCGTGGCCGACGAGCTCAAGACCGAGTATCAGCGCCTCGAGCTGGGCTTGGACTTCGAGCGCCAGCAGGCCGCCATCCGGGTCGATTTCGCCTCCAGACAGATCGGCAATATCGACACCGACCTGCTGATCCGCGAACCTGCTGGCCGTGGCCAATTATCGGGTCAGCTCAAGTTTGACGATCTCAAGCTGACGACCTTTGCTCCCCTCATCCCCGAGGTGCGCTCCCTGCAGGGGATCATCTCGGCCGATGCCCGCTTCGATGGCACCCTGGCCGCGCCCCTGCTGTACGGTGAGCTGAACCTGCTGGAGGGGGAGGTGCAGACCCACTCCGACATGGTGACCCTCTCCAGGCTGGTGACCCGCCTCAAGATAGACGGCAACCGGGCCGAACTCGACGGCTCCATGCTGGTGGGCAAGGGGCCGCTCACGCTGGGGGGCTGGCTGAGCTGGGCCAGGCTGCCGGTGACCGGCAGCCTCACCATCAAAGGCAAGGATCTGGAAGCCCAATACCCGGGAATGGGCCGGGTCAGGGTGACGCCGGACATCGCCATCTCCCTGGGAGAGGAGACCAGGGTCAGCGGTCAGGTGGACATCCCCTGGTCGCGCATCCTGGTCAAGACACTGCCGGAGAGTGCGGTAGCGGTCTCAGATGATGTGACCGTCATCTATGACGATCTGCCGCCGGTGCCCAAGACGGCGCCCCTGCCGATGGAGATCAAGCTCGCCATCCGCCTCGGTGACGATGTCCGGCTGGAGGCCATGGGGCTCAAGACCAAGGTGACGGGAGCGCTCGGCATTCGCCAGGATCCCTCCAAGCCGCTGGCGGGCAATGGTCAGCTGGAACTCAAGGATGGGCGCTTCAAGGCCTATGGTCAGAACCTCATCATCAAGGAGGGGCGGATCCTTTTCTCCGGCCCCATCGATCAGCCCTATCTCAACATCGAGGCCTACCGGGATCCCGATACCATAGAGGATAATGTGACCGTCGGGGTTCGGGTGACTGGGCCGGCGGCCAAGCCGAAGATCACCGTTTATTCCGAGCCGCAGATGGCGCAGTCCGAGCAGCTCTCCTACCTGCTGCGCGGCAAGGGGCTGCAGACCAGTGGTGAGGATGGCGGCTTCAACGGCCTGCTGGTGGCAGGGGCGGTGAGCCAGGCCAGTGGCGTGGTCTCCAGTATCGGGGAGTCCCTTGGCATGAGCGATGTGGCACTCGACACCGCAGGGAGCGGTGACGATACCCAGGTGACCCTGTCTGCCTACCTGTTGCCCGGCTTGCAGTTCCAGTACGGCGTCGGGGTGTTCAGCCCCATCGCCGAGTTCAAGCTGCGCTACGAGCTGATGCCCAGGCTCTATCTGCAGGCCATGAGCGGGGTGGCCCAGGCGGTAGACATCTTCTATCGCTTCACCCTGTGAAGGCATGAGCACAACAACGGGAGGCCAAGGCCTCCCGTTTTTCATGGTGCTGTCTGGCAGGGCGGGATTGAGATGGCCCGGAAAAGCAAAAACCCGGCGCGAGGCCGGGTCTTCAGAAAAATGGTGGAGGGAGAAGGATTCGAACCTTCGAAGGCAGAGCCGTCAGATTTACAGTCTGATCCCTTTGGCCGCTCGGGAACCCCTCCCCAAGTGCGAGGCGCATACTAACAGATCTGTCGCGCTTGTGAACCCCTTGGCAGGGATTTTTAATGCTTAAAGGATTGGGTTCACGGCCGATAAGCAATGAAACCTTCATTTCCAAGATTTATCTCATGCTGCCCAGTGCGATTCGTGATCGATTGCTCGTCGATGAAGCCCAGTTGGGCCAGCGGCTCAACCAGGATCTCCGCCAGGGAGACAGGGCCGACTTCCGGCTGCACCTGGCGCTACTGACCGACGCGGTCGAGGAGCAACCCTGGTTTGGGGGCGCGCCGGCGGCGCCGCAGCAAGAGCAGGCATGGCGTACCCATTTCGGCCTGATGCCCCAGGCCGCCTTGCAGGGAGATCTGCAGGAGTCAGACGCCGGTGCGCTCAACGAGCGTCTGCAGCAGGGGGGTTGCATGGCCGATGTGCGGCTCTGGCTGGCGCTGCGATCCCCTCCGCTGGTCAACCGGACACCGGCGCTGGATCCCGCGGTGTATGACAATCTCTCGGCGCTTGGGCGGGAACGCTGGCAAGGCAAGCTGGCTTCCCAGCCAAGAGACGAGGATCCCTTGCTCATGCTGCCGTTGCTGGATGATCTGACGCGCGGAGTGGATGCACGCTTGCGCTGGCTGGCTTGATGCCAGAGGCACAGGAACAAGATGCAAGAAGGCGGGATGACCCGCCTTTTTGCATTAATGAAGAGATAACAGTCTGGATCAGGCGTCGGCTTCGTCCACCTCGGGAACGTCCTTGCCTACGACCGCCGCGCGGCGAGCGAGGGGTTTTTCGATGTGGCGATTGAGCTGGCGCTCCAGCTTCTGGCCCAGATCCGTGATGGCGGCATACAGATCCTCGTGCTCTGCCTGCGCAAACAACTTGCCGTTGGGAATGCCGGCGGTGGCCTCGACGATATACATCAAACGCTCTTTGGAAATGATCACATGGGGTGTGATAAGAGGCACCTGAAGACGCTCGAGCTTTTCAAAACGGGATTCAATGCGCTCGCGGATGGCTGGGGTAATGTCGATGATTTTACTGGTCATTTCGATTTTCATACTTGGCCCCCTTCGGGTCGTCTTGCTTGTGTCTTCACCCTCAGATTACCCATGTAGCTGGATGAAAATGTGACATGCGTCACAAAACATCCCCTTGGTGATCCGGCAATCCCTAAATTGTGAGCTTTTCCCGTTTCATGCCAAAAACCGCTTGAGCTCAACGAAACGGGCAGGCAGTATGCGCGAATAGGATCGTTTCTGTCCCTCCCTTGGCAGCGCCTTGTGTCGACCCGATGTCTGGTTTTCACCGCTCAGTCTCGCATTTTCTCTACCCACATCGTTTATCGCATCGCAAAAGGATTGCCATGCGCCGGTGGTGATATGCGCACAAACGGACATGCTTTTCTGCATGTGTCGGGGTGGATAACGTGGTTGTAGTGTTGGAGTCGTAAATGAAGCAACAAGCCACCCAGATGATGTGGTTTTATGATCGGCAGCATGAGCAGTGGAGCCTGTCTGATCATCTCTCTTGCCAGCCCTGGCAGGAGGAAGGGGCTCATCCCTGGGCCCGCCAACTGGCAAAAGAAGATGAAGCCGGTTTCGCCGATTTTCTCGCAAGACTCCACCATTCGGGCCAACCCGGTCAGTTCATCGGCCACCTCTGCGATGAGGCTGGCACTGTGCATCATGTGCTCTGGTACGGCCAGTATGTGCCGGCCCAGCAGCTCTGCTGCGGCTGGCTGGCACCGCTGGAGATGTCCCACAATGCCGTGAGCCGCGCCGAGCCGTCAGCCGGCATCACTCCGCCACTTCCTCTGCTGCAGGCGCCCTTGCTGGCTCAGCTGGCGCAGGCGCTCTCCGCGAGGACTGGCCTCGATTTCTGTCATACCTTGGTCAACGAGCTCGCCCATATTCTGGGGGCCAACGCGGTCTGGCTGACGGAACGAGTGGGCCTTGACCGGCTCAGGGTGCTGGCGAGCCACGGCATCGACTTCAAGGAGTATGCCCTGGCTGACATGCCCTGCCAGCAGCTCTACAGGCAGGGCGTCACCAGTGCGACCCCCGTGAGTGAACCTCTTATCGGCTGCACCTGCCTGCCCCCGGGCCAGCACTACTACGCCCAGCCACTGCTGGATCGCAGTGGCCAGATCCTGGGCCATCTCGCCCTGCTGTTCCCGAACCAGACCCAGACCGCCGATCTGGGATCCGTGCTGACCATCTTCTCGGTGCGCATGGTGGCCGAGCTGGAGCGCCTGCAGAGCGACGCTCTGATGCGGCTTTCTGCGGTGGCGTTCGAAACCCATGAAGGCATCATCATCACGGATCCCGACTTCAAGATCCTGCGGGTCAATTACGCCTTCAGCCAGATCACCGGCTTCGACAGCCAGGGAGTGATAGGCCTGCACCTTGGCAACGACCTCTGGTCCGGTCTCGGGGGGCTAGGCTATGAGCTGAACGCCCTGGATCGCTGGCAGGGGGAGACCCTGCGTCTGCACGCCGACGGCCATGTCTATCCCCAGTGGGAAATCGTCACGCCGGTCCAGGATGACAAGGGGGGCATCAGCCACTATGTCATCTTCTTCGAAGACATCTCCGAGCGTAAGGCGGCGGAGCGCCGCATCCAGGATCTCGCCTATTACGACGAGCTGACCGGTTTGCCCAATCGCCGTCAGCTCCATGAGACCCTGGCCCAGGCGTTTGCGGAGGCGAGCCGCGAGCACCTGATCGGTGCCCTGCTGTTCATCGATCTCGATCACTTCAAGACCATCAACGACTCCCTGGGTCATGCCACTGGCGACTGGTTGCTCAAGGAGGTGGCGAGCCGCCTCAAGCGGTTGGTGCGACAGGGGGATTGTCTGGCCCGACTCGGTGGTGACGAGTTCGTGTTGCTGCTGCCCGGCCTCTCCATCAGCCCGCCCCAGGCCGAGATGCAGGCCGACCTCATCGCGGAGCGGCTCATCGGGGAGATTGCCGCCCCTTACAGTCACGGCGGCCAGGTGCTGCACATCGGAGCCAGCGTCGGTATCACCCTGTTCCCTGGCCGGGAGCAGGAAGCCGGGGACCTGCTCAAGCAGGCCGACACCGCCATGTATCAGGCCAAGTCGGCGGGCCGCAAGACGCGGCGTTTCTTCGATGCTTCCATGCAGTTGCAGGCTGATCGGCGCCTGCTCATTCACAACGAACTGCGCAGTGCCCTCAACAATCAGGAGCTGACCCTCCACTATCAACCCCAGCACATGGTCGAAGGGGGTGACATCATCGGGGTGGAGGCGCTTATCCGCTGGCAGCCGCCGGGGCGGGCCCTGGTCTCTCCTGCGGAGTTCATCCCCATCGCAGAGGAGACGGATCTCATCGTCGACATCGGCAATTGGGTGTTGCATGAGGCCTGTACCCAATATGTCTCCTGGGAGGAGAACGGGATCCACGTGCCCCAGCTGTCGGTCAACGTCAGTGCCAAGCAGTTCCATGCCCACGATTTCGTCGATCGCATTCACGATGTGCTGGCCGCCACCGGCATGGACCCCTCCTGTCTGAACCTGGAGATCACCGAGTCCGTGGTGCTCGGCCATGCGGAGGACACCATCAGCAAGATGGCCGAGCTCAAGACCCTTGGCATCAGCTTCGCCATCGATGATTTCGGTGCGGGCTACTCCTCCCTGAGCTACCTCAAACGGCTGCCCGCCGATGAACTTAAGATCGACCGATCCTTCATCCAGGACATCCCCAAGGATGGTGACAACATGGCCATCGTCGAGGCGGTGATCGCCATGGCCCGCCACATGGGATTCAACGTGACGGCCGAGGGGGTCGAGTCCCGCCAGCAGCTGGAATTCCTGCAGGCGCAGGGCTGCCATTTCTTCCAGGGCTATCTCGCCTCCAAGCCGCTGCCCGTGCCCTATCTGGAGCGCTACATCAGCCGCCTGACCCGCCATGATCGCGCTGCTCCTGCCGACAAAAATAGTGTGGCGTAGCGCCCATATTTAACGGGTAGAATGAAGGTATCTCACCACCGCCAACGGGCGGTGGTTATGCCTCTTCTTAAGGGAGAATGCCTTTCGTGAAAGCCGTGCAGGGAATCATCTTTTCGGCGCTGTGCGTGCCAGGGCTTGTGGCACCCGTCTTTGCGCAAACCATGGAGCAGTCCCTCTATCGTGAGGGCTATGACGCCGTGCGTGCCAACGATCAGGAGCGCTTCCAGCAGATCCGCGCCCGTCTCAACCACTATCCGCTGCTGCCCTATCTGGATTACTACCAGCTGGCGTTCCGGCCCGGGGCGGCAGATTACAACGACGTGACCCGTTTCATCCGCCAGCACGGGGATACCCCCCAGTCCAACCGTCTGGAGCGCGCTTACCTCACCTACCTGGCCCAGAGCCAGCAGTGGTCCCAATTCCTGCGCTTCTACCCGGCCAAGCCGAACTCCACCGATCTGCTCTGCATGCACTACCAGGCCCGCTACTACACCGGCCACAAGAGCGAGGCCCTGCAGGAAGCGGGCAAGCTCTGGCTGAGCGGCCAGTCCAGGCCCGATGCCTGCGATCCCCTGTTCCAGCTCTGGCAGCAGGCAGGCCTGCGCACCCAGGAGAAGATCTGGCAGCGGATGAACCTGGCTTTCGAGGCGCAGAACCCCAATCTCATCCGCCACCTCGGCGCCCAGCTGGGGGGGAGTCTGAAATCCTATGGGGATCAGATGATTGCCCTGTTTGAGCAACCGGCCAGGGTGATGAACCCGGTTTATTTCACGACGGCGCCGCAGTCGAGGCAGTTGCTCTCCCTGGGCCTGGCCCGCTATGCCAACGAGCAACCCGAGCCCGCCCTGCGCCAGCTGGGGGAGATGAAACGCCGCTTCGGCCTGAACCAGGCCGAGGTTGCTCGGGTGGAGCGGGCCGCCGCCCGCCGCCTGCTGCTGGACAGATCCACCGCCCAGCGCAGCTGGCTGGACGCGACCCTGGTGCGGATGAAGGATGCCGAGCTGGTGGAGCTGCGGGCACGCCTCGCCATCTGGGAGCAGGATTGGCGCGGCCTCGAAGGCTGGGTCAAGCGGATGCCCATGGCACTGCAGAAGGAGGATCGCTGGCGCTACTGGCTGGCACGCTCCCTGGAGGTGCAGGGGCGGCAAAAACCGGCGCGGGAGCTTTATCTCGAGACCGCCAATCTGCGCGGCTTCTATGGCTTCATGGCGGCGCAGCGCACCGGTGTGCCCTATCGCATCAAGAACCAGAGCGTGGGGCACAAGGTGCCGGACTGGCGCACCGCCAGCAGCCGCTGGCCTTTCCTGGTGCGGGTGCGCGAGCTGCTGGCGATGAACGAGATCACGGCGGCGCGCTCTGAGTGGATCCACAACATGGATCGCAACCCCGTGGCCCAGCGCCTGGAGTTCGGTCATATCGCCCTCAACCAGGGCTGGCACGAGCTGGCGATCCTCTCCAGCATCCGGGCCGAGGCCTGGGATGCGCTGGACTTGCGTTTCCCCTTGCCCCTCAAGCGTACCTTCTCCCAGATGGCGCAGGAGCGCACCATGAACACCAGCCTGCTCTATGCCATCTCTCGTCAGGAGAGCGCCCTCTATCCGCTGGCGCAGTCGCCGGTCGGGGCGCGTGGCCTGATGCAGCTGATGCCAGCCACCGCGAGAGAGACCGCCAGCAAGCTGGGAGTACCCTATCGCAACGAGCAGCAGCTGTTCGACCCGGCCATGAACATTCGCCTCGGCAGCGCCTATCTCAAGCGGCTGCTGGACGTGTATGACGGCAACCGGATCCTGGCGGCGGCGGCCTACAATGCGGGCCCCGGCAGGGTCAAACGCTGGCGGGAACAGAGCACGAACAAACCGATGGATGTCTGGGTGGAGAGCATCCCCTATCGGGAGACACGCAACTACGTCCAGAACGTGCTCTCCTTCGATCTCATCTACCAGCACAAGCTGCAGCAACCCCTGCGTTTCATGTCGGAACGCGAGCTCAATCACGCCTATTGAGTGCGGGGGCAGTCGTGTCAGCGACTGCCTCCCATTCTTGCCTCAGAATGGTTATTATCCCTTAAGCTTTGTTACAAAAGGAAACCTGTCAGGTGATCGGGCGCCGCGTCTTGGTCTGACTGGTTCGATATAATGCCCGATCAACACAGACAGGCTTCCCCAACAAAGGAATTTAGAGTGGCAACGATCAAAGACGTATCTCAGCTGGCGAATGTGTCCATTTCGACGGTGTCGCGAGTCATCAACAACACGGCGCAGGTTGCACCCGAGAAGCGCGAGGCCGTGCTCGCGGCCATGAAGGAGCTGAGTTTTCGTCCAAACAGCTTCGCCCAGGCCCTGGTAAGCAAGCGTTCCAACTGCATCGGTGTCCTGGTTGGGGATCTCTGTGGTGGCCCCTTCTTCGCCCAGATGATGCGTGGCATCGAGAGCATGGTCGACAAGGCGAACAAGTTCACCATAGTGGTCTCCGGCAACCACGACGCGGCCCGGGAGCGTCACGCCATCCAGGCGCTGCTGCAACGCCAGTGTGACGCCCTGATCCTGCACAGCAAGGCGCTGCCGGACGAGGAGCTGAGCGAGCTGGCGTCGGGGTCCACCCCCATCGTCTTCATCAATCGCCAGGTGCCGGGCTGCGAGGAGCGCTGCGTCTGGCTCGACAACCAGGCGGGCATCACCACGGCCTGCCAGCACCTGCTGGATGCGGGACACAGCCGGATCGCCTTCATCACCTCGGATGACGAGGAGTTCGTCGACGGCCAGCAGCGGATGGCCGGCTATCGTGTCGCCCTGCAACGGGCTGGCATCGAGCTGGATCCCGCCCTCATCGGTCGCGCCTTCGCCGACGAGAAGGGGGGCTATGTGGCCATGAGCGAGCTGCTGGAGCGCGGCGTCTCCTTCACGGCCGTGCTGGGCTTCAATGATGCCATGGTGGCGGGTGCCATCTCCTGCCTGCTGGAGCGGGGCTACAAGATACCGCAACAGGTCTCGGTGGTCGGTTTCGATGACATCCCCTATGCCCGTTACATCTATCCCAAGCTCACCACGGTGCGCTACCCCATCGAGGAGATGGGAGAGCGGGCCGCGGAGCTGGCCTTGCGCCTGCTGGATCACAAGCCGGTGGAGGGCTTGGCGCTCAAGTTTGAAGCGGAACTGGTACGCCGGGAGTCTGTGGCCTGAGCGATGGATTGGCCCCAAGTGGGCCAATTTTCTCGCCAAACATTGAAAGCGCTTTCAGAAATCCTTTTCAACTGTGATCCGCTTCAAAGCTTTTTAACCGCGCAGTCACTAGCATAGGCCCCACGAATTAGGAGCGTGCGCTCCCGATTTTCCCGCTGTGGGAGGTAACCGGTTCATCCGGCTATTTCCTTCGTTACTTTCGACGGTCATCATAGGATGGCCGTTTTTTTTTGCCGAGATTTTGCCGATGACAACCGAACATGAGTATCAGACGGGAATAGTGGGTGCAGGCTGGCTGGGGTTGCCGTTGGCCCGGGCATTGCAGGCGCAGGGCCAGTCCGTCGCCGTGACAGTCAGCTCCCTCGAGAAGGCGACCCGGTTGCGTGACGGGGGCATCGCGGCCTGGCCGCTGCTGCTGGCCCCGGACATGACGGGCCTGCTGCCGTTTCGCTGCCGCGATCTGGTGATCTGCGTGCCCCCCAGCAAGACCGAGGATTACCCGGCGTCGGTGGCACGGCTGTGTCAGCTGGCTAGGGCGGCAGGTGCTGGCAAGGTGCTCTTTATCAGCGCGACCTCGGTGTGGGCGCCAGGGCAGGGGGAGGATGGGACCCCGAGCCCGGCCAGCGCCAGGGGAGAGCGGATGCGGGCGGCAGAACTGGCTGTCCAGAAGGGCGGCTTTGCCTGTGCCATGGTGCTGCGTCCGGCCGGCCTCTACGGCCCGGACAGGCACCCCGGGTGCTTCCTCGCGGGCAAGACGCTGGCAGGAGGAGGGCAGGCGGTGAACCTGGTGCATCTGGACGATGTGGTGGCAGCCTGCCAGCTGATGCTGGCGGTGGGGCAGGAGGGGGACACCTACAACCTGAGCGCCCCGGTCCACCCGCGCCGGGAGCAGCTCTATCCCTTCGCGAGCCGTCTGCTCGGGCTGGCGCCCCCGCAGTTCATCGAGCCGGCGGGGGATTTTTCCCCCATCGAGGGGCAGCGCATCTGCCAGCGACTGGGTTTTGTCTATCGCTGGCCGGATCCGGCCCACTGGTTTGCCGCGCAGGCGTCCTTGCAAGGGTGAGTCAGGATGGGCTTCAACCTGGTCTTCTTTGCCGATGGCTGGGCCCGCGAGCCTTGTGCGGTGCGGGCCCGCCGGGCAATTGAGGTTTGCCAAGGGCGGGATCGCCCCCTATCATGCCGCCATCCATGATAGAGAGAGCAGTAATGATGGAAGAGACAAAGCGTCATCCCGATGGGGAGCTGTTGCTGAGAACCCTGGCGATGCCAGCCGATACCAACCCCAATGGCGATATCTTCGGGGGCTGGATCATGTCCCAGATGGATATAGGTGGGGGCATCATGGCCAAGGAGTTGGCAAAAGGACGCATCTGTACCGTCTCGGTGGAGGGCATGACCTTCCACAGCCCGGTCAAGGTGGGCGACGTGGTGTGCTGCTACGGTCGCTGCCTGAAGGTGGGGCGCAGCTCCATGCGTCTCAAACTGGAGGTCTGGGTCAAGCCGGTGCTGCGGGAGAACGAGGCCCAGCGTTACTGCGTGACGGAAGGGGTCTTTACCTACGTGGCCATCGACGATCAGGGTAAATCACGCCCCGTTCCGGTCTGAATCTGCTCAGATGAGCCGGGCGTTGATGATGGATATTTCCTGCTCAAGCCCGGTTTTTTGCCGTATCATGCGTTCCAGCATCTCTTCCGAGCCGACGCACTGATCCGTGTCGAACAGACAGAGATCGCACTGGGGATCCCGTCTGATCTGATAGATGGTGGAAAGCTCCACTTGATGACAAGTTCCTTGTTGATCATAAAATGTCACACGGTACTGGTGCTGTCTCGCCATTGCGGGATCCTTCATGGATGAGTCGGGCCGGACACGAATAATGAGACTAGTCGGCGTCTATGACCTCTGTGAGGCTCATGGTACGTTGCAGAGGCAGGTGATTGTTAGCCAATGAAAAATAGTTATCGGATTCTGGGGACGTCCCTGCTGACGCTGGGGCTGGTTGGTTGTTTCGAGGTGCCGGATCAGGATCACCTGGTTACGGCGGCGGGCATAGTGCCCGGCGTCGATTGTCAGAAGCCGCCTCTGGTGGCGCTGGCTTCCACCGCCTTGCCCCGCGAGTTCGGCATCACCGTCTGGAATCTCTACAAGGGTCAGCGCAAGAACTGGCGTGAAGGGCTGAATGAATATGCCAAGTCTCAGGATCTGGTGCTGCTGCAGGAGTCGGCGACCCGGCCCGAGATGCTGCACTGGCTGCGTGCGGGTGATTTTCAGTGGCAACAGCTGCAGGCGTTCACCCAGGGAGGCGTCTCCTTCGGTGTCATGACGGTGGCCAAGACACCGCAGGCCTTCGTCTGTGGTGTGCGCTCCCCCGAGCCGCTGCTGCGCATCCCCAAGTCCGGTCTGGTGAGTCTCTACCCCTTGCAGGGGGATCCTGACGGTGTGCTGGTGGTCAACCTGCATGCGGTCAATTTCGAGTTAGGGATGGCCACCTTCCGCGAACAGCTCAACGATCTGACCGCCTTGATCCATCGCCATCAGGGCCCTGTCATCCTGGGGGGAGACTTCAACACCTGGAGCGACAAGCGCGAGTTCTGGCTGAACAAGCTGGTCGGCGAGCTCGGCCTGCAGGAAGCCATTCCCGTGCCCGACTTGCGTCGAACCGCCTTCGGCCGTCCGCTGGATCACCTCTACTACCGCAACCTGGACCTGGTGGAAGTGAGCTCACCGGCCACCGATGCCTCGGACCATAATCCCATCATGGCGCGGTTCGCGGCCCAGGCCATCACCCCCTGAGGGGTGATAGATGGTAGATAAAAAAATACCCCGCACTCGCGGGGTATTTTTTTGTATGGTGATAAGCAATCAGCTGTTGTTCTTCACGAACAGGGTCAGCTCCTGCCCCGGCTTGAGGTAGTCGCTCTTGCCGAGCTGGTTCCAGCGCATCACGTCGTTGACGGCGACCTGGAAGCGGGCGGCGATGGAGGAGAGAGAATCCCCGCGGCGCACCTGATAGACCATGGACTTGTTGCTGCCCTTGCCCTGCTTGGGCCAGACCACCAGCTTCATGCCTGGTTTCAGGGCCGACTTGGTGCTCAAGCCGTTCCACTTGGCCAGATCGGCGTGGGTCACCCCGTGGGCCTGACTGATGCTCCACAGATTGTCACCGGAGCGCACCTGATACTGGATCTTGTTGCCACTCGCCAGCTGTTGTGGCTTGCTCTGAACGGCCTGGCTCGCATGTCCCCCGTTGGGAATGATCAGGCTCTGGCCACGGCGCAGATTGGTGCCGCGCAGGTTGTTCGCCAGCTTGAGTTGCTGCACGCTCACCCCGTGGTTCTGGGCGATGCGGGAGAGGGTATCACCGCTGGTGACCTGATAGGAGCGTACGCCACGGGTACGTTCACGCTGGGGCAGATCGGCCAGGGCCAGCTCCAGGGTGTCGGCGTACTCGACGGGTACCAACAGGTTGTAGGGGCCTCGCGGCGAGGTCATGCCACGCTTGAGTGCCGGATTGAGGGCCTTGAGCTGGGAAGCGGAGACACCGGCCAGCTGCGCCGCCACGTTCAGGTCGATCTGGCCACCTGTGTTGATGGTCCGCAGTTGCGGCTTGTTGGCCAGCACCGGCAGGGTGACATTGTACTTGTCCGCATTGCGGATCATGTCGGCCATGGCCAGGATCTTGGGCACATACATCCGGGTTTCACGGGGCAGGTCCAGCGACCAGTAATCGGTCGGCCGACCGGCCTTCTGATTGCGGATGATGGCATTGCGTACCCGACCTTCACCGGCATTGTAAGCGGCCAGCGTCTGCAACCAGTCGCCGTCGAAGAAACGGTTCAGGTACTCCAGATAGTCCAGTGCGGCATTGGTGGAGGCCAATACATCGCGGCGGCCGTCATACCAGTTGTCGTGGCGCAGGCCGAAGTTCTTGCCGGTAGCCGGAACGAACTGCCAAAGACCGACCGCATTGCTGCGGGAGCGGGCATTGGGATCGAACATGCTCTCGATCATGGGGATGGTAATAAGCTCCATTGGCAGCTCACGCCGTTCGATTTCCTCTACCATCAGATACAGGTAGGGCTCAGCCCGGCTGGCAATGGTCGCCATATGCTTATCATTACGAAGTAACCAATCACGCTGCTGGCGGACTCGGGCATTTTCGTACGAGTCCAGCTGCATATCATCGCTGATACGCACCCACAGGTTATCGGTGTCATCCATCTCTTCTAACTGTTCGTCGCCGAACAGCATTCTGGAAGAGTGTTTCTTGTACGTTTTCTTGCTGACTTGGGGGGATTTGATCGGCTCGATTGCCGTTATCGCCCGGTCATCCTGATGGCTCAGGTTTTGACAGCCGCTGAGAAACAGCGCCGCCAATAAGGCCGTTCGTAGCTTCATCTCGCTCAGGTCATCTATGGAAAAACAGCTCGCATCATAAGGGGCAATGGCCCCCTGATCAAGGTTTGTTCAAAAAACGTCCTTCCAGCCCCTCAGCACGGTGAAGGTATCCTCTGGATTTTCCAAGCATTTAAGGGCGTATTTCTCAGCAGAAAATGTCACTGAGTCCTCATTGCAGCGCAGAAAAACATTGAAATGCCGCTCATCTCCCAGGCGTGAGGGGAGACTCGGCAGGCCCTGCTGACGCAGCTTGCTGATCACCCCGATCCGGCGCTGGATCGCCAGGTTGTCCGGCTCGACCGCATGGGCGAAACGCAGGTTGGAGAGGGTGTATTCATGGGCGCAATAGAGGAGGGTGTCATCGGGCAGGGCCGCGAGCCGTTGTAGCGATGCGTACATCTGTGCGGGGCTGCCTTCGAACAGGCGGCCACAGCCGGCACTGAAGAGGGTGTCGCCACAAAACAGCATGCCATGGCCGTGATAGGCGATGTGGCCCAGGGTATGGCCGGGGATGTGGAGGACATCCAGGCTCAGGCCGTGCCAGTTGATCTGATCCCCGTCATCGAGCCACTGGCCGTGGTGAGCCGGCATGGGGTCATGCTTGGGGCCATAGAGGCGGGCGTGAGGAAAATGATGCAGCAGATCCGTGACGCCGCCCACATGGTCGCGATGATGGTGGGTCAGCAGGATGGCATCGAGCTCAAGCCCGAGCGTCTCGAGCCGCTCCAGCACGGGGGCCGCCTCGCCCGGATCCACGACGAGGCAGTGATTTTCGTGTCGGATCAACCAGATGTAGTTGTCGCTGAAGGCGGGAACTGTGATGACGGTATACATGGGTCGGCTTCTCTTTGTGTTCTCTTTGTGGAAGGGATCTTATATAACAAGATGGCATTCGCACCCCGGATTGGTCCCATTATGCAGCTGGCACGTACCGAACAACAGATCGCGATCCCGACCAGCTGGTCGGCACTGCCCATGGGGGACTGGGTGGCGGCCGAGCTCCAGGAGCGGCTCGACAACTGGTGCCCTCATCTGTTTGGCTACCATCTGCTGAAAATTGGCGCCCTGAGCGCCGAGCTCTCCTGCGGCAGCTCCACTATTCGCCACCAGCTAGGTGTCGCCCCCGGCGGGCGTCTGCTGGATATCAAGGGGGATCCCCTTGCCTTGCCGATCCGCACCGCCAGTGTGGATGCCTGCCTGCTCGCCCATTGCCTCGACTTTTCACCGGATCCCCACCAGGTGCTGCGCGAGGCTGAGCGGGTGCTGACCGATGACGGCTGGCTCATCGTCAGCGGCTACAACCCCACCAGCCTGGTCGGCCTGGGTCATTACCTGCCCTTCATGCGACAACACCTGCCCTGGTCGGCGCGCATGTTCACCCCGGCCCGGGTGACCGACTGGTTGCAACTGCTGGGGTGCGAGGTGATGTTTGACGAGCGCTTCGGTTTCTCCTTCATGGGGAAGCAGAGCCGGATCGGCTGGTGGCGGGAGAGCCTGGGGCGGGATTACTGCAGAGCTTTTGCCTCTGTCTATGTGATAGCCGCCCGCAAGCGGCGTTTCCCCGTCACCCCGGTGCGCCGTCGCTGGCGCCTGCCGGAGTCGATGGCGGCGCCTGGTATGGCGCGCCAGGGTTGGTAACGAGGATGCCACGACAGATCGCTGGCTGTTCCCTTCATTTATAGAGATGCTTCGGCATCTCAGGGCTGGTAGCCCGTGTCTTCGGCGAGCTGTTTGCCGCTGGCGGCATCCCGGGCCAGTACGTCACAACGTTCGTTCTCCGGGTGGCCGGAGTGGCCCTTGACCCAGAGCCATTCGATCTGGTGGCGCGCCACTTCCGCGTCCAGCGCCTGCCAGAGATCGACGTTCTTGACCGGTTGGCGGTTGGATGTCATCCAGCCTTTCTTCTTCCAGCCGATGATCCACTGGGTGATTCCCTGGCGCACATACTGGCTGTCTGTGGTCAGGCGTACCTGGCAGGGTTCGTTCAGGGTGCGCAGTCCCATGATGGCGGCCATCAGCTCCATCCGGTTGTTGGTGGTCAGCCGATAGCCCCCAGCCAACTCCTTGCGGTGCTTGCCATAAACCATGACGGCGCCATAACCACCGGGGCCAGGATTGCCGAGGCAGGAACCATCCGTATACAAATCAATCTTTTTTAGCATGGGTCTTGGGGTAAACTAGCGAATAAAACCGAAGTTTGACATGGATTCGATCATGAGCACACCCCAACTGAATCGCCAGATCATTCTGGATACTGAAACCACAGGCATGAACACGGCAGGCGGCCCCGTCTACCTCGGGCACCGCATCATCGAGATCGGCTGTGTGGAGGTGATCAACCGCAAACTGACCGGCAACCATTTCCATGTCTATATCAAACCGGATCGGCTGGTGGACCCCGAGGCCATCGCGGTGCACGGCATCACCGATGCCTTCCTGGCGGACAAGCCCTCCTTCAGCCAGATAGCCGACGACTTCATCGCCTTCATCCGCGGTGCCGAGATCATCGCCCACAACGCCCCCTTTGACGTGAGCTTCATGGACTATGAGTTCGGCAAGCTCGGCCTCGACTTCAAGACGGCGGACATCTGCAGTATCACGGATACCCTGGCGATGGCGCGGGACCTCTTCCCCGGCAAGCGCAACAACCTGGATGTGCTGTGCGATCGCTACGGCATCGACAACTCCCACCGTACCCTGCACGGGGCCTTGCTCGATGCGGAGATCCTGGCGGACGTCTACCTGCTGATGACGGGTGGCCAGACCAAGCTCAATCTGGCCAGCGAGAGCAACGAGAATGACAGCAACCAGGACACCGGGATCCGCCGACTGGAGAGCAACCGTGCCCCCCTCAAGGTGGTGCGCGCCAGCGACGAGGTGGTCGCCATTCATGAGGCCAGGCTGGATCTGGTGCAGAAGAAAGGGGGAGCCTGCCTGTGGCGGCAATGAGTTCGCTCTGGGGAGGGCTGCTGCTGCTGACCTCCCTCTCCGGCATGGCCAACGAGGTGTTTGCCCCCTCCGACATCCCACTGCTCGACAACCGCTTTCGCATCGATTACGGCGTGAAGGAGATCACCTTCATCATCAAGCGCAAGCCGGGCACGCCGTCGGTGATCCTGGTGCGGCCCGATGGCAGCAAGCTCTATGTGGGCAAGGTCACGCCGCCGGAGGTGGGTTGGCTTGCCCTCAAGGATCAGGATCTCATCACGGTGCGCAACCCCATGCCGGGCCCCTGGCAGGCCATCGGCGAGGTGGACCCCGACAACCGGGTGCGCCTGCTCAGCGACATCCGGCTCGAGAGCGAGTCGCTGCCGACTCGTCTCTATCAAGGGGAGCGGGTCAAGCTGCAATCCCGGCTGCTGATCGACGGGGCGGCGCCGGGGGCGGGCTACTACCTCTCCGATCTCGGCATGACGGTGAAGCTGCAGCAGTTCAACGATGCGGCCCAGAGTGGGGAGCCCATCGTCGAGGAGACCCTCGGACACTATCTGGATGATGGCAAGGGGCTCGACGAGGTGCCCGGGGATGGCGTCCTGACCGCCGAGGCGGTGCTGGACGTGCCGGCAGGCAAGTATCGCGCCCTCTACAGCAGCGGCAATCAGGTGTTCTCCCGTGCCCAGTCCCAGCAGGTGCTGCTCTTCCCCTGGCCGCTGAGCTACACCCTGGATGCCCCTTCCGGTGACATTGGGGCCAGGCTCTCTTTGCTCATCGATGCCGACGAGCTGGAGCCGGCCTCAGTGGTGATCCAGGGCAAGGCCATCGACAGCGCAGGGGGCAGCATGGCCTTCAATGCAGTGGCAACCGAGCCCCGCCTAGGCGTCGATCTCTCCGCCCTCAAGGCGGCAGGCCAGTACAAGGTAGAGGCGACCCTGTTTGGCACCACCCGACTCGGCCGCGAGGTGCAACTGCAACTGCCGGTCAAGTCGTTCACCATCATGCCGCCACCGGCGCCCACCCCTTCAGCGGCATCTCCCACTTCGGCGGCGGTACCGACTCAAGCCAAGTTTGAGGAGCGGGAGAGCCCGGTCTGGTTGCCCTGGGCTCTGGGAGGCGGCGGCCTGCTGCTGCTCCTGCTGGGGGCGGGTGGCTTCATCCTGCTGCAAAAACGCCGCACCCTGCACAAGGCGATGGCGGCCCAGAAGGCGCAGAGCGAGGTCGTCCCCCCGGCTCCCAAACTGGATCTCAATCTGCCAGAGCAGTAGCTCGCGCTCAATGCAAAGAAGCCGCCCTGTGGGCGGCTTCTTCATGATGGCGAGGTGGCTGCTCGCTGAACACCCCTATCTCAGTGGGCGCCGATATAGATGTCCTTGTACTGTTCGCGGATCTCGAGGAACTTCTCGAGGTTGGCCAGCATCAGATCCACCAGCAGGGGATCGAAGTGCTCTCCCTTCTCTGCTCTGATCAGCGCCAGCACCTGGTCCAGTGGCCAGGCCTGCTTGTAGCGGCGATCCGAGCCCAGGGCATCGAACACATCCGCCAGCGCGACTATGCGCCCCTCCAATGGGATGGCATCCCCTTTAAGTCCGCGGGGGTAGCCGGTGCCGTTCCACTTCTCGTGATGGTTACCGGCTATGGTGGCCCCTATCTGGAACAGCGCGAGATCGCTGCCGGAGAGCATGTCCTGCCCCAGCTGGGCGTGGGTCTTCATGATCTCCCACTCCTCGGGGGTGAGCTTGCCCGGCTTGTGCAGGATGGCATCCGGGATCCCCACCTTGCCGATGTCGTGCAGGGGAGAGGCGCGCTTGATGAGCTCGCACCTGTCTTCGTTCATGCCCAGCAACTGGCAGAACAGCTCGGTGTAGAGTGCCACCCGCTTGACGTGCAGGCCGGACTCCTTGGAGCGGCTCTCCACCAGCTCGCCGATGCGGTAGATGATCTCGCGCTGATTGTCGCCGATGACCTCGTTGAGCCGGATGTTCTCCAGCGCCACTATGATGTTCTCGGTGAACAGGCTGAGCAGGCCGGTATCCATCTGGCTGAGGGGGCGAGTGGTCTCGATGTGGAACAGCAGGTGGTGACGGGGGTTCTGGCAATAGAGCACCATCTGGTTGCCGTCGTAGACGTTGGCACCCTTGTCCATGGCGCAGCGCAGTATGGCTGGCGCCTCACTGAGGCGCAGGGCCGGGCCCTCGCTGAGCAGCGGTTCCAGCACCTGATCCCGTACCTCGTAGGCCAGATGCTTCACGTCGTAGATCTGGGACTCTTCCAGATTGAGCAGGGCGCTGAGCTGGGTCTGCGCCCCTTCGACGAATTGGCGCAGTGCCCGTTGTTCGAAGATCCCCTTGGAGGCTTCGATGACCTTCTCCAGCCCCTGGCGATTGCTCTCCAGGGTGCGAATGTCCCGGTAGGATCGCAGGCTGGCGCGCAGCAGGGTGCGTAGCTTCTGGGAGGTGAGCTCCGTCTTGTCTTTGTAGTCGTTGATGTCGTAGTTGGTGACGACGTCATCTTCCGGCGCCTGACCGGGTTGGCCGGTTCGCAGCACGATGCGCACCATCTTGTTTTGCAGTTCATCACGCACGAACTTGACCACTTCCAGACCGGCGTGATCGGCTTCCATGACGACATCGAGCAGCAGCAGGGCAACATCCGGGGTGGTGGCGAGCAGCGCCTTGGCTTCGGTGGCGGAATAGGCGTGCAGAAAATCGATGGGCTTGCCGTCGAACTCGAACTTGTTCAGGGTGATCTTGGTGATGCGGTGCACTTCGGGTTCGTCGTCCACTATCATCACCTTCCAGCCGGCGGGTCGCTCTGCTGTTTGGGGAAGATCGTCATCGTCAATAATCAGGATTTGATCATCCATTACGCAATCCTGTGTGTGATCCTGTGCCTACCTTAACCGCTTCATTCAAGATAGGAAACGGATAGATATCCAAAATATGATCCCATCGGTTTATCTTCTTTCTCCAGTCTCTATCGGGCTGATCGCACCATGAAAAACGCCTCCGGGAGGGAGGCGTTTTGGCATTCATGGCATCAGGCTGCCCTGTGATAGGCCGACGCTTCAAACAGCGCCTTGTTGGCCACCAGGTCGATGGGGTCGAAGTCATCGACGTTGATGGTGCGCAGGCGGCTCTCTTCGGCACGGTGCAGCAGGTCGGCCTCGGTCTGGTTGATGACGCCAAGGGCCAGGCCGGCGTCTGCCACCTTGTCGAGCTGAGTGAAGGGACGCTTGCGGCCCTCTGCCTTGCACACCTTGTCAAACAGCGGCTCGGCGGTCAGCACGTCATCGAGGGCCTGTTCCAGCAACCCGAAGGGGTTGCCCTCCTCGCGGGTGAGGTACTGCCCTTCGGCCAGACGGTCGCGGGTGGCGCTCGGGGTCTGCAGCAGACGGGCAACCTGGCTGTCCAGCTTGTCGGAGGGACGCTTCATGTCGCGACCCAGCGGCAATACGATGACGCGCAGGGCCAGGCCAATCCAGCGGTTCGGGAAGTTGCGCAGCAACTCGTCGATGGCTTCCTGTGCTTTGAACAGGGCGTCTTGCAGTGCCCAGTGCAGCAGCGGCAGGTCGGCCTGCTGGTGCCCCTCGTCCTGATAACGCTTGAGGGCGCTGGAGGCGAGATAGAGCTGGCTCAGCACGTCGCCGAGGCGGGCGGAGACCCGCTCCTTGCGCTTGAGCTCGCCACCCAGGGTGCCCATCGCCATGTCGGACAGGAAGGCCAGGTTGGCGCTGAGGCGCGAGAGCTGCTGATAGTAGCCTTTGGTCTGATCCCTGTAGGGGGCTGAGGCGAAGCGGGCGCCGGTGATGCCCAGCCAGAAGCTGCGCACCAGGTTGCTGATGGCAAAGCCGACGTGGCTGAACACCGCCTTGTCGAAATCCTTCAGCGCCTGCTCCTTGTCGGGATGGCTGGCGGCCAGCATCTCCGGCAGCACATAAGGGTGGCAGCGGATGGCGCCCTGACCGTAGATGATCATGCTGCGGGTCAGGATGTTGGCCCCTTCAACCGTGACCGCAATGGGCGCACCCTGATAACCGCGGGCCAGATAGTTGTTTGGGCCCATGCAGATGGCCTTGCCGCCGTGGATGTCCATGGCATCTATGATGCACTTCTGGGCACGATCGGTGAGGTGGTACTTGACGATGGCGGAGATGACGGACGGCTTCTCGCCCAGATCGATGCCGGTCACCGTCAGCTTGGCGGCAGCGCCCATGATGTAGGCGTTGCCACCGAGACGTGCCAGCGGCTCTTCGATGCCTTCCATCTTGCCGATGGGCAGCTTGAACTGGCGGCGGATGCGGCTGTAGGCACCGCTCGCCAGGGCCAGCATCTTGACGCCGCCGGTGCTGTTGGAGGGCAGGGTGATGCCGCGACCGACCGACAGGCACTCCACCAGCATGCGCCAGCCCTGGCCGGCCATGGCCGGGCCGCCGATGATGAAGTCGAGCGGCACGAACACATCCTTGCCCTGGGTCGGTCCGTTCTGGAACGGTACGTTGAGGGGGAAGTGACGGCGGCCTATCTCTACGCCCTTGATGTCGGTGGGGATCAGGGCACAGGTGATGCCAAGCTCCTCTTCCTCACCCAGCAGGTGATCCGGGTCGCGCAGCTTGAAGGCCAGCCCCAGCACAGTCGCGATAGGGGCCAAGGTGATGTAACGCTTGTTCCAGGTCAGGCGCATGCCGAGCACCTCTTCCCCTTCCCATTCGCCCTTGCAGACGACGCCGAAGTCGGGAATGGAGCCCGCATCCGAGCCCGCTTCCGGGCTGGTCAGGGCGAAGCAGGGGATCTCCTTGCCGACGGCCAGGCGCGGCAGGTAGTGGTCTTTCTGCTCGTCAGTGCCGTAGTGCTGCAGCAGCTCGCCCGGCCCCAGGGAATTGGGCACGCCGACGGTGGAGGCGAGCACGGCGCTGGCGCCGCACAGCTTTTGCAGCACGCAGGACTGGGCGTAGGCGGAGAACTCCAGGCCGCCGTACTTCTTCTTGATGATCATGGCGAAGAACTTGTGGTCCTTCAGGTACTGCCACACCTCGGGAGAAAGATCGGCCCGCTCGTGGGTCACTTCCCAGTCGTTGACCATGCGGCACACTTCTTCAACCGGGCCATCCATGAAGGCTTGCTCTTCGGCGGAGAGGGTGCTCACCGGAATGGCGTGCAGTTTCTTCCAGTTCGGATTGCCGGCAAACAGATCCGCTTCCCACCAGGTGGTGCCCGCCTCGATGGCTTCCTTCTCGGTGCGAGACATCTCCGGCATGATGGACTTGTAGATCTTGAACAGGGGTTTGGTCAGCTGGTTGCGACGAAACTCCACCAGGTTGAGCGGGATGGCGATCACCGCGAACAGCACCCACACCAGCAGGGGCACATGGCCATAGAGGGCGCCGGCGACCAGGGCGGCGGCCGTGGCAAGCGTGGCGGTGAACAGTGACGCCCGGCGGTAAGCCATGGCGCCGATCACCAGGATCACCCCGAACAGAGTGAGGGTCGTCGTCATTTTTCGCTCCTTGCATGAGTTGCCGAAGTTGGGGAAAACGTGGGTTAACTGATCCAGAGGTCTGACCTGTTGGATGTGGTCCCTGTTGTAATTCATACGCACAAAATTATCAAGGTGTTTACAAGCTTGTTACCTTGACACCGTGATCGCCCTAACGTACTGCAGGCCGCATCTTGGCGGGCAGGGGGGCGACGACTGGATTGGCTTGTGCGACAATGCAGAACCCTATGTTGGACGATACAAAGAGACATCAGACGCCATGTACCAAGAACTTATCCGCAATGAACTGACCGAAGCTGCCGGCGTGCTCCAGGCCTTTCTGGCCGATGAGCAAAATCTGAAGAACATAGAGGCGGCCGCCAAACTGCTGGCTGACTCTTTCAAGGAAGAGGGCAAGGTGCTCTCCTGCGGTAACGGCGGTTCCCACTGCGACGCCATGCACTTTGCCGAAGAGCTGACCGGCCGCTATCGCGAGAACCGCCCTGGCTATGCCGGCATCGCCATTTCCGATCCCAGCCACCTCTCCTGCGTCTCCAACGACTTTGGCTATGACTATGTCTTCTCCCGCTACGTGGAAGCGGTCGGCCGTCGTGGCGACGTGCTGCTCGGCATCTCCACCAGCGGCAATTCCGGCAATATCCTCAAAGCCATCGAGGCTGCCCGCGCCAAAGGCATGAAGGTCATCGCCCTGACCGGCAAGGACGGTGGCAAGATGGCAGGCCTGGCCGATGTTGAGATCCGGGTGCCGCACTTCGGCTATGCCGACCGCATCCAGGAAGTGCACATCAAGGTCATTCACATCCTGATCCAGCTGGTCGAAAAAGAGATGGCCAAGTAATCAGAGAGGGCGGGTGGGGCAGCCGGGGGGCCAATGACCGATCCTGGCGCCTCGTATCCAGCTTGAGTTCGCTGATTGACGCAAAGATGATCAATTAATTCAGGGAGTGGACTGGACATGTGCGAACTGCTCGGCATGAGCGCCAATGTGCCGACCGACATCTGCTTCAGCTTTACCGGGCTGATGCTGCGGGGCGGCAAGACGGGCCCCCACAAGGATGGCTGGGGAATCACCTTCTACGAGGGGCGAGGCTTTCGCACCTTCAAGGATCCCGAACCCAGTGCCCAGTCACCCATCGCCAAGCTGGTGCAGGCGTTGCCCATCAAGAGCCGCGCCGTGGTCAGCCATATCCGGCAGGCCAACCGGGGATGCGTGTCGCTGGAAAACACCCATCCCTTCACCCGCGAGCTGTGGGGACGCTACTGGACCTTTGCCCACAACGGCCAGCTGACCGGCTACAAGAGGCTGCCGACCGGGCGCCACCGTCCTGTGGGGGACACTGACAGCGAGCACGCGTTCTGCTGGCTGCTCGACAGGTTGGAGCAGAAATACCCCAAGCGTCCGGCGAACTTCCCCGCCATGTTCCGCTATCTCGCGACCCTGTGCGACGAGCTGCGTGGACTCGGGGTATTCAACATGTTGCTGTCGGATGGGGAGTTCGTGATGACCTATTGCAGCAACAACCTCTACTGGCTGACCCGCAGGGCGCCCTTTGGCGAGGCCCGTCTGCTGGATGAAGACGTGGCCATCGACTTCCAGAGCGAGACCACTCCGAATGACGTGGTGACGCTGATAGCCACCCGCCCGCTCACCGGCAACGAGAGCTGGGTAAAGATGGTGCCCGGGGAATTCTGCCTGTTCAGGCTGGGTGAGCTGGAATACGGCAATGCAGCCAAGCTGCTGACCCGTAAATAAAAAATACCAGGGTAGAATCCTACCCTGGTTCTTCGCAGCAGCCATACAGGCAAAAAGGGATGAGAGAGGTGTTGCTGAGCCGCATCATTCTCATGGCTTTCATTGTTACGTTATTGTTAATTTTACGGCAACATTTATCTCTTTCCTGCCTGTGGCTGGGTGTTGATAACTTGAACTGGCTCACACTCTGATGGCGGCAAGGCACTTCGCTCGAGTCTCACCGGAGAGTGGATGACAGCCGGTGTGCGGGTCGGCTATATTGTGGTCTGTTTGAATACCATCATAGGGAACAGAAGATGGAGTGGCTGGATCAGAAAGTGCTGCGGCAACTGGCAGATGACATAGGTCACGACATGATGCCGGTCGTCATCTCGGTGTTCGTCGAGGAGGTGGGCGGGCAACTTGCCCAGCTCAGGCCGCTCTTTGATCAGCGGGACTGGACCGCCCTGGCCCGCCTTGCCCACAGCATGAAGTCCTCTTGTGGCAGTTACGGTGCCGAGCCCAGCTATCGTCAGGTCATGGCGCTGGAGCTCGCCTGTCGCCGGGAAGATGCGGAGGAGGCCGGTCGCCTGCTCGAACAGCTCGAACACTCCCTGCCGCAGGTATTCTCCCATTTGGCCCAGTATCACTAGGCCGCATTGGCGGCTTAGCCCGCCTTGTCACGCTCTGCGTACCAGCTCAGGATCACTGCATCCAGCGCCTGTCGAAGCTTGAGGCGATCGTGGCGATGGGGCAGGGCCGCCTCACCCAGACTGGCCTGAACCAGGCAATGCTGCAGCTCGGGAGCCCCAAGGCCTTCGGGGGCCAGGATGGCATCGATCCGACCCTGGCCGATCCGCTCTTCCAGCCAGCGATGCTGGTGGGACAGTGTCAGCTTGCCAGCTGGCCCGTTTTCGGCCACCAGATTGCTGATGAAGACGACGATGGCACCGCTGCCGCGGATCGCCTCGGCTACCTCGTTTAGCAACAGGGGCGGCATGATGGAGGTGAGGAAGCTGCCGGGCCCCAGAATGATCATGTCGGCCTGGTGCAGGGCATCGATCGCCTCACGGGTGGCAGGTACAACCGGGTTCAGGCTCAGGGCCCGTGGCGGTGTGGTGAGCTGATCGATGGAAACCTCCCCCAGGATCTGATCGCCACAGACGGTGTGGGCACACAGATCGGTGGGATGTTCGGACATGGGCAGCAGGCTGGGCTCGATGTTCAGCATGTCGCTGATGAGCCGGATGGCATCCAGGGGACGGACGCAGAGATTGTCGAGTGCCAGCAGCATCAGGTTGCCGAGGTTGTGACCCGCCAGCTCGCCGCGCCCCGTGAAGCGATATTCGAACAGTCGGCTGCCGATGCTGGGTTCGGTCACCAGCTGATTCAGGCAGTTGCGCAGATCGCCCCAGGCGATGCACTCCTGGCTCTTGCGCAGGCGTCCGGTGGAGCCGCCATTATCGGTCGTGGTGACAATGCCCGTCAGCCGAGTGCCTAAAAACGAGAGAGAAGAGAGCACCCGACCCATGCCGTGTCCACCGCCGATGGCGACGACCCGCTCAAAGTCATTGATATTTTTCTGCCACATGCCGTCATCCTGTGTGGGCCAGTGAGTATCATGCTAGTCCGCATGACCAGGTAATTATTTGATAAAGGTATGATTTTTGCTTGATGCCAGAGCATCGCATACCACTAGGAGATGGTGTTGAACTTCCTGACGGCTCACTCCCTTGCCGAGACGACCCCGCTGGCCGCCCAACAGATAGTTGAACGGCTGCTCGCTCAATCACCCCATTCCCCGTCGCTGTTGCTGGTTTATTTTACCCAAGCTCACGATGCCGCGGTACTGCGCCGTGTACTCAAGTCCCGCTTTCCCGATGTCCGGCTCATCGGGTGCAGCTCCTGTGGCGGTATCCTGACCCAGACTGGCCATCATGGCCTGCTGGGCTGGAGTCTCGCGGTGGCGGCCCTCTATGACGACAAGGGGGCCTACGGCGTAGCCGGCCAGGCAGGGGATAAGCTGGATGTGCGCCAGTTGCTGCGCCGCGCAATTGCAGATGGTGGGCGTCCCGGCGAGTTGCCGCAACTCATCTTGCTGCACACCAGCCCGGGGCAGGAAGAGGCTGTGCTGGCGGGCATAGATGCCGAGTTCGGGGCGACGGTTCCCGTCGTCGGCGGGTCGGCGGCTGACGACGGGGTCACCGGCGAGTGGCAACTGTGCTGGGATGAGGGGGAAGGGACGCAGGGCTGCGTGGTGGCGGTGCTCTATCCCGATTGCCAGTTGGCCTTCCAGTTCCACTCCGGTTATGTGCCCACCGAGCGCCATGGCGTCATTACCGCGCTGGAGGGGCGCGAGGTACTGACCATAGACAATGAACCGGCGGCCCGGGTCTACGCCCGCTGGACAGAACGCCAGGTCCCCTGGCCGGTGGGCCCCATTTTGCGGGAGACGACCCTCTCCCCGCTGGCCCGGCAGGTCGGGACGCTCGATGAGATGCCTTACTACAAGCTCTCCCACCCCGATGCTGTCACGGCGCGGGAAGGGTTGCGTCTGTTTACCGAAACCCGGCTGGGGGAGCGCCTGCAACTGATGTACAGCAGCCAGGAAGGCTTGCTTCAGCGCAGCCTGAATGCGGTGCGCATCGAACCCGAATACGGGATGGCGGGGAACCTGCAACCCATCGGTGCCCTGGTGGTGTTCTGCGCGGGCTGCCGTCTGGCGCTGGGGGACTCACTCAGCGATGTCGTCGGTCACTTCAGTCAACGGCTGGGGGAGATCCCCTTTATCACGCCATTTACCTTCGGCGAGCAGGGGCGATTGCCCCACGGTGAGCTGGCCCATGGCAACCTCATGGTGTCGAGCGTAATCTTCCTCGAGAGCTGACACGGTGCTGGAAACAAGATGATAGGCAATAGTGAACTCGAAACCCTGGGTGACAAGCTGCAAACCACGCTGGTGGAGCTGATGCGTTGCCGGGAGCGGGAGGCCAGATACCGTCAGGAGTCGCAGGCCCTGCTGTGCGGGGTGGCGACACTGGCACAGGCTCAGAGCCTGGAGCAGGTACTGGACAGCCTCATCCTGGCGCTCAAGCCCTTTATCGGCTTCGAACAGGCTGACGTGGTCGCCTGGGAAAGCTCGCGCGGCACCACGCATCTGAGCACCCAACTCGGGGAGGTCGGCCGCATCTGGCCGCTGACGCCGCTCTTCTCCCGCGCCATCGCCGGGGAAACCCTGGTCATCTATGATCCGGCCCAGTTGCCCGAGCTGGCTGCTCTGGCGGGGGCGGCGGGTTGGGCCAGCGTCATGATGACGGGGCTGCAGGCGCCGGGCTTTTCCGGGGTGCTCATCTGCCGGCACAGTACCGCGGGCACCTTCGATCTTCAGAGCAAGGCGGCGATGCAGCGTTGTCGCCCGCTCATCTCCCAGGCGCTGGTCAACATTGCCTATCGGGCGCGCCTGCAGGAGCAGGTCGACCTCAAGACCCTGGCGCTTCAAGCAAGCGAGCAGCGCTTTCGCAGCTTTGCCGCCATGGCGTCCGACTGGTTCTGGGAGACGGATCCCGAGCACAGGCTGAGCTATGTCTCTGCCCCCGGTTATCAGGGGGAGGCGCTGGTCCGCCAGGCGGGGCGCAGCCTCTATGACTTTGCCCACGACAAGCAGGATCCCGCCTGGTGCAAGTATCAGCACCAGATCGCTCACCATCTGCCGGTGCGGGCGATGCGCGCCCAGGTGACGCTGGCCAGCGGACCCTGCTGGATGGAGATCAATGCCGAGCCTTGTCATGATGCCAGCGGCACCTTCATCGGCTATCGTGGCACGGCGCGGGAGATTGGCAGCCAGATCCGCCGCGAGCAGGAGCTGGCGCGGGCGCGGGATGAGGCCGAGAGTGCCAACCGTGCCAAGTCCCAGTTCCTGGCCATGATGACCCACGAGATCCGCTCCCCCATGAATGCGGTGCTGGGGATGCTGGATCTGCTGCAGCACGGTCGGCTCGAGACCCCCCAACAGACCCTGCTCGGTCACGCCACCCACTCTGCCCATCTGCTGCAGACCATCATCGACGATGTACTCGACTTCTCGAAGATTGAATCCCATACCCTGGCCCTGCACTGCGAGCCTTTTCAACCCGCCGAGCTGTGCCGGGCGCTGGTGGAGCCGCTGCAGGCGCAGGCCCGAGCCAAGGGCATAGCGCTGCATTGGCAGCTGGATGAGCAAGTGCCGTCTCACCTGCAGGGGGACGCGGTCCGCCTGTCCCAGGTGATTGGCAATCTGCTCGGCAATGCGGTGAAATTTACCGCCGCCGGCAGCGTGCGGCTCGCGCTGGAATGGCAGGATGAGCGGCTGAGGGTGTCGGTCAGCGACACCGGGATTGGCATATCCCCGGAGGATCAGGCGCTGCTGTTCGAACCGTTCTATCAGGTCGACAGCTCGGCCAGCCGTCGTTTCTCCGGCTCCGGGCTTGGGCTGGCCATCTGCCGGCGGCTGGTGCAACTCATGGGGGGGGACATCCGCCTGCAGAGCACCCCGGGGCAGGGCAGCTGCTTCTGGTTCGAGTTGCCCGGAATGGCCTCACCCTGCATCGAGGCAGTCAGCCCCGCCACCCAGGGGCTCTCCATGCTGGATCTGGATGTGCTGGTGGTGGAGGACAGCCCGGTCAATCAGCTGGTGGTGTCGCTCATGCTGCAAAAGCTGGTGTGTCGGGTGAGGCTTGCAAGCAATGGCCTGGAGGCGCTGGCACAGGTCGGTGAGCGGCGACCGGACCTCATCCTGATGGATATGCGAATGCCGCAGATGGACGGGCTGGAAGCAACCCGCCGCTTGCGATCCATGGGGTGCGAGGTTCCCATAGTGGCGCTGACGGCCAATGCCATGACGGAGGACAGGGCGCGTTGTCTGGCCCAGGGGATGAACGATTTTCTGGCCAAACCCATCAGCCTGGCCCGGCTGCGCAGTTGTTTGCTGCGCCATTGCCGGCTTCCATAGCCAGATTTTGGGTAAAAAAAATGGTCAACCTGGTGGTTGACCAATTCTTCAGCAAATACTGAAGAGAGCACGGGATAAATCGGGTTGTACGGTCTTGTATGAAAAAGTCGTGCCAACTTTTCATGACCTGTTATTTGCGGCTGGTAGCGGAGTTATCTGTTGTTATCGCCACCGGTGATTGCAAATTGCGAATTCCATCTTTTCATTGTAAGAATTTCTGGTCAGGATATTCGCGTTTTGCAAATCACGTATTGACTCACTCTCTGACTCACTGTGCGATCAGTCGGCGCAGGAACTGGCGCGCCGCTTCACTGTTCTGTTTGGCAATCAACATCTGTTTCTCATAGATCGGCATGGGCAGGATCTCGAGCCAGCGCTGACAGAGCCAGGCCGCGTCGTCGAACTGCTTGTCCGGGTAGAGCTCATCCAGTTCTGGATATTGTTCAAATACTTCCTGCAATCTGCTGACCAGCTGCTTGTCGCTGAAGTCCGAGTGCGCGCTCGGCCAGTTGGGCAGGGTTTCCACCTGAGCGTGGCGCAATCCGGATTCATCCGTTTCCATTTCGTGGATGCAGAAACGTTCCAGACCGAGCACGGTGACCCCGAGCAGACCATCGTTGAGCGTATAGAAATCTGTCACCTTGACGCGAGTGCCGACTGGCAGGATACGCCCGCATGTGCCCGTGCTGGTGCTCTCTTCCATCACGATGCCAAAGCCCCGATCATCGATGAAGGACTCCTTGAGCATCTGCAGGTGGCGAGGCTCAAACAGACGCAAGGGGAGTTTCCCGCCCGGCAGTATGTGTGAGGGCAAGGGGAACAGTGCCAAGTGTTGAAGTTTCATGTTCCATCCTCCGATAAGTTGCATCTGAATATGACAATGCAGTGACTGTGCCAGAGCACGAGTAAAATGGAGGCTCGGTAGAGAAATGATGAAGAAAATTTAAATATTCATTAATAATCAATATATTAGAATATGCTCTAAGGACAGGGATGGGACTCGTCAGAGAGGGATTCAGGCGAGTTTATAGGGGCTCGTACATGCCCCATCTGCAGAATGGGGCATCGTTCGCATATTGCAAATGACTCTCCTGCAAAATGCGCATCTGCCATCCATCTTCAGCGGCAGGATCTGTCAGACGAGATGGCAGAAACGGCTAGACGACGGATGGGGTGTGCTGACCGAGCCCTTCCAGCATCAGGGCGGCGATCTCGTCGTACATCTGTGACCAGGCCTCAGACAGCGTCGGTGTGAAGTGCTCTCCCAGCCGTCTTGCCAGCACCAGGGTCAATGCCTGTTTCAACAGGCCGAACTGGTGTGACTGCACGTTGAACTGTCGATGCCGTCTGCCGAGATCCCGGATGATGAAACCCAGGGCATCCAGCTGCTCCAGGCTGGTGATCACCGTGTTCAGGGTCTCAGACACCTTGGTGACCGGCATTCCCGCAGGATCGGGAAAGAGGTTGATCAAGTCAGGTGACAGCCGGAACAGCTCTGTATACACCTCCTGAACATAGGTGTTGTTCAATGCGGTGACCCTGCCCCATGCCCTTTGTACCAGTTCGATCTGTTCCGGTGTCATGCCGTGCACCCTCCATGCGTCGTCTCCCAAACATAATAATGCATTTTCTCAATAAGTTGCGAGAGTGGAGCCGATGACATTCTGTTAGGCTGGGGCAGTGCTGTATCCAGCAAAAAGCCCCGAAATGACGGGGCCTTGGCTGGCATGAGTGGGAGGACAACATGGGAGTCTAGTTGCGCTGCTCCAGGTACATGACGGCGGCTTCCACCCGGCTCTGGGCCTCGAGCTTCTTCAGCAGGCTCTTGACGTGCACCTTGACGGTGCCTTCCGAGATGTGGAGCACGGAGGCGACCTGCTTGTTGGAAAGACCCTTGGCAATCTCGCGCATGATCTGCATCTCTCGGCGGGTCAGGCTTTCCAGCTTCTGTTGCAGATGGTCCAGCTCATAGATGTTTTCCAGATAGGGACGCAGGGGCTCGCTCAGGATCTGTTTGCCGGTCATGACATCGGCCAGCTGACCGAGCAGCATGTCAGGCTCGGTGTCCTTGAGCAGGTAACCATCGGCGCCTGCCTTGAGCAGGGCAACCACGTCCTGACGGGCGTCGGAGACGGTCAGGATCACGACCCGGGAGGTGACCTCTTCGGCGCGCAGGGCCTTGAGGGTATCGAGGCCGGACAAGCCCTTCATGTTGAGATCGAGCAGGATAAGGTCCGGTTCGGACTCCTTGGCCATGGCCACGGCGTCAGTGCCGTTAGAAGCCTCACCTATCACTTCGATGTTATCTTCCAGCTCCAGCAGTTGCACAATGCCTTTGCGCATCAGGGGATGGTCATCTACGACCAGAACACTATATTTCATCTCGTCCATCAGGCGTCTCTTGTTAGGCTGGTGGGAAAAGTTAGGTGTACACGGGTGCCCCCGGAAGACGGTTCACTGATGGTCAACTGACCGTGCAACTTGCTGGCACGCTCGTTCATGATGCTGAGACCGTAGTGATTCACCGCCGAGCTTGCGCCCCCTATTCCGACACCATCATCTGCAATCTGAACTTGGATGTTACCATCAGCCAGGGTCTCACAGCTAACGTCAATGCGCTGGGCACAGGCATGTTTGATGGCATTGAGCACTGCCTCACGGATCAGTTGCAGGATGTGTATGTGCTGCCCCGCCTCGAGATCCGTATCAGTCAGTCCGTATTGGAGCCGGATCTCGGCCCGTGTCTGGGGCTTGAGCTGCTCCAGCATGACGCCGATGGCTTCGCCGAGATTGGCGTCGCCGATGCTGAGGCGGAAGGTACCGAGCAGCTCGCGCAACTGGGTATAGGCATTGCTGAGCCCTTCGTCTATCTGCTCCATGGCGGCTTTGGCCTTGCCATTATCCCCCTTGGCGACGGAGCGCTTGAGCAGGGTGGACTGGATCTTGAGGTAGGAGAGCGCCTGGGCCAGCGAGTCGTGCAGCTCGCGGGCGATGACGGCACGCTCCTCCATCAGCAGCAGGCGCTGGTGTTGCAGCAAGGTCTGATCCTTGTGCAGCACCTGGGCCAGCAGCATGGAGAAGTTCTTCATCAGCCGCTCGTCGATGGGGTGAGCGCTTATCATGTCGAGCCGGCCGTACTCCTCATCATCCATCTGCAGATAGAAGCTCACCACGGCATCCAGGTCTCCGGGCCAGCCCTTGCGCCCGGTGATGTAGACCGGCATGGCATTGTGCTCGAAGCGGGTCAGCCTGATGTAGTCGATGTGCTGATGAGCGGCGGCCCGCTCCAGCAATTTCTGCAGGGTACGGCGGCTCAGCGGCGCCGCATGCAGCTTCTGGGCGGTGGAATAGAGGAAGGAGAGGGTGTCGTTCGCCTGCTGTAGCTTGGCGGTTTTCTCTTCCACCTTGCTCTCCAGCTCCCGATAGAGCTTGCCGAGCTCGTCCGCCATGGTGGCGAAGGCGCCGGACAGTTCCCCCAACTCGTTTTCGCAGTGGGGGGGCAGGGTCAGGTCGAACTCCTGGCGCTGGATCTGGCGTGCGCAATGGACCAGCTGATTGAGGGGGGCAACCACCTGCTGGCGGGTGAAACGCACCGTGAACCAGGCGATGGTGATGATGGAGAGCAAGCCCAGCCCCTCCGCCAGCGCCAGCATGCGCACCTTGAACTCCACGTGATACTGCATCTGGTTGACGAAGTCATCGATGGCGGCGACGAACTGCTCGGTGTTGTCGGTGTAGCGGCTGGGGGTGGCGTTCTCGATGTGCTCGCGCATCATCTGCCATTGCAGCAGCACCTCGCCATAGGTACGGCGCAAGGAGGCGGGGGTGATCCAGCGCTGGGTCTCCTGCAACTCGGAGGCGTGCAGTGTCTGTTCGAACTGGTCGAGCCGGCCGAGGACGGCCTGATCCTTCTCGATTTCGTAGGCCATGCGATAGGCCTGCATCCGCAATGATCCCGACAGGTTGATCGCCTTGGCGTCGGGCACCGAATAGAAGAGGGTGACCATGGCCACCACGGCGATCAGGCTGGCCATGAACAGGATCAGCACCATGGAGCGGCCGATGGCGCTGCTGACCGAGTGTACTTTGAACCACTTTCCCATGCCGATTGGCTTCCTTCAGATCAGACAAAGACCCCACAAAGTAGCATGGGAGTGTACTCCAACTTGTGCTAGCATCGAAAAACTAGATGAACTCCGAGCGTTTTTGCCTAAGTCATTGAGATAGGGGGAAAACGCCGTCAGCCGTCGTTCGAGCTGAAAGGGTCAGGAAAGAAATGCCCTGGCCTCCCGTATTTGGAAAGGTGTTTATGTTGCCACTTGAAGATGGTTTTTCCCGTCGTTTTTACTATTTGCGCCTGTCTATTACCGATGTGTGCAATTTCCGTTGTACCTACTGTTTGCCGGACGGTTATCGCCCCCCGGATGGGAACAAGGAGGGGCGCAAGTCGTTTCTCTCCCTGGAGGAGATCCGCCGCATCGTCTCTGGCTTCGCCGCCATGGGCACCCGCAAGGTGCGCCTGACCGGTGGGGAACCCTCACTGCGCCGTGACTTTACCGCCATCATAGAGACCGTGGCCAATACCCCCGGCATCGAGAAGGTGGCCATGACTACCAACGGCTATCGTTTGAAGGAGCGCGCCCAGGAGTGGTTCGATGCCGGACTCAATGCCCTCAATGTCAGTGTCGACAGCCTGGATCCACGCCAGTTTCACCAGATCACCGGTGAGAACAAGCTGGCGGAGGTGATGGAGGGAATAGAGGCGGCACTGGCCGCCGGCTTCAAGTCGGTGAAGATCAATGCGGTGCTGCTCAAGGGGCTCAACGATCAGCAGCTGGATCAGTTTCTGGCCTGGATCAGGCACAAGCCCATCGAGCTGCGCTTCATCGAGTTGATGCAGACCGGGGAGATGGACAACCTGTTTCGCGACCACCACACCAGTGGCGAGCTCATCAAGGAGCAACTGCTTGGCAATGGCTGGATCCAGCAATTGCGCGCGGTGGACGACGGCCCGGCCCAGGTGTTCATGCATCCCGAGTCACAGGGGGGCGTCGGGCTCATCATGCCCTACAGCAAGGACTTCTGCGCCGGTTGCAATCGGCTGCGGGTTTCCTCCGTGGGCAAGTTGCACCTCTGTCTGTTCGGTGACAACGGGGTGGAGCTGCGGGATCTGCTCAGCGACGACAGTCAGCAGGAAGCTCTGCAACTGCGGATCCGCCAGGCGCTTACCGGCAAGGCCGCCACCCACCGTCTGCACGAGGGCAATGCCGGCATGACCCCCCATCTCGCCTCCATCGGCGGCTGAGTGCTCACCGTCAGAGCAAAATAGCCATCGATTAATAAGCAATCCTCATATAGGGGTAATTTATCTTGCCCCTTTCCTGCCTTGTTGCGCCAAGGGTTTGATCCAGCGCAATAATCCCCCCTGTTTATCTCCCTGGTGGTATATCACTGGACTTGTGAGAGTCGCAATATACACCCACGCTTATAATTGGTATTGAAAATGCCAGTCACTGGTTCCGTGCTCGAATTCTGTCCTGTGAAGAGGAATTGATATGCCTGATGGGGTCAATCTGTCACGCCGCAGTCTGTTTCGAGGACGACTGAGTGCGCCCAGACCCGAGGTGCAGCTGCCCTGGTCTGTCTCCTGGGCCGACTTCGTGGCCGATTGCACCCGGTGTGGCGACTGCCTGACGGCCTGCCCGGAACAGATCCTGATCAAGGGGGACGGCGGCTTCCCGACGGTGGATTTCCAGCGTGGCGAGTGCACCTTCTGTGGTGAATGCGTCAGCGCCTGCCAGGTGCCTGTGTTCAGGCCGACGACCCAGACGCCCTGGGACTATGTGGCTCACATCGAAGCCGGTTGCCTGGCCAGTGCCCAGGTCTTCTGCCAGCGCTGTCAGGACAGCTGCGAGCAGCAGGCCATCCGTTTTTCTCCTCAGCTGGGGCGAGTACCCACCCCCAGCATCCATACCGAGTCGTGCAATGGCTGTGGTGCCTGCGTGGCGGATTGTCCGGTCGGCAGTATCAGGGTGGGCGCCCCCCATCAGGGATCGTCCACATGAAGCAAGGGATGAGCAAGTTGGAAAACAACCATATGACCCGAGAAGAGTTCCACGTATCCAGCCTGGTGGTACTGACCCAGCCCCCCTTGCGCCACCAGCTCGCAGAGCAGATTGCGGCCCTGGATGGGGCCGAGATCCATGCCGTCAGCGACGAAGGCAAGCTGGTGGTGACCCTGGAAGGGCCCAGCCAGCGCCCCATCATGGCGGCCATCGATGCGATCAATGCCATGCCGGGCGTGCTCTCCGCCGCCCTGATTTACCACCAGTTTGATGAAGTCGAAGCCGAGGGCAGGGAATAGCGCCATGAGGCTGGGGCCGCGCGGTTTGCGATGCCCGATGAAAGCAATAAAGCGCCATGACGCTGAGCCAGCGCGGCTCGTGACAATGGCTGTCATTGATGTGATTAAGCAATGCGAGGATATGTCATGAAGCTGAGTCGACGCGACTTTATGAAGGCCAATGCGGTGGCGGCAGCCGCTGCCGTGGCCGGAGTCAGTGCCCCCACCCTGGCGGCGAACCTTATTACCAGCACCGACAAGACTGCCATCACCTGGGACAAGGCGCCCTGCCGCTTTTGCGGCACCGGCTGCTCCGTGCTGGTGGGCTCCCAGGCCGGGCGTGTCGTGGCGACCCAGGGCGATCCCGATGCGCCGGTCAACCGTGGCCTCAACTGCATCAAGGGCTACTTCCTGTCCAAGATCATGTACGGCGAGGATCGCCTGACCCAGCCCATGCTGCGCATGACCAATGGCAAGTTCGACAAGAATGGCGACTTCGCCCCCATCAGCTGGGATCAGGCGTTCGACATCATGGCCGAGAAGTTCAAGGCCACCCTCAAGGAGAAGGGACCGACCGCGGTCGGCATGTTCGGCTCCGGCCAGTGGACCGTCTGGGAAGGTTATGCCGCCGCCAAGCTGATGAAGGCGGGCCTGCGCACCAACAACCTGGATCCCAACGCCCGTCACTGCATGGCCTCCGCCGTGGTCGGTTTCATGCGTACCTTCGGCATGGATGAGCCCATGGGCTGCTATGACGACATCGAGCAGGCCGACGCCTTCGTGCTCTGGGGCTCCAACATGGCCGAGATGCACCCCATCCTCTGGTCGCGGATGTCCGATCGCCGCCTCTCCAACCCGGATGTGCAGGTGCACGTGCTCTCCACCTTCGAGCACCGCAGCTTCGAGTTGGCGGACAACGGCATGGTGTTCACGCCCCAGACCGACTTGGCGATCCTCAACTACATCGCCAACTACATCATCCAGAACGACAAGGTGAACTGGGACTTCGTCAACAAGCACACCCAGTTCCGCAAGGGCGTCACCGACATCGGCTATGGCCTGCGTCCGACTCACCCGACGCAGCAGAAGGCCAAGAACCCCGACAGCGGCGACTCGACCCCCATGAGCTTCGACGACTTCGCGAAGTTCGTGGCGGATTATGACGTCGAGTCGGTAGCCAAGCTCTCCGGCGTCTCCAAAGACAAGCTGGAAAAGCTGGCCCAGATCTATGCCGATCCGGACAAGAAGGTGGTCTCCTACTGGACCATGGGCTTCAACCAGCACACCCGTGGCGTCTGGGCAAACAACCTCTGCTACAACATCCATCTGCTGACCGGCAAGATCTCCACTCCGGGCTCGGGTCCCTTCTCCCTGACCGGCCAGCCGTCTGCGTGCGGCACGGCGCGGGAAGTGGGCACCTTCGCCCACCGTCTGCCGGCCGACATGGTGGTGACCGATCCCAAGCACCGCGCCATCGCCGAGAAGATCTGGAAGCTGCCGGAAGGCACCATTCCCGAGCAGGTGGGTTATCACGCCGTGCTGCAAAACCGCATGCTCAAAGACGGCAAGCTCAACGCCTACTGGGTGATGTGCAACAACAACATGCAGGCCGGCCCCAACATGAACGAGGAGGGATTGCCCGGTTATCGCAACCCGGCCAACTTCATCGTGGTCTCCGACCCTTACCCGACAGTGACCGCGCAAGCGGCTGACCTCATCCTGCCCACCGCCATGTGGGTGGAAAAAGAGGGTGCCTATGGCAACGCCGAGCGCCGCACCCAGTTCTGGCACCAGCAGGTGAAGGCGCCAGAAGGGGCCAAGTCCGATCTGTGGCAGCTGATGGAGTTTTCCAAGCGCTTCACCGTGGAAGAGGTGTGGCCGGCTGAGCTGATTGCCAAGATGCCGGAAGTGAAGGGCAAGACCCTGTTCGAGGTGCTCTACGCCAACGGGCAGGTCAACCAGTTCCCGAAAGAGCAGAGCAAGGGGGCGCTGAACGACGAGGCGGAACACTTCGGCTTCTACGTGCAGAAGGGGTTGTTCGAGGAGTACGCCTCCTTCGGTCGCGGCCACGGCCACGATCTGGCACCGTTTGATCAGTATCACGAGGCCCGTGGCCTGCGCTGGCCCGTGGTGGACGGCAAGGAAACCCTGTGGCGCTATCGCGAAGGGTTTGACCCTTATGTGAAGGCGGGGGAGGGGGTGAAATTCTACGGCAAGCCCGATGGCCGTGCGGTGATCTTCGCGCTGCCCTATGAGCCGGCCGCCGAGGCACCGGATAAAGAGTACGACATGTGGCTCTCCACCGGTCGCGTGCTGGAGCACTGGCACACCGGCACCATGACTCGCCGGGTCCCCGAGCTCTATCGCGCCTTCCCGGATGCGGTGCTCTTCATGCACCCGGAAGATGCAAAGGCCCGCGGCGTGCGCCGTGGCGAAGAGGTGATCGTCTCCTCCCGCCGTGGCGAGGTGAAGACCCGGGTCGAGACCCGCGGCCGCAACCGTCCGCCCAAAGGCCTGGTGTTCATGCCCTTCTTCGATGCGAGCCAGTTGGTCAACAAGCTGACCCTGGACGCCACGGATCCGCTCTCCAAAGAGACGGATTACAAGAAGTGCGCCGTCAAGGTCATGAAGGCGTAAGGCGGGCCGGGGGATGAGTCGCAGCCGTCGCCAGTTCCTGGCCGACCTTGCCAAGGGGGCCTGCTCCGTGGGCCTCCTGGGTGTGGGTCTGGGCTCGGTGGCGCGCCAGCAGGCGCAGGCGGTGCCCGCCCAGGCTCTGCGGCCGCCGGCGGCACTGGGGGAGGCAGACTTCCTTGGTGCCTGCGTGCGCTGCGGGCTCTGCGTCGAAGCCTGCCCCTACGACACCCTCAAGCTCGCCCGGCTGCTGGATCCCGTGACCACGGGCACCCCCTATTTCGAGGCGCGCAGCGTTCCTTGCGAGATGTGTGACGACATCCCCTGTGTGGTGGCCTGTCCGAGCGGGGCGCTGGATCAGACCATGACCGACATCGATCAGGCGCGGATGGGGGTGGCGGTGCTCATCGATCACGAGACCTGCCTCAACTACCTGGGGCTGCGCTGCGACGTCTGCTACCGAGTCTGCCCGCTCATCGACAAGGCAATCACCCTGGATCTGCAGCACAACCAGCGGACCGGCAAGCACGCCATGTTCCTGCCCACGGTGCACAGCGATGTCTGCACCGGCTGCGGCAAGTGCGAGCACGCCTGCGTGCTGGAGACGGCGGCCATCAAGGTGGTGCCCCGTCAGCTCGCCAAGGGTGAGCTGGGTCATCACTACCGGCTTGGCTGGGAAGAGAAGGCCAAGGCGGGCAAGTCCCTCATCGGTGAGCGACTCACCCTGCCCACCCGCAAACCGGAGGGGCTATGAGTCGTTATCCGGGGGCCGAGGCCAGCGCCAGGCTGGGCTGGTGGCGTGCCCATCGCTTCCTGCTGCTGCGCCGTCTGAGCCAGTTCGGCGTGCTGGGGCTCTTCCTGCTGGGGCCGCTGGCGGGCATCTGGATCCTCAAGGGCAACCTCTCCAGCTCGCTGTTGCTGGAGACGGTACCGCTCTCGGATCCCCTGACCCTGCTGCAGTCGGTGGCGGCGGGCCATTGGCCCATCACCACACTGTGGCTCGGGGCAGGCTTGGTGCTGCTGGGGTACTGGCTGGTCGGGGGGCGGGTGTTCTGCTCCTGGGTCTGCCCGGTCAACCTGGTCACGGATGCAGCCGCCTGGGCCAGGGCCCGACTTGGGCTCAAGGGCAACGGCCAGTTCAACCGCAACACCCGCTACTGGCTGCTGGCCATGGTGCTGGTGGCGCCCGCCATTACGGGCGTGCTGGTGTGGGAGCTGGTCAATCCGGTGTCGCTTACCATGCGCGGCCTGCTGTTTGGCATGGGGGCGGGCTGGGGTCTGCTGGTGGCCCTGTTCCTGTTCGATCTGTTCGTGGTGGAGCGGGGCTGGTGTGGTCATCTCTGCCCGGTGGGGGCCTTCTATGCCCTGGTCAATCGGGTCGGATTTATCAAGATTTCTGCCAAGGGGCGTGAGCGATGCAGCAACTGCATGGATTGTTATGCGGTCTGCCCGGAGCGTCCCATCCTGCGCGGCCCGGTTCACGGGGCCAGGCGCGGTCACGGGCCCTTGATTGTGGCTCAGGAGTGTACCAACTGCGGCCGTTGCATCGATGTCTGCGCGGAGCAAGTTTTCGAAATCACTACAGGTTTTGCCGTCAAGGCAGAGAAAACGTCGGAGAACAAATAATGAAAAAGCTGATTGGAGCAATGCTGGCCTGCCTGATGGCGGGCTCCTTGATGGCAGCCACCCCCGAGATCACCAACAGCACGGGGGGGATAAAATCGGAGCGGGGGAGTACGGATCTGGTCACGGATGCAGATGCGGCTCCCATGAAGAACTATCGCAAGGATGGTGACCTCTACGATCGCCAGTACATGCATCAGCCCCCGCTGATCCCCCACGACACCCGCAACTATGAAGTGGACAACAAGGTCAACAAGTGCCTGGCCTGTCACAGCTTCAAGAACGCCAGCAAGATGAAGGCGCCCAAGATAAGCCCCACTCATTTCGAAACCCGTGACGGCATGACCCTTGGCGAAGTGTCCCCCCGCCGCTACTTCTGCCTGCAGTGCCACGTGCCGCAGGCGGATGCGAAGCCGCTGGTGGAAAATACGTTTAAACCAGTTGAAGCGCTGAACTGAGGAACCCATAGATGAAATTACCCGGCTTTATCCAGCGTCTGTGGACCACCTTCAAGTCCCCCTCGAAGGCGGCCCTCTGGGTGCTGCTGCTGATGGGCTTCTTCGGCGGCGTCATCTTCTGGGGCGGTTTCAACACCGCCATGGAAGCTTCGAACACCGAGAAATTCTGTACCGGTTGCCACGAGATGAAGGACAACGTCTTCGTGGAATACCGCGACACCATCCACTATGCGAATCGCTCCGGGGTGCGCGCCAGCTGCCCGGATTGCCACGTGCCCCACGAATGGACCTACAAGATCATTCGCAAGGTGCAGGCATCCAAGGAACTGTGGGGCATGCTGACCGGCAAGGTGGATACCCGCGAGAAGTTCGAGTCGCACCGGCGCGAGATGGCCGAGCGGGAGTGGAAGCGCATGAAGGACACGGATTCGAGGGAGTGTCGCAACTGCCACAACTTCGAGTACATGGACTTCTCCCTGCAAGGCAAGCGGGGCGCCCAGATGCACTCCACCAGTCTGGCCAGTGGCGAGAGCACCTGTATCGACTGTCACAAGGGTATCGCTCACCAGTTGCCTGACATGAAGGGCGTGGAAGGGTTCTAAGGACACCAGGCCATCGGCGTGGCTTGCACCGCGCCGATGGCCTTTGATTTTTATAGACCTTTTAACCCCTCAGCCCGACATCTTTTGATAGAATCCCTCCCCGGCAACGCGGCGCCCGTGTCGGCGTGCATTCACCGACCGACATGGCCGGGCGACGCGTATCCCTCTTCTTCCTCTCGTGGTCAATGATTGACAGGACTTGTCCCATGGCAGCCAAAAACATGGCACCCAAACACAACGAATTCATCCCTCTCAAGATCGCCGTACTGACGGTCTCCGACAGCCGTACCGCCGCCGACGACAGCTCGGGGGATTATCTGGTCTCTGCCCTGACCGAAGCCGGTCACCAGCTCACGGACAGAGCGCTCTGCCCGGACAACCTGTTCCGGATCCGGGCTCAGGTGAGCGACTGGATCGTCGATGACGGGGTGCAGGTGGTGCTGATCAACGGTGGCACCGGCTTCAATGAACAGAACCGGGTACCGGAGGCGGTGGGGGTGCTGTTCGAGCGCACCGTGCAGGGCTTTGGCGAGATGTTCCGCCAGCTCTCCTTTGCCGAGATAAAAGGGTCGGCCATGCAGAGCCGCGCGTTGGCAGGCCTGGCCAACCGTACCCTCATCTGCTGCCTGCCGGGCTCCACCGGCGCCTGCCAGCTCGGCTGGGAGCAGCTCATTCGGGATCAGCTGGACGCCCGCACCAGGCCGTGCAACTTCGTGGCCCATCTGAGCACCAGCGCCATACCGGCGTGAGTGACAGGGCATGGATGAACCCGGGCGACAGCGTACCGGCTGCCGGGTTCTTGTGGAACTATTCGTGACCAAGGGGCATAGATGAACCTGACCCATCTCAATCAGAGCGGCGAAGCGCACATGGTGGACGTGACCGACAAACAGGTCACCGAGCGGGAGGCTCGTGCCGAAGCCTTCGTGACCGTGGCCCCCGCGACCCTGGCCCTGATCCTCGGTGGTCAGCATCACAAGGGGGACGTGTTCGCCACCGCCCGCATCGCCGGCATCATGGCGGCCAAGAAGACCGCCGATCTCATTCCCCTCTGCCACCCCCTGGCACTGACCCGGGTGGAGGTAGAGATTGACGCCCAGCCCGAGCACAATAGGGTTCATATCCGCACCCTCTGCAAGCTGTCCGGCAAGACAGGGGTCGAGATGGAGGCGCTCACCGCGGCGTCCGTGGCGGCGCTGACCATCTACGACATGTGCAAGGCGGTGCAAAAGGACATGGTGATCGAGCAAGTCAGGCTGGTGGAGAAGAAGGGCGGTAAGTCTGGCCATTTCCAACTGGGTGCGAGTGCAGGAGAACAAGCATGATCAAGGTACTGTTTTTTGCGCAAGTGAGGGAGCTGGTGGGCTGTGACGAACTGAGCCTGCCCAGCGACTATCCCACGGCCGAAGCGCTTCGTGCGGCCTTGTGCGTGCGCGGCGACAAGTGGGCCCTGGCGCTCGAGTCCGGCAAGCTGCTGATGGCGGTCAACCAGACCCTGGTGCCGCTCGAGACGGCGCTCAATGATGGCGATGAAGTCGCCTTCTTCCCCCCGGTGACCGGAGGTTGAGAATGAGCGAGATAACGACCGTGGATCGCACAACGGCGCTGTGGGACTGGCATGAGGCCGCCTTCTTCCCTCTCCTTCCAGTAACGACCGGAGGCTGAGGATGAGCGAGATAACGACCGTGGATCGCATCCTGGTGCAGCGGGCCGACTTCTCCCTCGGGGAGGAGTATGAGCGGCTCGCCGCCCGCCACGAGAGCGGCGCCATCGTCACCTTCGTCGGCAAGGTGCGCGACTTCAATCAGGGGGATGCGGTGAAGGGGCTCTCCCTCGAGCACTATCCCGGCATGACGGAGAAGGCGCTTACCGATATCGTCGCCCAGGCCCGCGCCCGCTGGCCGCTGCAGGAGTGCACCCTCATTCACCGTATCGGCGAGTTGTTGCTCGGGGATCAAATCGTGCTGGTGGCGGTGAGCAGTGCCCACCGCGAGGCGGCGTTTGATGCCTGCCACTTCATCATGGATTTCTTGAAGACCCGGGCACCGTTCTGGAAAAAAGAGCTGACCGCCGAGGGCGTTCAGCGCTGGGTTGAGGCCAAGCAGAGCGACGACGCCGCCGCCGCCCGCTGGCACCAAGGGGAGTGAGCCTGCGGGCTCCCGCCATCACAGGCTCGGGATGTGACTGAGCCTCACAGGAGACAGGGAATGAAGAAACAGTTGTCCGTGGTGTTGCTTGGCCTCGTCGCCGGCGCCTTGCACAGCGGGGCCGCCCAGGCCGATGAGGTCAAGGTGGCCGTGGCCGCCAACTTCAAGGGCACCCTGGAGCGCATCGGCAAGGCGTTCACCGCCAAGACCGGCCACAGCGTCGTCATCAGCTCGGCGGCCACCGGGGTGCTCTACACCCAGATCACCCACGGCGCCCCCTTCGATCTCTTCCTCTCGGCCGACGTGGTCACCCCTCAAAAACTGGAGGCGGAGGGCAAGGGGAGCGGCCGTTTCACCTATGCCATCGGCCAGCTCGGTCTGTGGAAGAAGGGCGGTCCGGCTCCCGACGAGGCGACCTTGCGCAACTGGAAGGGCAACCTCGCCATCGCCAACCCGAAAACCGCCCCCTATGGCACCGCCGCCATGGCAACCCTGGCCCATCTCAAGATAGATCCCAAGCAATACAGGGTGCTGACCGGTACCAACATCAGCCAGACCTGGCAGTTCGTGGACACCGGCAACGCCGAGCTGGGCTTCGTCGCCTGGGCCAACCTGGTGGAAGCGGGCAAGACCGGCGAAGCCTGGGCGGTGCCTGCCAACTTCTACCCCCCCATCGAGCAGCAGGGGCTGATCCTGAAGAAAGGGGCTGCGGTCGATGCCCTGGTCGCCTGGCTCAAGGGCCCGGGCCAGGAACAGATCAAGGCTGCGGGCTATGCCCTGCCCCAATGAGGGCATGGGCCTGACGCGCCCCCCTGAGTGGCCGACCCTGAGGTCGGCCACGCTTTGCAATGAGAGGGTGCAGCATGTGGTTGTCGGCATCCACCCGGGAGGCGGGCTATGAGTGAAGGGGATCTGCTGGCGGTCTGGCTTACCCTGAAGCTGGCGGCCAGCACCACCGCCATCCTGCTGCTGCTGTCGCCGCCGCTCGCCTGGTGGCTGTCGCGCAGCCAGCACCGGCTGCGGCCGCTGGTGGAAGCCCTGGTGGCGCTGCCCCTGGTGCTGCCGCCGACCGTGCTCGGCTTCTATCTGCTGCTCGCCTTCTCGCCGGAGTATGGCCTCGGCGCCTGGTGGCGGGAGACCTTCGGGACCCCGCTCGCCTTCAGCTTCCTCGGCCTGCTGTTTGCCTCCATCCTCTATTCGCTCCCCTTCGTGGTGCAGCCGCTTACCTCCGCCTTCGTCAACATGGGCAACAAGGAGATCGAAGCCGCCGCCACCCTGGGGCTGGGGCCCCTCGAGCGCTTCTTTCAGATCATCTTGCCGATGACGCTGCCGAGCTTCGTGATGGCGGCGGCCCTCGGCTTTGCCCACACCCTGGGGGAGTTTGGCGTAGTGCTGATGATAGGGGGCAACATCCCCGGCGAGACCCAGGTGCTCTCCATCGCCCTGTTTGATCACGTGGAAGCCATGGATTATCGGCATGCCCATTACCTGGCGGGCGGCCTGATGGGCTTCTCCCTGGTGATGCTGGTGCTGGTCTATGGCGTCTTGCAGCGCCGGCAGCGGAGGTTATTCAGATGAGCCTGCACCTCAAGGCCTGGCGCCGGTTTGGCGGCTTCGAACTCGACTGCGATCTGACACTCCCCCTTGGTGGCATTCTCGGCCTCTTTGGCCCTTCCGGCTGTGGCAAGAGTACCCTGCTGCGCATCATCGCCGGGCTGGATCGTGCCCCCTCGGACGTCCTGCACTGGCAGGGGCGGGATCTGGCGGCCCTGCTGCCGGAGGCGCGCCGCATCGGGCTGGTGTTCCAGGATTCCCGCCTCTTTCCCCACATGACGGTATTGGGCAATTTGCAGCTGGCGGCGGGCAAGGGGCGAGGGCGCTGGCAGCCCGAGGCGCTGGCGATGCGGCTCGGCTTTGCCGATCTGCTGGGGCAGCCCGCCCACGGGCTTTCCGGTGGCCAGCGTCAGCGGGTGGCCCTGGGGCGGGCCCTGCTGGCAGAGCCGGATCTGCTGCTGCTCGATGAGCCCTTCTCGGCGCTGGACAGCCGCAGCCGCATCCATCAGGCCCACGTGCTCAAGGGGTTGCAGCGTGAAAGCGGCATCCCCATGATCTTCGTGAGCCACGCCATGGAGGAGGTTAGCCTGCTGTGTGATCAGCTGGTGTTGCAGGAGGGGGGCCGGGTGGAGGCGCAGGGCAGGCCGAG
Organism: Aeromonas sp. S2(2024); assembly: GCF_041402505.1. Classification (NCBI taxonomy): domain Bacteria; kingdom Pseudomonadati; phylum Pseudomonadota; class Gammaproteobacteria; order Aeromonadales; family Aeromonadaceae; genus Aeromonas; species Aeromonas sp. S2(2024). The sequence goes on from NZ_JBGLRL010000001.1 coordinate 420,667, forward strand.
CGAGATCTTCGCCCGCACCGACCTCTCCTTGGCCAGTCGCGACGATGTTGGGGTCATGTTGACGGCGACCCTGGCCCACTACGATGACGCTGAGCAGATGGCGACCCTGCAACTCGGGGATCAGACCTTGATGGTCACCATGGAGCATGCCCCCGACGAGACAGGGGAGCTGCAGATCAAGGTGGCGGGGCGGGATCTGGTGATCGCCACCGCCCCCATAGCGCACTCCAGCCTCTCCAACTGCCTCGAGACCCGACTGCTCGAGGTGAGGGAGGTGAGGCCGGGGCAAACCCTGTTGCAGTTGGCGCTGGGGCAGCAGATACTGCTGGCCCGGATCACCAGCCGCTCCGCGCAGCGGCTGGCGCTGGTGCCGGGGCAGCGCCTCTACGCCTACATCAAGGCGGTGAGCCTGGTGGGAGAGGGCTGAGGGGCGTGTCGCCACAGCATGGGCAGCAAGGTCGTCGGTGGCCGCTATCGAGTCGAGAGGGAGAGCACGGGTGCGTCGCAACCAGGTAATGAAATCCCATGGATTGGCCTTGCGCAGCGCGGGGGAGGGCCCCTTGCTGCTCTTGCTGCACGGCCTTGGCTCCTCCAGCCTCGACTGGCAGGCCCAGATCGAGCACTTCTCCCAGCACTACCGGGTGGTGGCGCTGGATCTGCGCGGCCACGGCCAGAGCATGCAGGAGGGGCCCTTCGATGTGCCCACCCTGGCGGCGGACGTGACCCGCTGGCTAGAGGAGCAGCCGGAACCCGCCTGGGTGGTGGGGCTGTCGCTCGGGGCCATGGTGGCGCTCGAGCTGGCGCTGCGACTGCCTCACAAGGTGCGGGGGCTGGTGCTGGTCAACGGCTTCAGCGAATTTCTGCTGGAGACGCCGAGGGAGCAGGAGCGCCATGCCATGCGCCTCAAGTGGCTGCGCTGGTTTGGCATGCGACCGCTGGCCTGGTGGCTGGGGCGCGAACTCTTCCCCGGCCCCGAGCTCGCCCAGGTGCGCCACACCTTCCGGCTGCGCTTCGTGCGCAGCAACAAGAAAAAGACCTACAAGGCGCTGCTGGAAGCGCTGCCCGGCTGGTCGGTGCGCGCCCGGCTCGGCAGCCTCTGGCAGCCGGTGGCCATCATCTCCACCAGTCACGACTACCTGCCCCTCGCCAAACGGGTGGAGCAGTTCGCCTCCCTGCCCAATGCCAGCATCCACACCCCAGAGGGCCATCACGCCTGGCCCGCAGAAGATCCCGCCGGGTTCAACCATCTGCTGCAACGGATCCTGGCGACTCACTGAGTCTGTGCGGACATAAAAATGCCGACCCCCTGGGTTCGGCATTTTTGTTGATGGTTTTTTGCCGCTCAGGGCTGGGAGCAGACCGGGCAGTCCGGGCGCTTGGGGAGCTTCAGCTCGCGAAAGCGGCTACTGAGGCCGTCGATCATCAGCAGGCGGCCGTGATGGCTCTTGCCCATGCCGGCCAGCAGCTTGATGGCTTCGAGGGCCTGCAGGCTGCCCACCAGGCCCACCACGGGGGCCAGCACTCCGGCCTCGACGCAGGTCAGCGCCTGCTCGCCAAACAGGGCGCTGAGGCAGGCGTAGCAGGGCTCGTCCTCCTGCCAGGTGAAGCTGCACAGCTGCCCCTCCAGCCGGATGGCGGCGCCGCTGACCAGGGGCACCCTGTGCTGGCGGGCACGCTGGTTGAGCAGGTTGCGGATGGTGAGGTTGTCGGTGCAGTCGAGTACCAGCTGGTGGCCGGGCAGCAGGGCATCGAGCAGCGCCTCGTCGGCGAGGAGAGTGTGGGTTTCCACCTCTAGCCAGGGATTGAGGGCTCGCAGGGACTGGGCGGCGGAGTCCACCTTGTACATGCCGATGCGCTCGTCGCTGTGCAGCACCTGGCGCTGCAGGTTGGAGAGCTCCACCCGGTCAAAATCCACCAGGGTTAGCCGGCCGACCCCGGCCACGGCGAGGTACTGGGCGGCGGCGCAGCCCAGTCCCCCGGCGCCGATCACCAGCACCCGGGCCTGCTTGAGCGCCTCCTGCCCCTCGAAATCGAAAGATTTAAGAATGATCTGACGGTTGTAGCGCAGCAGCTCGGCGTCGCTCAGGATCTCGCTCACAGCAGCAGCCCCGAGAAGGGCTCGACGGTCACCGTCTCACCGGCGGTCACCTTGCCGCGTTCCTGCTCAAGCACTATGTAGCAGTTGGCCCGGGACAGGGAGCTGAACACCCCGGAGTCCTGGGAGCCGGTGCTGCGTACCTCGAGGCCGTTCGGGCCCTGGCTCAGCATGCCGCGTTGGAAGTCCAGTCGCCCCGGCGCCTTCTTGAGGGGCTCGGTCGCGATGGCCTGCAGCGGCAGGGGGCGCTCGAAGTGGTGACCGGCCAGCCTGGCCAGCGCCGGCTGCACCAGCTGATCGAAGGTAACCATGGCGGAGACGGGGTTGCCCGGCAGGCCGAAGAACCAGGCGTTTGGCAGGCGACCGAAGGCAAAGGGTTTGCCCGGCTTGATGGCGAGCTTCCAGAAGCCGATTTCGCCAAGCTCCTCCAGCAACTGCTTGGTGAAGTCCGCCTCGCCGACCGAGACGCCCCCCGTGGTGATGAGGGCATCGGCCTCGCGGTCGGCCTGAATAAAGGCGGCGCGCAGGGCGGCAGGATCGTCGGGGATGATGCCCAGATCCAGGCACGCTATGCCCATGCGGGTCAGCATGGCCTTGACCCCGTAACGGTTGGAGTCATAGATGTCGCCATGGGCGAGCGGGGTGCCCAGGGGTTTGAGCTCGTCACCTGTGCTGAAGATGGCGACCTTGAGCGGGCGGCGCACCGTCACGGTGGCGATGCCCAAGGAGGCCAGCAGCGGCAACTCCCGGGGGCTGAGGCGCAGGCCGCTCGCCAGCACCCGGGATCCTTGCGCCATGTCCTCGCCGCGGCGGCGGATGTTCTGGCCAAGGAAGGGAGTCGTCAGAAAAGTGATCCCGTTGCCGCCCTCCTGCGTTTCTTCCTGCATGACGACCGCCTCCGTGCCCGCCGGCACCGGGGCGCCGGTCATGATGCGGATGCAGTGACCGACCGGCCATTCGCCCTCATAGGGCTGGCCGGCGAAGGCCTTGCCCGCCACGGGGAGTGGGGCGCCGGCGGCGAGATCGGCCAGACGCACGGCGTAACCGTCCATGGCGGCGTTGTCGAAGGGGGGCACCGACAGGGGGGAGCTGATCTCCTCGGCCAGTATCCGATCCAGCGCCTGGGGCAGCGGCAACTGCTCCGTCTCGCAGCAGCAGGTGAGTTGTTCCAGCATCCCTTGCAGGGCCTTGTCCAAGGGGAGGAGTGCACCGGTATCGAATCCCATCATCATGACCTCTGTGGTGTATAGGGGGTGGATTATCCCAAAAATCCGCCCGGATGGGCAGGCGGATCGTGCAGGAATGCGGGGAAATACGGCTTTTGCTGTGATGACAGCGGCGGCCCTTTCCTTGAGTTACCACCTTGTGGGTGGCATGGAAGGGACGCCTGCATGCCAAGTGCCGGACTGTCTGCCAGGCGCCACCGAACGGGGAGGGGGCCGCAGGGTAAAACCGGGCGGTTTGGCATAAAGTCAGGTGTTGGGCTTGAGTTAGTCTGAATTATGACAATAATCGCCCTGTAAGATTGCGCCACGACACCATGTCGATGGCCAGCACAGTCCCTGAGCGTGGGAGAGAAACAAGATGACGAGCTTAAGCCAGGAAGCCCTGTTGGTCAGGGCTGCGCTCGAGGCCCAGGGCCTCGAGACACCTCTGGTGGCCAATGAATTGAACGGCCAGCAGAAGAAGGAAAAAATCGAAGGCCACATGCGCGCCATCATGGAGACGCTGGGGCTGGATCTGACCGACGACAGTCTGGCCGAGACGCCGCACCGCATCGCCAAGATGTACGTGAACGAGATCTTCTCCGGCCTCGATTACGCCACCTTCCCCAAGGTGACGGTGATCGAGAACAAGATGAAGGTGGACGAGATGATCATGGTGCGGGACATCAGTCTCACCAGCACCTGCGAACACCACTTCGTCACCATCGACGGGCTGGCCCACGTGGCCTATATCCCCCGTGGCAAGGTGATCGGGCTGTCGAAGATCAACCGTATCGTGCAGTTCTTCGCCCGCCGTCCCCAGGTGCAGGAGCGGCTCACCCAGCAGATCCTGCTGGCGTTGCAGACCCTGCTCGGCACCAAGGACGTGGCCATCAGCATCAAGGCGACCCACTTCTGCGTGAAGGCGCGCGGCGTGATGGATTCTACCTCCTACACCACCACCACCTCCCTCGGTGGGGTCTTCAAGACCCAGCCAGACACCCGTGCCGAGTTTCTCGGTGGCTTGAAAGGCTAGTCACCCAGGGGTATGTCGCGCCGACATGCCCCGACTTCTTCCCTCCGTCTGCCCCCGGTTTATTTTCTGAAAAAATCCTAAAGTGATGCCCGCGCTGGCCGATACAGCTCTCCGTGCCGCGGGATGGCCTGTTTGACACCCGTTTGGCCCTCTCTTTCGTGCCGATACGGATGAGATTTGAATGACTGCTATGGATGGCAGCTAGCGTGCTCGCGCCTCGAGGGGCCGGCGCCGACGAATGCCACTTGATGACCCATATGCAGGACATGCCATGAACACCATGACGATAGGCAAGAAACTCTCCGCCGGCTTTGCCGTACTCGGCCTGATGATGGCCTTTATAGGCGGCTTTTCTCTGTTTGAATTCAGCACCATGAACCGGGCTGCCATCGGTTTTACCGACAGTATCCTGCCCGCCGTGGTGCGTACCAGCACCCTGGGCGAGACCATCAATGCGGTGCGCCGTTATGAGCTGGATGTTTTTCTGGTGGCGGACGATCCCCAGCAGCAGGCCCATTACCGCAATGAGAGCGAGAAGAGCCTGCAGGAGGCCGCGCGCCAGATAACGGCCCACGATGGCACCATCTGGGCGGAGGATCTGGAGGAGCGCCGCACCTTCGACATCGTCAAGGCAGACTGGGAGAAATACCTCGGCCTGCACCAGCGCATCCGGCAGATGCAGGACTCAGGGCAGATGGCCGAGGCCCAGCACCTCTTCATGGGGGAGGGGGTCACCCTCTACACCAACCTGGCCAAGTCGGTGGGCGACCTGGTGCGCATCAACCATGGCTATGCCGATGCCTCCCGCAAGGTGGTGGTGGCGGCCTATGATTCCGCCAAACTGAGCGTCACCCTGTCCCTGTTGGTCGGTCTGGTGCTGGTGGTCTGCCTCTCCGTGGTGCTGACCCGTCAGATCCGCGACCCGCTCATCATGTTGGCCCGTCAGGCCCAGCGCATCGCGAGCGGCGATCTCGGCAAGGGTGAGCTGCAGGAGTGGATCCGCACCAGCCGCTTCAACCGCGACGAGCTGGGTCAGCTTGGCTCTGCCATCGACAGGATGCAGGGGGCGTTGGCGGACCTGGTGAGCGAGATAGCCGGCTCGGTGAGCCAGCTCAGCAGCGCGGTGGAGGAGGTGAGCGCCATCTCCGAACAGTCCGCCAAGGGCATGGCCAGCCAGCAGAGCGAGGTCTCCCAGGTGGCCACCGCCATGAACGAGATGCAGTCCACCGTGAATGAGGTGGCCCGCAATACCACGGATGCCATGAGCGCGGCCAAGGAGGCCTCCCGCACCTCGACCCAGGGCAATCAGGTGGTGCGCAGCGCCATCGGTAGCATAGAGCAGGTCTCGCAGCAGATAGAGCAGGCGGGCACTGTGGTGTCGCAGCTGGAAGCGGACAGCGCCAGCATCAGCATGGTGCTGGATGTTATTCGTGGCATCGCGGAGCAGACCAACCTGCTGGCACTCAACGCGGCCATCGAGGCGGCCCGGGCCGGCGAGCAGGGGCGTGGTTTTGCGGTCGTCGCGGACGAAGTGCGTTCCCTGGCCCAGCGTACCCAGGCCTCCACCGCCGAGATAAGCAAGATGATAGCGCTGTTGCAGGAGCGCACCGCCGAAGCGGGCAACGCCATGCAACTGAGCCGTCAGCAGATGCAGGAGAGCGTCGGGCTGGCACGGGAGGCGGGGGGTAGCATCGACAGCATCAATGGCGCCGTCACCCAGATCAGCGACATGAACACCCTGATCGCCACCGCCACCGAAGAGCAGAACGCGGTGACCGAGGAGCTCAACCGCAGCATAGTGAACATCCACAATGCCGCCGACGAGAACGCCCAGGGGGCGCAGCAGACCGCCCAGGCCTGTGTCGAGCTGAGCAAGCTGGCCAACAGCCTGCACCAGATGACCCAGCGCTTCACCCTCTGAGCCTTGACCCACGGATAACAGAAGGCCCCGCCAATCGGCGGGGCCTTGTTGTTTCTGGCGTTGTGGAAGGGCTCAGCTCAGGCCGACTATCTCGCCGTTCTCATCGATATCGATATGGCGAAAGGCTGGCAGGCTGCCCAGGCCCGGCATGGTCATGATGGGGCCCGCCAGGGCATAGACGAAACCGGCGCCAGCGCACAGCCTCACCTCGTCGATGGGCACCTCGAAGTCCGTCGGTACTCCCTTGAGGGTGGGATCATGGCTGATGGAGAGCGGCGTCTTGGCCACGCAGATGGGCAGGTGATCCCAGCCCTCGGCCGAGAGCCGGGCCAGCTGCTGGCGCGCCTTGTCCGAGAGCCGCACCCCGCGCCCGCCGTAGCCGCACTCCACCAGAGTGGCCAGCTTGGCCGCGAGGCTCATTTCGTTTGGGTAGAGTAGTTTGACCTGGCTCTGCTGCTCGCAGGCCGCCACCACGGCCCTGGCCAGCTTGCTGGCGCCCTTGCCCCCGTCGGTGAAGGCGTGGGAGATGGCGGCGTCACAGGCACCGGCCGCCAGCGCCTCGCGGGCCAGCAGATCCAGCTCGGCCTGGCTGTCGGTGGGGAAGCGGTTGATGGCGACCACCACGGGCACACCGTAACGGCGGGCGTTCTGGATATGCCAGGCGAGGTTGGCGCAGCCCTGCTTGAGGGTGGGCAAGTCTTCCCCCAGCAGGCTCTCGGGCAGCGGCTGGCCCGGGCGTATGTCCAGCAGGCCGCTGTTGGCCTTGAGGCCGCGCACCGTGGCCACCAGCACCACGCAGGCGGGGGCGAGGCCGGACTGGCGATACTTGATGTTGAAGAACTTCTCCAGCCCCATGTCGGAGCCAAAGCCTGCCTCGGTCACCACATAGTCGGTGAGGCCCAGAGCGATGCGATCGGCGATGACGGAGGAGTTGCCGTGGGCGATGTTGGCAAAGGGGCCGGCGTGCACCAGCACCGGGGTCTGCTCCGTGGTCTGCATCAGGGTCGGTTGCAGGGCGTCTTTGAGCAGCACCGTCATGGCCCCCGCCACTTCCAGCTGCTCGGCGGTGATGGGGTTGCCGCGGCTGTCCAGCGCCAGCTGGATGCGGCCGATGCGCGCGCGCAAGTCTTTCAGATCGCTGGCCAGCGCCAGAATGGCCATCAGCTCGGAGGCGGCTGTGATGACGAAACGGTCGGCACGCTCCACCCCGTCGGCGGCGCCCCCCTGGCCTAGGGTGAGGTGGCGCAGGGCGCGGTCATTCATGTCCAGGGTGCGCGGCCAGAGGATGTTGGCCGGGTCTATGTCGAGGCGTGGCAAACCGGTTCTGACGCTGAACTGGTCGCCGAGTTTCTGCTCGTGGAACAGGCGGGCATCCAGGGCCGCCGCCGCCAGGTTGTGGGCGGCGCTGAGGGCGTGGAAGTCCCCGGTGAGGTGCAGGTTCATCTCCTCCATGGGCACCACCTGGGCATGTCCGCCCCCGGCGGCGCCCCCCTTGACCCCGAACACGGGCCCGAGGCTCGGCTGGCGTATGGTGGCGATGCTGGGCTGGCCGATGTGGTTGAGCCCCATGGAGAGGCCGAGGGTGGTGACCGTCTTGCCCTCGCCGAGGGGGGTCGGGGTGATGGCGCTCACCAGCACCAGCTTGCCTCTCTGTTTGGGCTGAGACTTGAGCAGGTCGAGACTGAGTTTGCCCTTGTGGTGGCCCTGGGGGCTGAGCTGCTGGGGCGGGATGGCGAGGCGTTCGGCCAGCACCTGGATGGAGAGACGGGGGGACTGGCGGGAGATCTCGATATCGCTTAGCATCAGCACCTCGTTGGCATGTCAGGTCAAAGATGCGGCGAAGTCTAGAGGAATCAATAAGGTTATCCAATGAGTAATACTATTTTATCCGGCAGTCGTGAGCCCCATCAAGCCCCCATACTGCTGGATCTCAATGCCCTCTACCACCCCCCCAAGCAGCCGCTCACCGCCCTTGGCATCGTCAGCGCCTTGATCCCGCTGTTCGGCTACGGCTGGCAGGCGATGACCCAGGATCCCGAGACTCACTTTCGCCAGGAGCTCGGCAAGCGCATCAACAAGCGCAAGACGGACGAGGCCAACCTAGCGCTGATCCTGCAACTGGCGGCCATGCTCGATTGCCACTGCCTGCACATCACTCTGCCCTATGAGCTTGGCGAGGCGCAGCTCGCCACCCTGGCGCGGCGCCTGCCGCGCTGGAAGCTGACTTTGCGCAGTCTGCTGCTGGTGGCCGAGCTGCCAGTCGTACCCACCCCCTGATAACCCTCCGGCCCGGGCTCAGGTCTCCCTGTCCCAGTAGTGGGGGGCCAGGTAGCGCTCCTGCACGAACTCGATGAAGCAGCGCACCTTGGCCGAGACGAAACGGCGGTGCGGATAGAGGGCATAGAGCCCCACCTGTCCCTTCTCCCACTCCGGCAGCAGGGGTACCAAGGCGCCTGAGCGCAGCGCATCCCCGACGATGAAGGTGGGCTGTAATATGATGCCCTGGTGGTCGCAGGCGGCCCGGGTCAGGGCCACTCCGTTGTTGGCGCGAAGGGGCCCAAGGGGGCGCACGCTTTGCTGCTCCCCATTTCGCTTGAAGACCCAGTCCGGCTGGGTCAGGGTGTAGATGAGGCAGTCGTGCTGCTTGAGATCCTCCGGGGTCTCTGGGGTGCCCCTGCGGGCCAGGTATTCCGGGCTGGCGCACACCACCAGCTTCATGGTGGCGAGCGGCTTGGCCACCAGGGAGGAGTCCGGCAGGTTGCCGATCCGCAGCGCCAGATCGAATCCTTCTTCCACCAGGGCCACCCGCCGGTCGCTGTACTCTATCTCCAGCTTGAGCTCGGGAAACCGCTCACGAAACAGCGGCAGGGCAGGGGAGAGGTGCAGGTAGCCAAAGTCCATGGGCACAGAGAGCTTGAGGGTGCCCTGAGGCTGCTGGTTGTTGTGGGTGAGCTGGCTGTGGGTCTCTTCCAGCTCCGCCAGCAGGGCCAGGGAGCGCTGGTAGTAGAACTGGCCCGCCTCTGTGGGGTTGACCTGGCGGGTCGTGCGTGACAGCAGCCGGGTCGACAATGACTCCTCGAGCTGTTGCATCAGCTTGGAGGTCATGGCGACCGAGATGCCGAGCTGATGGGCGGCCTTGGTAAAGCTCTGGCACTCCACCACCTTGATGAAGGTGCGCATGGCGGCTATCTGATCCATATTCCACTCTCGGTTGATAATTATTTTAATAAATCGATGATTATCCATTCCTGCTCGGAGGTTAGCATGTCGGGTATCGATGTGAACCCCCTAATGAAGGAACGATCGGAATGAAAATGACCAAGGCCCTGCTGGCTTCCTGCCTGTTTATGGCGGCTCCCCTGATGGCGGCCGACTACGATGTCGATGCGGCCCACACCACAGTCCAGTTCAAGGTGGGCCACCTCGGCTTCTCCGAGCTGGTCGGCCGGTTCAACACCTTCAGCGGCACCTTCAGCATGGATGATGCCAATCCGACCGCCGCCAAGGCGAGCTTCGAAATCGACGCCGCCAGCGTGGACTCCAACCACGAGGCCCGCGACAAGCACCTGCGCAGCCCCGACTTCCTGGACGTCAAGCAGTACCCCAAGATGACCTTCGTCAGCTCCGGCTATGAAGGCACCAAGGACAAGGGCGTGCTCAAGGGCACCCTGACCCTGCACGGCGTCTCCAAGGACGTGGCCTTCGACATGGTCCACATCGGCGAAGGCAAGGATCCCTGGGGCGGCTACCGCAGCGGCTTCAACGCCACCACCACCATCAAGCGCAGCGACTTTGGCGTGAACTACATGCTGCCGGGCATTCCGGACGAGATGAGCATCAACCTGTTCGTCGAAGGTGTGCGCAAGTAATGGGCGCAGCACTCTTGCTACAGACCCTGGCGGCCCCTTTGGGGGCCGCTTTGCTGTCATGGCGCTGGCCACGACTGGGCTACCTGTGGGGGGCGCTCGCGCTCTGGCTGGTGGGCTGCCTGCTGGGCGGCGCCTATGGCCTGCCGGTCAAGGCGTGGCAGTGGCTGCCGCTGGCCCTGCTGGTGCCCGCCATCGCGGCTCAGGTTGAGGACAAGCGCGCCGCCCTGGCGCTGTTTGCGGTGCTTGGCGCCCTCGTGTGGTGGCAGGGGCTGGCCTCGGTCCTCGCCAGTGAGCCGCGCATCTGGCTGGCCCTGTTGCCCGCCATCGCCTGGTTCGGCTGGACGGGCTGGCGTGGTGACAGTGACGAGGGGCTGGGTTTTGCCCTCGGCTTCATCTGGCTGGCGCTGGTCATCGGCATCGATGGCAGCCTGCTGATCGCCCAACTGGCAGGCGCGCTGGCGGCATTCGCCGGTTTCCGTGCCCTGCTCGGTGCCTTTGCGGGCATCAAGGTGGCCCCGGCCGCCCTGGCGCTGGCGCTCGCCTTCGTGCAGATGCTGGCCTGGCAGTACGTGGAAGTGCCGCTGGTGGTGTTGCTGCCGGTCTGGTTGCTGCCGCTTCTGGAGTGGGCCCTGCGCAAGCTGCCGGGGTTGTCTCGTTGGGGTCTGCTGATCCTGGTGGGGGCAATTGGTGCTGGTTTGAGTCTGTGGTGGGTGTGGCCAGAGGCGTCACTTTATTGATTTCTGCATGAAAAACAGGCTATTACCTTATAAATTGATGGGTTAGTCAAAGTCTGTGTAGATAAAGATTGAGCCCCATGGTGCTTTCAGATAAAAAGGATTTTCAATTATCTGGACACACACAGAACCCGGCTATGCCGGGTTCTGTTTGCCTGCTTTCTCGCGGCACGCTAAGGAGGCCACAGTTGCGCAGTCAGGGATCTGAGCATCTGTTTTTTCGCCATTTCACCGAGCAGGGACGCCTCGGGGATCTCTGCATCCTGCTGGTGACTCACCTGCTTCCCGACAGGCCCCAGTTCATCCAGGTGCTCGATGGGGTGGGGCGCGTCGGCGCCATCCTGCCCAAACCCAAGTCCGTGCACGGGCCGACCCTGGCCTGGGCCCAGCAGCACTACCCAGTGCTGCCGCTCAATCGCCACTGGACCTCGGATCCCGAGGGCGTCATTGCCCAGATAGCCCCCCTGGTGGAACCCCATGAGCGTCTCATCATCCTGGACATAGGCGGCTACTTCGCAAAGACCCAGGCGGTGCTCTTCGAGCACTTCGGCGCGCGCTTTCTCGGGGTGGTGGAGATGACCGAAAATGGCCATCAGCGCTACGAGCAGGAGGTGCTGGCCGCTCCCGTCATCTCGGTGGCGCGCAGCCCCCTCAAGCAGGCGGAAGACATCCAGATCGGCCTGAGCGTGGTCTACTCCGCCGAGTCTCTGGCGCGCACCCTCAGGCGCACCTTCAACGTCTGCCAGGCCGCCCTGTTCGGTTATGGCAAGGTGGGGCGCAGCATCGCCCGCGAGCTGCGCTGCCGCAACCTGCATCTGGAGCTGGTGGAGACGGATGCCCTGCGCCAGGTGGAGGCGCTCTCCCACGGCTTCAAGCTGGTGAACAAGGCCGAGGCTCTGGGCCGCGCCGAGCTGGTGATCTGCTGCACCGGCAACGGGGCTCTGGACATCGCCGACTTGCAGGCGCTGCGCCCCGGCGCCATGCTGGCGTCTGTCACCTCGGCGGACGACGAGTTCGCGTTCTGCCTCTCCCAACTGCCCTGGCCGAGCGAGGAGGTGTGCCCCCATGTGCTGGCGCTCACGCGCCCGGATGGCAGCACCATCTTCCTGCTCAATCGCGGCGAGGCGGTGAACTTCGTCCACGGCGCCGTCATCGGCGAGTACGTCTACCTGGTGCTGGCGGAGATCATCGAAGGGGTGCACCAGCTTGCCGGGCAGACGCCGGCCGCCGGCCTGCTCGAGCTGCCCCAGGCCACCATGCAGCGCATAGCCCGCCACTGGTTAACCGATTTTCATGGAGTCATCGCATGACAGACTTACAGACCCCGGTCAGCAAACCGCGCATCGAGATCCGCTACTGCACCCTCTGCCGCTGGATGCTGCGCGCCGCCTGGCTCGCCCAGGAGCTGCTCTCCACCTTCGACAGCGATCTCGGCGAGGTGGCGCTGGTGCCCGCCAGCAAGGGGGAGTTCAAGATACTGGTGAACGGCATCCAGGTGTGGGACAGGGTGGCCGACGAGGGTTTCCCCGAGGCGAAAGAGATCAAGCAGCGGGTGCGGGACGTCATCGCCCCGGAGCGCGACCTCGGCCATGCCGATCGCAAACCCGCAGCCGAATAAGGCAACCACACAGAGCAAAAGGGAGGCGATAGCCTCCCTTTTTGTTTGCCGTGGCGGCTAACCTGCGGCCTCTGTCCGGGCGGGTTGGCCGATATAGCGGGCCCGCTTGTGGGGTTTGATGCGGCTCACGTCCACCCACACCAGGCCGTCGATGCAGTGGTTGAAGTCGGGGTCTATGCCAAAGTCCATGAACTGCACGCCCCCCGGCTCGCACAGCTCGGAGTATTGCTTGTAGAGGGTGGGGATGGCGCAGCCCAGGTGGTCGAGGCGGGCCTTGAGCGCCTTGAGATCGCTGCCGTAATCCACCCCCTCGAACAGGGGCTCCGTCTCGGGGTAGGGGCGGCGCGAGGGGGCCAGCGCCAACTCGGGGGCGAAGTGCTGGCGGTAGAAGCCCACCAGCAGATCCTTGGCCGCCGGCGGCAGGCTGCCGGAGAGGGTCACGGGCCCGAACAGATACCGATACTGGGGGTAGCGGGCCAGGTAGGCGCCTATGCCGAACCAGAGATAATCCAGCCCCCGCTTGCCCCAGTAGGCGGGTTGGATGAAGCTGCGGCCAAGCTCGATGGCCTGCTCCAGCCGGGGCAGCAATCTTTCTTCAAACCCGAACAGGGTGTGGCTGTAGAGGCCGCTCAGGCCTTTGCGCGCCAGCAGCTCGGCCACGGGGGCGAAGCGATAGGCCCCTATGATGTCGAGGCGGGCCGGATCCCAGAGAATGAGGTGGTGGTAGTCATCGTCGAAGGCATCGAGATCCCGCCGCCTGCCCGAGCCTTCCCCCACGGCGCGAAACGCGATCTCCCGCAGCCGCCCCAGCTCGCGCAGTATCACAGAGTGGCCCTGCTCGTGGCGGCGATAGAGCAGGATGCGCTGGCCATCCGGGGTCTGCCCGAGCAGCTCGCAGCCATCCATGGCCTGTTTGAGCTGGCGGCGATCCTCCGGCAGGGCGATGGGGGCCTCGGTCGCCAGGGGGCCCTTCTTCCCCTGGCCGAGGCGATAGAGATGGCGGCGCACCAGAGCGGCCGCTGTCTTGGGGGCGAGCTCCCCGAGACTCTGGGGCGGGATGCGCTCCCCCAGGGTGAGGGAGATGCGCCGCCCCTGCTGGCGAAACAGCTGGCGCACCAGCAGCAGGGCGGAGGCGGGCTTGTGGAGCCAAGAGGCGAGATAGAAGGGGAGGCCGTTGCGCCCGTCCAGATGGATGGGCACCAGCGGCGTGCGGGTGCGCCTGGCCAGCTTGATGAAGCCCCCCTGCCAGGGACCGTCCTTCACCCCCTTGGGGCCGAGGCGCGACACTTCGCCGGCGGGGAAGATGATGAGGGCTCCCTCCTGGGCCAGGTGCTCCCCCATGGCCAGGATGGCGCGCCTGTCGGTCTTTCCCCCCAGGTTGTCCACCGGCAGCAGCAGGGGACGCAGGGGGGCAATCTGTGCCAGCAGCTGGTTGGCCACTATCTTGACGTCGGGGCGGATGCGGCCAAGCAGGCGCAGCAGGGCCAGCCCGTCCAGGGATCCTATGGGGTGGTTCGCGACTATGATGACCCGGCCGCTGGCGGGGATGTTCTCGAGTTCGGCCTCGCTCACCCTGTAGTCAAAATCGAGGGCGCCGAGCGCCTGCTCGACGAAGTCCAGGCCGCGCAGGTGAGGATGGCGCTTGGCAAACTCGGCGAAGGCCTCCTCGTTGAGCAGCCAGCTCAGCCCCTGCCGGAGCAGGGGACGGATCAGGGGTTGGGTGGCGAGGCGGGGCAGATGCTGCCCCAGCAGGGTATCGACGTTGAACATGGGCAAGGCTCCGCGGAACGTTGCCTCAGGGTGCCGCCCCCCGGTTTCCCCTGTGTGGCAGCGCCGTGACGGTTTGATGATCCGGGGCAGAGAGCCCGCTCATACCGCAGACCCGTCCCCGCTTATACCGCCGTTATTTGCTCCCACCCGGCCCCGCTCAGGACGGTGTCACTGCTTATTGCTCCCGCCAGGCCGAGGTGAGTTGCACCAGGGCCACCAGGGTGGCGACCGCCTTCTCCATGGATTGCAGCGGGATGAACTCGTGCTTGCCGTGGAAGTTGTGACCACCCGTGAAAATATTCGGGCAGGGCAGCCCCATAAAGGAGAGCCGCGCGCCGTCGGTGCCGCCGCGAATGGGTTTGATTTTGGGGACCACGTCGGCGGCCTCCATGGCGGCCCTGGCCAGTTCGACGATGTGCATGTGCGGCGCTATCTGGCTGCGCATGTTGCGGTAGTTGTCGGTCAAGTTGAGCTCGATGCGCGCCTTGGGGTTGTCCAGCTGCAGGGAGGCGACCCGCTCCTTGAGCTGCGCCTTGCGGGCGGCGAAGCAGTCGTCGTCGAAGTCGCGGATGAGGTAGTGCAGGGTGGTTTCCTCCACGGTGCCTTCCATCCGTGCCAGGTGGAAGAAGCCTTCGTACCCTGCCGTGCACTCAGGGGTCTGCTCGGGAGGCATCTCGGCGTGGAAGCGGGCGGCCAGGGTCTGGCTGTTGATCATGCTGCCCTTGGCGGTACCGGGGTGCACGTTGTTGCCTGTGATGCGCACAGTGGCGCTGGCGGCGTTGAAGTTTTCATACTCCAGCTCCCCCAGCTCGCCGCCGTCGACGGTATAGGCCCATTTGGCCGGGAATCTCTCCAGGGGGAACAGATCGGCGCCGCGGCCTATCTCCTCGTCCGGGGTGAAGCCTATCCAGAGATCCCCGCGAGGGATCTCGGGGTGAGCCAGCAGGTACTGGGCGGCGGTGAGGATCTCGGCGATGCCCGCCTTGTCGTCGGCCCCCAGCAGGGTGGTGCCGTCCGTGGTGATGAGATCCTGCCCCAGGTAGTTTTTCAGGCAGCGGTACTGGCGAATGGCCAGCACCTCGTCCCCCTTGCCGAGACAGATGTCGCCTCCCTGATAATTTTCAATGAGCTGGGGCACTACCTGTTCTGCCTCGTAATCGGCGGTGTCCATGTGGGCAATCAGCCCGATGGCGGGTGCATCCGGCTGATTGCCCGGCAGGCAGGCGGTGAGGTAGCCGTGCTCATCCAGGGTGACGTGCGCCAGCCCAAGCTGGGTCATCTCCTCGCAGAGGGCGCGGGCGAAGACGAGCTGGCCCTCGCTGCTGGGACAGACAGGATTGGTCGCATCGGAGCGGGTATGAAAAGTCAGATAACGCAGAAAACGCTCAAGCAGGGTATCCATTGGCAGGCCTCTAACCACAAAAGAGGGACCATTGTGGCCAAGACGGCCGGGCCGCTTATTGCGTCAGCGCAGTTTTTGATGAATTTGTCGGGGCAGGGATCCCGGTGCACAGGGTGGCGGGAGGGGTCACCGCTCGAGGCGTGAGTGAATAAAAATTCCAAATTTAAAACTCATCATGCATATGCGAAAGGGCTGAATTTCCCCCCGGCCCAGCACTGGCAAGGGGTGGGGGAAAATGGCTGGTTCCCCTGTTATTTTCAGGGCCAATCCCGAGCGGCCTCATCCCTCGCCATCCCAGAGCCAGCCTTGCTGGCAGCAAGATTTGACCCACCGGCCAAAACCCGTTTTTTAACACGATTTTTTATTGTCAGTGGCGCCGGTAAGTGTGTACACTCCGCGCCGATCCGAGGGTAACCCTGAGCAGGCAGAGGCCGCCAGACACCGACAGGATCAGACGCCTATAGGGCGAGGCACGCAGAAACGACAGACACTGCTGGGGAATGGTTTCTTTAATACCGGTTAGGCTCCGGTATCAGGGAGAACAACAGACTCTCATCCACCAACTGACCGAGTGGGCCAACGGCTCATCATCTTCCCTTGTCATGGGCGGTCACTGGCGTTGAGCGGGCTGTGGTGGTTGTCGTTTATCAACACGCGTGCGTGCTGACGTCTACCCTTCTCTTCCTTGAACCCTTCTCCTTCTGTCGGGATGGCTGCCGAATGATGAACGAACGGCGTGGCTGATGCCGGTTGTCATCAAAGTACCGCGGCGCCCCATTACAGTGGCACCGCATACCGTTGAGCTTGATGTAAAGCCACCAGCCCCACATCAAGACTCGTTACTTCCCAAGATCCACCAGGCAGCCTTGGCTTGCCGCGATGTGCAATAGAGGATCTGGCTGTGACAAGGCCCAGGGTCAGGCAACAACGCCTGCCGCCGCCGGCCGTGACGCACCGGGTGCCCGCAGGCAGCCTTTGCTCGCCGCATGTTGCAATCGATGGTCTGGATGTGATTGAGGGTAACGAAGGCGGCCTTCTGGCCGCTCATTTGCGAGGCATAGCCCATGACTAACTGGTCCAGCAAGGACTCCTTGAAGGTCTACAACGTTCCCTACTGGGGTGCGGGTTTTTTCAATATCAATGACGCCGGTCATGTGACCGTCTCCCCCGACAAGTCTCGTCCCGAGGCGCGCATCGTGCTGTCCGAAGCCATCGAACAGCTGCGCCAGTCCGGACTGACTACCCCGGTATTGCTGCGTTTCCCCGACATTCTCAAGAGCCGGGTCGATGCGCTGTTCAACGCCTTCGGTCAGGCCATCGAGAAGTCAGGCTATGAAGGGGACTACCTGTGCGTTTACCCGATCAAGGTAAACCAGCAGCGCCGCGTCATCGAGACCATCAGTCAGTCCTACAGCGACAAGCCGCGGCTTGGGCTGGAGGCGGGCTCCAAACCGGAGCTGCTGGCCGTGCTGTCCCATCATCATGAGCAAGGGTCCGTCATCGTCTGCAACGGTTACAAGGACCGCGAATACATCCGCCACGCCCTGCTGGGCAACCTGATGGGCCACAAGGTCTACATCGTGGTGGAAAAACCCTCCGAGCTGGAAATGGTGCTGGACGAGTCAGTTCGCCTCAACATCAAGCCCAACATCGGGGTGCGCGCCAAGCTCGCCTCCACTGGCTCCGGCATGTGGGAATCGAGCGGTGGCTCCATGTCCAAGTTCGGCCTCTCTGCCTCCCAGATCCTGGCGCTGGTGGAGCGTCTGCGCAGCCTCGGCAAGCTGGACTGCCTGCAACTGCTGCACTTCCACCTGGGCTCCCAGATAGCGAACATCCGCGACATCCAGGGCGGCATCCGCGAGTGCGGCCGTTTCTATGCCGAGCTGCGTCGTCTCGGCGTGCCCATCGACGTGGTCGATGTGGGCGGCGGCCTGGGTGTGGACTATGAGGGCACCCGCTCCCAGAGCCACTGCTCCGCGAACTACAGCCTGTCCGAGTACGCCAACAACGTGGTGTGGGGCATCGGCGATGTGTGCCGCGAGTTCGACCTGCCGCACCCGACCATCATCAGCGAGTCCGGCCGTGCCCTGACCGCCCACCACGCCGTGCTGGTCACCAATCTGATTGGTGCCGAAGGGGTGGAAGTGAACGACATCCACGCGCCGGATGAAGACGCCCCGACCATTCTGCAGAACATGTGGAAAGGCTGGCTGGACCTGCGCAGTGAAGACCCCTCCCTGCTGGAGATCTTCCACGATTCTGTGGCGGATCTGGGGGATGTGAACACCCAGTTCACCATGGGTCTCTTGAACCTGGAACAGCGCGCCTGGGCAGAGATGCTGCACCAGAATACCTGCCTGGCGCTCAAGGAGCTGCTGAACCCGGTCAACCGCAACCACCGCGCCCTGGCCGACGAGCTCTCCGAGAAGCTGGCAGACAAGTGCTTCGCGAACTTCTCCCTGTTCCAGTCCCTGCCCGATGCCTGGGGCATAGGTCAGGTGTTCCCCGTGATGCCACTCACCGGCCTCGAGCGTCCGCTCACCCGCCGCGGCATCCTGATGGACATCACCTGTGACTCCGACGGTCAGGTGGAGCACTACGTCGACGGCCTGGGTGTCGAGAGCACCCTGCCGATGCCGGAGTATGCCGAGAACGAAGAGTGCCACGTCGGCTTCTTCCTGGTGGGTGCCTACCAGGAGATCCTGGGGGATCTGCACAACCTGTTCGGTGATACCCACTGCGCGGAAGTGTGGCTGGACGAGGAAGGCAAGATGGACATCCGCAACGTGGTGCGCGGCGACACCGTCGACCAGCTGCTGCGTTACGTCAACATCGACCCCTCCGTCATTCGCGAGAACTATCAGCGGATCGTCTCCCACCCGGCGCTGGACGACGCGACCCGCAAGGCCCTGCTCGACGAGCTGGAGCTGGGTCTGCAAGGCTACGCCTACCTGGAAGACGAATAAGCCAGCGGCTTGTTCCCCCGTTGGTCAAAAAGACGGGAGTGAAAAACGGCGCCTTCGGGCGCCGTTTTTGTTGCCAGGATCTGCCCTGCGGTGATGTACGGGGCGAATACCCGTCTCCATTCGAAGAGCAGGAGCCAGCCCTGGGCCCTGGCAGGCCACAGATCCGGCAGATATCCTCGACTGCCCGCCGTTTCCCTTGATCCACATCAAATGGGACTCGGACCGGTTATTTTACGGTCAGGAGTGTTGTTGATGGGATGTAACAAAAGGATGTGCATATGGAACTGGAAAGGGACCCGAGATGCTATACCGACGTCTGTATCGACGGTAAGTGGTATCACTACGATCATTGCAGCACCCACGTCTACATGCTGATGGGGGGCGCGGCGCCGAGCCTGCAACTGGCCTGTGAGCCCGGTAGCGAAGAGGAGCTGATTGCCATGCTCCAGCAACTGACCCGCTGCTGAAGCAAGGCTGTCTCATGGCCATCGGGCAACACGCCGCGATGGCCACTTTCTGTTTTTCCTGTCAGCCGTTCGTCTTGCGGCCAAACAGCTTCTTGCCCATCTCCATCAGGGCGCTCGCTGCGGCATAGCTGCTGTCTGACTTGCCCACCTCGTCCGCCACATAAAGGAAGTCTGACTTGTACTTCTCCACCGCCTCCTGGGGGTTGGTGGCATCGATGAAGTCCTCCTGCACCTCGAACCCCTGTGCCAGCAGCTCAGCCTTCTCCGCCAGAAAGCTGGGGGAGGCCATGTCGACATAGGTGTACTGCTGCCGGTTGGAAGCCGGAATGCTGAAAAACTGGTATCTGGCCATCTGTGCTCCTCGCTTGCGCGGCGTTGTCTTGATGTGATCGGCTCTCGCCGAACGGCCCCTTGTTTGCCGTCTGCGCAAGGGGTAGAAAGCAACATTCGAGTCTTTGTTGGGCAGCCTATCCTGAGTCAGCGAGAGATGCAATTGGAGAACGTGCTCGGGGAAGGGGAGGGGCGAGCGCAGCAGAGTGCAATGGAATAGCCCCTGCGTCAGGCTGGGCTCAGGCGAGCACGCTACCCGCATAGGGCTCTCGGTGAGGCTCATCGATGTGGCTGTGGGCCAGCAGCTGTTCCCCCGGCATGGGACGCCCGAGCAGATAGCCCTGCAGGGTGTCGCAGCCCAGCTCGGTCAGCAGGGCGCGTTGCTCAGGGGTCTCCACCCCCTCGGCCACGATGCGCATGTCCAGAGCCTGACCCAGGGCGATGATGGTGGCATCGTCCCCCTCGTGCGTCAGGGTGGCGACGAAGCCTCGGTCAATCTTGAGCTCGTTGGCAGGGAAGCGCTTGAGGTAGAGCAGGCTGGAGTAGCCGGTGCCGAAGTCATCGATGGAGATGCCGAGCCCGAGCTCGGCCAGGCGATTGAGGATGGCCAGGCTCTCCTCGGCGTTCTCCATGGCGGTGGATTCGGTGATCTCCAGGGTGAGGTGGCGCGCCTCGAGTCGGTGGCGGGAGAGGGCGGTCTCCACCTCCTCCAGCAAGCCTGGGCTGGCCAGCTGTATGGTGGAGAGGTTCACCGCCACGCTCCAATCGTGATGACCCGCTTCCCGCCAGCGGCTCATCTGACGGCAGGCTTCATCCAGTACCCAGTTGCCGATGGGGATGATGAGCCGGGTCTTCTCCGCCAGGGGCAGGAAGCGGGCCGGGGAGATGGTGCCATATTCCGGATGCTGCCAGCGCAGCAGCGCCTCGGCACCAACCACCCGGCCGCTGCGGACATGGTACTTGGGCTGATAGTGCAGGACCAGTTCCTCCCGCTCCAGGGCATGGTGCAGCGCCTGTTGCAGCAAAAACTGCTGGTGGGCATTGGCATTCATGGCGCTGTCGAAGCAGTAGTAGCCGTTGCGCCCTCGCTCCTTGGCGTAGTACATGGCGGCATCGGCGTTGAGGGTCAGCTCGTGCAGGCTGATGCCATCCTGGGGATAGACGGCGATGCCGATGCTGGCGGTGATGTGCAGGCTGTGATGCTCCCACTCATAGGGCTGGGCCAGGGCGGCCAGCAGGCGCTCGGCGAAGGCCGTGGTCTGGCTCAGGTCCCCCGGCGCCAGGGCCAGCACGAACTCGTCCCCGCCAAAGCGCGAGGCGGTGTCGCTGGCGCCAAGCAGCGCGGTGATGCGCGTCGCCACCTCGGCCAGCAGTAGATCCCCGGTGTGGTGGCCGTGGGCATCGTTGATGATCTTGAAGCCGTCGAGATCGAGAAATAGCAGGGAGAAACTGCGCTGGCTGTGTTGGCACTCCTGGATGCGCTGCTCCAATCGGGTGGCAAACAGCAGCCGGTTCGGCAGCCGGGTCAGGCTGTCATGGAGCGCCAGCTTGATCAGCTCGTCGTGGGCCAGGTGCAAGGAGGTCGAGAGACGGGCGGCGTGGGCATCCAGCATGGAGAGCACCAGGGCGATGGCGAACACCGCCAGGGTCACTATGATGATGACGGTCGCCAGCCACTGGGTATTGAGGCCGGTATAGAGGGCGCCGCACAGGCTCCCCTGTGGGAACTGGGCTGCCGCCATGCCGGTGTAGTGCATGCCGATGATGGCGGCTCCCATCACCAGGGAGGCGACGGCCTTGCGAAAGAAGGCGCGGGGGGTGCTGTTGCGCAGGCGAAACGCAATCCAGAGCGCGGCGCCGGAGGCGAACACGGCTATCAGGATGGAGAGCGCGAAGAGGCCGCGGTGGTAATGAATGCTGGGATTTATCTTCATGGCCGCCATGCCGATGAAGTGCATGGTGGCGATGCCGGCCCCCATCAGCAGGGCGCCCCCCGCGATATGGCGCCAGGGCAGCTCGGGGCGGCTCACCAGCCAGAGTGCGAAGGCCGACGAACCGATGGCCGCCACCAGGGAGAGCGAGGTCAGGGTCAGGTCGTAACCGAGCGCGATGGGCAGGTTGAAGGCGAGCATGCCGATGAAGTGCATGGACCAGATGCCGAATCCCATGGCGAAGGCGCCCCCCGTGAGCCAGAGGGCGGCGGCCCGGCCCCGGCTCTGGCTAACCCGGCTTGTCATGTTGAGCGCTGTGTAAGAGGCGAGCACCGCCACCAGGATGGAGAAAAACACCAGATCCTGGCTGTAATAACTGTCGAGCATGGGGTGGGTCGCGGTCACTTCATTCACTCTGGGATGGAAAACGGCCTGAGCCATGGCCGGACTGGAGAAGAAAATCGGGCTGGGGATTGTACACCAGGGGCGTCCCAAAGCGGTCAGCTATACGCACCAAAATGAACACTGGATCAGAGTAAAAGCACTGAATTTATCCCTTGATGGCAAGGCCCTCCCGCGCCCTGTCCAAAGGCGGGTTCCAAAGTTTCCCGTTTGGAAAACAGGGGCATGGAAAATCTGGGAATAGATAGCTCCGGTCGTGACCTGCTATTGAAATACGGCTCAGGGAGAGTCCTGGGCTGCTTTGCAGTGCTGCCCCCTCCATTCATGTGAGGCGCTTTGGGCGTGGTGCTTGTTGCTGTACAGTTGCGTTCACCATGACCATTGGGATGTGATGTCACAGTGCCATATAGGTATCTGGCTTCGTCTGCGCCTTGGTTGACCCGACACATCTGTTATCATGCGTCTCCCGCTTTCGTTATCTCGTTGAACCTGCAGGAGAAAGCATGTCTCGAACCCTCTATTTGCTGCGCCACGGCCAGACCCGTTACAACGCCGAATTGCGGTTGCAGGGACGCTGCAACTCGGATCTGACCGCCAGGGGCGAAGCCCAGGCCCTCGCCATGGGGGCCCGCCTGGCAGATCTCCTGGCTGAGCCCGCGAGCTGGACCCTCTATGCCAGCCCCCTTGGTCGTGCCCGTCAGACGGCGGAGCGGGTATGCCAGCAGCTTGGCTTGGATAAGGAACGCATCGTCTGGGACGAACGGCTGGTGGAGCTGGGCATGGGGGAGTGGGAGAGCCGCCGGGTTCCCGAGCTGTTGGCGGCCCATCCCGAGCTCGATCTGGAAGAGCCGGATTGGTATCTGCAGGCCCCGAATGGAGAGAGCTTCCTGAGCATTCAGCGCCGGGCCCAGGCATGGCTGCAGGACGAAGGCATTGCCAAGCAGGCCATCGTCGTCTCCCACGGTCTGTTCGGCGCCATGCTGCGCGGTGCCTATGCCGATCTGGATTACCTCACCACCTGGACGCAAGAACTGCCGCAGGATGCCTTTTTCAAACTCAGTGGCGGCCGTATAGAGCGGATTTCCTGCTGACCACGCGAAGACGGCCCGCCCTTGACGGGCCCTGTTGTGATTGCTCGTTCAGCCAACCGCCAATTTGGCCGCCTCTTTCCACATAAATGGCGGCATCGGTGTCGTGAGACGCCATTTAATGTTCATCGGCTGGCTGCCGCTATGAGATACGTACTCCACCTCACCAAAGTTCACAAAGCCAAGGGTGCGGCCAAATTCATCTTTGCTCTGCTCGCGGACGAACAGAAACAAGCGCTTACCCTCTGCTCTGTGATTTATGTAACTCAGCCCCTTACCCCGTTCTGGGCGAGCGCTGTTTTGGCTTTGCCAATGAAACAGCGACTCGTTGATGGCGTAGTCGTGATAACGGGTGGTGGGGGAGAAGTGCTGTTCCGTTTTGTTCAAGGTAACGAACAGCAACTCGATATTTTGCTCTGCGATGACATACACCCCTTCGCGAGCCGTGGGTTGCTGCGCGAAGGTGGTCGCGCCAAAGCCAACCAGCACCTGCTCTCTGGCATAACGGGCATGCAGTTGCAGCGGATTGTCGGGAAGGTCGGGCATGGCGCTTTGTTCGTGCTGCACCCGGTTGATCAGCATGGGCAACAGATCTGCCAGCTCGGCCCTTAACTCTGGTTGATAGAGTTGTTTCAGACTGTGCGCCAAGGAGCTAAAGCCTGCAGTGGGACCGCTCTGTTGCCAGAAGTCGTAATGGCACATCAAGGCCATCCGCTCATCGTACTCGGTCGTTAAGGTAAAGGCCTCTTCCACCAAGGTTTGTAAGAATTTCAAGTAATGGAGCGCATCGCAGCCCAATAGCCGGGTTCTGATGGCCCGGGTGTAGAGGATCGACAGCTTCTCATCGCTCATTTCAGCCACGGTATGGTTGCGGGCCTGTTTGACCAAGGAGCTCCAATTGCCGCGCTTGTAGATCTCCTCAAGGTTGATGTGAGGGTAAAACTTCAAAAAGTTCGCCAGCGTCAGCGGTAAATCGCAATCCTGTGAAAAACGGCGGATCAGGCCCATGAGTCGCGAGGTATTGAGGGTCGCCTTCTTGATATTGCTCAGAATTAACTCTTGGGTCTGTTTTGAGAGCTCGATGCGGCAGCCCAAGGGGGCGTGAGGAAAGCCCTGTTTGATTTCGTGGCTGATCGCCTTATTGGTTTTACCCACCAGTGCCCGGAATTTCTGGGCAAAGTCATACTCCGCACGAGCATTGCCAACAAAATCCAACACGGTGCAGCACTCTTTATCGCTCGCCAGCCGCAGGCCCCGCCCTAATTGCTGCAAGAAGATGGTGAGGCTTTCCGTTGGTCGTAAAAACAGCAAGGTGTCGACCTCCGGGATATCGACCCCTTCGTTAAAGATGTCCACCACGCAGAGAATATTGATAACGCCGGTACGCAAATCCTGCTGTTTACTATGGCGATCGTCTCGGTTATCGCTGGTGAGGATGTCAGCCTTGATGCCCTTTAATAAAAAAGCCTTGCACATAAAATCGGCATGTTCGCGGCTCACACAAAATGCCAGCGCTTTTATCTTGGTAATATCGGTGACGATCTCATCGAGGCTCTGGACTATTTTCTGCACCCGTTGTTGATTGTGGGTATAGATATTGGTGAGCTCAGTGATGTCATAACGGCCATTTTTCCAAGTCACTTGGCGCAAGTCAGTATCATCATCGATACCAAAATATTGGAATGGACAGAGATGGCGTCGATTGATGGCCTCGGGCAAGCGGATTTCTGCTGCGATGACACCACAAAAGTCAGCGAGAATATCACCGCCATCATGGCGCTCTGGGGTTGCGGTCAATCCCAACAGAATGTGAGGTTCAAAGGCGGCGAGCAAACCACGATAACTGGCCGCCGCAATATGATGAACCTCATCGATGACGATGTAATCGAAATAGTCTGGGCTAAGGCGCAAATTAGCCAGTTGGTTATTCAAGGATTGCACCGAGGCAAACAGTCGATGGTAGTGGGTTGGTACGGCGCCACCGACCAAGAGTTCGCCAAAATTGGATTGTTTGAGCACTCCGCGGTAAGAGGCCAATGCTTGGCGCAAGATCTCTTCTTTGTGGGCGACAAACAGGAACTTGGCGTCGGGTTTGGTTTTCAGAAAACGGGCAAAATCAAAGGCTGAGATCAGGGTTTTGCCCGTCCCGGTGGCCGCTACCACCAAGTTACGAAAGCGCTGATGTAAAGCGCGCTCCATCGCCAATTGCTCAAGGATCTCCTGTTGATGGGGAAACGGTGTGATATCAAAGAAATAGGCAGAACTATTTTTATCCCCATCCCCACGTGCCTCTTGCAGCGCATGCTGTAATTTTGTACGGCTTTCGAGCTTGCCATCGAACAGCTCAAAATCATCGGACTCCCAATAGGTTTCAAAGGTACTCAGGGATTTCTCGATAATATGCGGGATCTCTTGCGAGGTGATTTTTAGGTTCCATTCCAATCCGCTGGTGAGGGCGGAATGAGAGATGTTGGATGAACCTATATAGCCGGTATGAAAGCCAGTATGTCGGCAAAAGAGATAGCTCTTGGCATGCAACCGCTCGCGCTGGGTGTTATAGCTGAGTTTGACTTCGGCATTGGGGAGGTTGGCTAAAAATTCAACTGCCTTGGCGTCGGTTGCCCCCATATAAGAGGTAGTAATTACTTTTAATTGGCGGCCGCTGCGAGTGAACTCTTCCAGCTCATGACGGAAAATACGGATACCTGCCCATTTGATAAATGAGACCAGCCAGCAGATGCTATCTGCCGATAATATCTCCCTTTTAATCTCCGACTCCATCGACAAACCCGCATTGCTGCCGCAGAACAGCTCACTTTGCGTTAGACCTGTCAGAGGGAAAATATCCTCGGCATATTGCTTTAAATTGGCTGAGATGGGGTTATCCAACTGGTAGAGCGCTGTCAGAATTTTTCCCTGACTATCGATGAGGTTCTCGCCAATAAAGTCTGGGTCTTGGGTGCGATCCTTTAGCCAAAGCAATAACTGATTAGCCAGTTCAATCTGCCGTTGCAGCTGATCTTCTCCAGTAACCGAACCCACCGCATATTCCAAAACCCGACTCAGAAATCGTGATAACCAGACAGCCGCTTCGGCAGGCTCAAGTTGGCGTTCCCCGACGTAAAAGCGCTCACGGTCGAGTCGAGATGTCAGCAGTTGAGTAATGAGTTGTTCATAAATACCGCATTGTTGCATCGCACACTGGCCTTGAACGTTGTACAGGAGGGTGGCGAGCAGAGTATCATTTTTTCCAACCAAATCAGTAAGCTGTTGTCGCTTGTTACTCGTTTGAAAATCGCCCCGATTTTTCGTGATACAGCTCGGCAGTGACAACCACAGGGAGGTGGTGATGGATCCGGTTTCTTACCTTTTTTCGGCTTATCTCAATCTGGTGCAGCAGCAGGTGACGGATATCTATGGCACCGAGGTCAAGGCGCTGGTGGTGCCATATGAGGGGGAGCAAGTTCCCTTCTCTTATCAGCTCTGGCAGATCAAACAGAACAGCGTCTGCCGTCCCTATGAGCAGGATGTGCGGCGCTTCAGTCAGTGCACGGTCAAGGCGCAGGCGCTGTTTGGCAAGTTGTGCGATGAGTTGTCGCGCCAGGATGACAGCAGTTGGCAGCTCCCTAAGTACCGCACCATGTACTGCTCGGCTGCTGTCGGCTATCGCCCCATGATTGCGGAGATCGCCGATGCCAAGCAGAGCCCGGCGAAGCTCGCGGAGCGGGCCTGCAATCAGGCCATTCTGGCGGCCATGGAGAGCGAGGACGAAGCACTGCTGGCCCAACGAGACAAGGCCTGCGCCGCCGTGCGATAAGGTGTATTTCCCTGATAAAAGAAATGGTTAGGGATAATGGATGTGCGCCAAGGCACAGTCTCTGCCAAGGGGACTGGTTATGATGGGGTGGGGATCACCACCACAGGGAGCATGCATGATCAGCCATATCGACCATCTGGTATTGACGGTGAGCGACATCGAGCGGGCGGTAGCGTTTTACAGCCGCGCCTTCAAGATGGAGCCCATCACCTTCGGGGCGGGGCGCCGGGCCCTGCGCTTTGGCAACCAGAAGATCAATCTGCAATTGCTGGGGGAGGAGCGGCGCAACCGGGCTCAGGTGGGCTCTGGGGATCTCTGCCTCATCACCCGCTGGCCCCTGGATCAGGTGATGGTCCAGCTCGCGAGCCAGGGGGTCGAGATAGTGGAAGGGCCGGTGACAAAAAGCGGTGCCTGCGGCCCCATAGAATCGGTTTATTGCCTGGACCCGGATCAGAACCTTATCGAGATCAGCCGCTATCGCTGAGAGCCTCAGGGCAGGTTTATTATTCCCCTTTGGCGAGGGCCCTGCGCAGCAGAGGGCGCAAGGTGAGCACCATGCCGATGAAGAGCAGCAGATAGCCCAGGGGCAGCAGGGCAAAGGGCTCGTGCAGGAACCCCTGTGCATCCACTGTGGTGCCAAGCAGGTTGAAGGCCACAAAGCAGCCGAGCCCGGCCAGGATCAGGAGGGCGCCTATGGTCGTTGTCATCTCGTTGTCATCTCGTTGTCCTCGTTCGCGCATGAAAGAGGAGTGAGGGTGTCATGGCTGGGTGAAGTGGGCGTGAAGTGGCGCCGGGCATGCAACCTGCGATCGCCCAGATTAAAGCGACAGCGATACATCTAACACAACAGGGCAGCCATGGGCTGCCCTGTTGCTTTTGGGGGCGTTTCGGGGAGTGGCGTGACTAGCAGACCCCTTGCGCCAGCATGGCGTCGGCCACCTTGACGAAGCCGGCGACATTGGCGCCGCTTTCGTAGTTCACATGGCCGTCATCCTGGCCCTGATCCACCTGGCCGTAGCGCACACAGGTGGCGTGGATGCTGGTCATGATCCCCTTGAGGCGGGCGTCCACCTCCTCCCGGGTCCAGGAGAGGCGCTGGGCATTCTGGCTCATCTCGAGCCCCGAGGTGGCAACCCCGCCTGCGTTGGCGGCCTTGCCTGGGGCGAACAGCACCCGGGCGTCGTGGAAGAGGCGGATGGCGGCGGCGCTGGAGGGCATGTTGGCCCCCTCGGCCACCAGCTGTACGCCGTTCGCGATCAGGGCGGCGGCATCCGATTCGTCCAGCTCGTTCTGGGTGGCGCAGGGGAGGGCGACGTCGGTCGCCAGATGCCAGGGGGTACGGCCGGTGCAGAACTCGAGCCCCAGCTCGTGGGCGTAATCGGCGACGCGCTTGCGCTGCTCGTTTTTAAGCTCCATCAGGCGGGCCAGCTTCTCGGGGGTGAAGCCGTCCGGATCATAGACGGTGCCGCCGGAGTCGGAGGCGGTGATGACACAGGCGCCGAGCGCCATAGCCTTCTCGATGGCGTACTGGGCCACGTTGCCCGAGCCCGACACCGAGACCCGCATGCCATCGAGGGACTGGCCGCGATGGGCCAGCATGGCCTCCACGAAGTAGAGCAGGCCGTAGCCGGTGGCTTCCGGGCGGATCAGGCTGCCGCCAAAGGAGAGTCCCTTGCCGGTGAAGACGCACTCGGCGCTGTTGGTGAGCTTCTTCATCATGCCCGCCATGTAGCTCACCTCGCGCCCGCCCACCCCGATGTCACCGGCCGGCACGTCGGTGTTGGCCCCGAGGTGGCGATAGAGCTCCAGCATCAGCGCCTGGCAGAAGCGCATCACCTCTCCCTCGCTCTTGCCCTTGGGATCGAAGTCGCTGCCCCCCTTGCCGCCGCCCATGGGCAGGGTGGTGAGGGCATTCTTGAAGGTCTGCTCGAAGGCGAGGAACTTGAGCACCGAGAGATCCACCGAGGGGTGGAAGCGCATGCCTCCCTTGAAGGGACCGATGGCGCTGTTGTGCTGAATGCGGTAGCCACGGTTCACCCGCACCTGACCCTGGTCATCCACCCAGCTCACCCGAAACTGCACAAGGCGCTCGGGCTCCACCAGCCGCTCCAGCAGGCCGTGTTGCAGGTAGCGGGGGTGACGCTCCACATAGGGCCAGATGGAGGCGACGACCTCACTCACCGCCTGGATGAACTCGGGTTGGTGGGGGTTGCGGCTGGCCACCTGGGCCAGGAATGCCTCCTGAGAGAGGGAATGACTCATCTGTAACTCCTGTAATAAAGGGAAATTGGCCTCTTGCCAGAGAAGGGTCGGCGCCGCACCCCGCTTTATATTCGACATTGAAAGTGAATGCGGATAAAAATTTGTTTCGTGGCGGTAATTGCCGACAATGATGGCGGTGACGCCGCTACATGGCCGACACGAACGTGATAATTCGTGCTGACGAAAATCTTTTTATGCATTTTTAGTCAATAAATAGCAAGTTTTAGTTCATCCCTCTCTATGGGTATCCTTCGACGCTCTCTGCGACCGCTGGCTTGTCGCTCATTGTTGGGCTGGGGAGAGGAGGGCGGGAGCAGGGGTAAGGTGGGGCGGATGGCAGGATCCGGTGCACGGGGCGGGGCAAGGGATGGCGCAATATGCTACTGTAGCGGCGTTTTTTTGAAGAAAGGGCGGCCTTGCCCTTTTGAAGAGACTGATTGCAGGCGCTTTTTGTAGATTCTTTTTGTAGATGGACATGTATGCAGACTAACCCGACCATGACCTGGCTGACTGAGCCGACACTTCTTTTGAACTCCACTATCTGGCAGGTGACCCATGCTGGCCGATGAATCCATGCGCCTGAACAAATACATCAGCGAGAGCGGCATCTGCTCCCGTCGCGAGGCCGATCGCTTCATCGAGCAGGGCCATGTCTACATCAACGGCAAGCGGGCCGGGATCGGCGATCAGGTATTTGCCGGGGATCTGGTCAAGGTCAACGGTCAGGTGATAGAGGCGCGGGAGGCGGACAGCCTGGTCTTCATCGTGCTGAACAAGCCGGTGGGCATCGTCTCCACCACGGAGGCGGGGGAGAAGGACAACATCGTCGACTTCGTCAACCACAGCACCCGTATCTTCCCCATAGGCCGTCTCGACAAGGACTCCCAGGGGCTCATCTTCCTCACCAACCACGGGGATCTGGTGAACAAGATACTGCGGGCGGGCAACGATCACGAGAAAGAGTACCTGGTGACCGTGGACAAGCCGGTGACCGACGAGTTTATCCGGGGCATGGGGGCCGGGGTGCCCATCCTCGGCGCCGTCACCAAGAAGTGCAAGGTGAAGCGAGAGGCCCCCTTCGTGTTTCGCATCACACTGGTGCAGGGGCTGAACCGCCAGATCCGCCGCATGTGCGAACACTTCGGCTTCGAGGTCACCAAGCTCGAGCGCATCCGCATCATGAACGTCAGCCTCAAGGGGTTGCCGGTGGGGGAGTGGCGCGACCTTACCGACGACGAGCTGATCGAGCTGTTCAAGCTCATTGAAGATTCCTCCTCCGAGGTGAAACCGGCCAAGGGGGAGAAACCCAAGACCCCGGCGGCGCAAACCGCCAAACCGGCTCAGGGCAAGAAGCCGCGCCGGGACGACGATCACGAGATTGGCGGGCGCCCCAATGTGCCGGGCCCGGAGGCCTTCGAGAAGAAAAGCCCCGCAGGCAAGGGCAGCGCTGGCAAGGGGGCCCCGGCCAAGGGGGGCAAGCCGGCCACTGCGGGCAAACCGCGCACCAACCAGGGTGGACGGCAGAAGAAGGGGCGCTAAGGCGCCCCGTCACTCGTTTTTCAACCTGCTCAATACACCGGCCCTAGGCCGGTGTATTGCTTTGTGCCGTCTGGCCCCGTTGGCTGACAGGAGCCGCAGGCTGTCGCATCACGCGGGCGTAGTGGCGCGGATCCAGACGCAGTACCAGCAGGCTCATCAGCGCCAGCCCCCCCAACTGCCACTGCCAGGCGCTAGCGAAATCGCCGCTCAAGTGGTGCAGGCGCGCCGCCACCCAGGGGCCCGTGGCCGCCAGCATGAAGCCAAACCCCTGCATCAGGGCGCTGAGGCTGCCGGCGCGCCTGGGGTCTGGCAGGTGATCCAGCGCAATCACCATGATGAGGGAGAAGCTGCCGCCAAGTCCGGCGCCGCACAGCAGGCACCAGAGGATGGGGGCGACTTCTGGGGCGAGCCAGAGGCCGCCAAAGCCCGCCACCTGCGCCGCGATGGCGAGCCCCATCCAGGGGCGCCTGTCCAGCTTGCGCGCCGCCAGCAGCGGCAGACCCAGGCCGCTCACGGTCTGGGCCAGGGCCAGCCAGGCCACCAGTTCGCCCCCCTGCTGGGGGCTCCACCCCAGCACCAGGTAGGCGGGGGCCAGCCAGGCCACGACGATGCCGTAGCCGCTGTTGATGATGCCAAAGCAGGCGATCAGCAGCCAGGCGCGGGGCAGCGCGATCAGCCGCTGCTCCCCAGATACGGGGGAGTGCTGCGCGGCGGCGGGCAGGCGCACCCGCCAGCCGAGCCAGAGAAGGGCCAGCAGCACCGGCAGGCTCCACAGAGCCAGCGCCCGGGACCAGTCGAGGTATACAGCGACCCTGGGGGTGAGCACGGCGCCGAGCGCCCCGCCCCCCATCATGCAGGCGGAGAAGATCCCCATCACCAGGGGCACCTTGCCCGCGAAGGCGTGCTTGATGAGGCCGGGCAGGACTCCCTGAACCAAGGCCGACCCCAGCCCGCACAGGGCAGCGCTGGCGATGAGCAGGGCGCCGCTCGCGAGATCGAAGCGCAGGGCGCTGCCCAGCATCAGCAGCAACAGGGCCGTGCCGAGCAAGGGGCGCGGCCCGGTCTTGTCGAGCAGGGCCGGGGTAAGCAGCACGCCGACCCCGATCAGCAGCAGCGGCAGCAGGGTGACCCAGGCCAGCCTGTCCATCCCGAGCGCCAGATGGGCACCTATCTCCCCCGCCAGGGGGCCGATGGCGGTGAGGAAGGGGCGCAGATTGATGCCAATGAGCACCACCAACACCAGCAGGGCGCCGCTGCCGGAGGGAAGCGGGCGCTTAATCATGGGACTGGGGGCCGTAGAGGGCGGCGGCCGGGATGGGGCTTGGCAGCTTGATCAATGGCAGGGGCGGCGGACTGAGGGGTAGCCGCAGCGCCGCGTAGGCCGCGCTGCTGTCAAAGCCGAAGGGGGCCGCGTCTTCATTGTCGAAGGCGTAGTAGACGGCACTGATGCCGTTCATCACCAGGGCGCACAGACACATGGGGCAGGGATGGCCGCTGGCGTAGACCACGGCGCCCTTGAGCGGCCCATGTTGGCTGGCGGTGCGCAGCGCCTCGAGCTCGGCGTGGCGGGTGGGATCCCCCGCTTCCAGCATCCGGTTGACGGCGCTCGCCACCAGCTGATTGTCTCGCACCAGCAGGGCGGCGAAGGGGCGGCCCCCCTGCTGACGGTGGGTCAGTGCCAGCTGAACGGTCTGTTCCAGCCACCCCTGATGGCTGGGGGCCGAGACGGTGCTGAGGGCGTTGACGGGGTGTGTTCCAGACTGGGGGGGCTGTGACATGGATTTTCCTGGCAAAAGAGAGGAGTGACGGCAGCCTAACGGGGCCGCAAGTCATTTGGAAATTAAATGATAAAATGACTTTCAGTGATTTTATAAATGGAGCCCTCCCATGGAGCGACCCTTGCTGGATCCCCACCTGCTGCAGAGCTTTGTCGCCATCGTCGAGACAGGCAGCTTCACCCGAGCCGGCGAGCGGATGCATCTGACCCAGTCCACCATCAGCCAGCAGATGCGCCGCCTCGAGCAGCAGCTCGGTTGCCCGCTGCTCGACAGATCCGGCCGCCAGGTGGTGACCACGGCCCAGGGGGAGACCCTGCTCGGGCTGGCGCGCCGCATCCTGGGGCTGCTGGCCCAGGCGGGGGATCGGGTGGGGGAGGCGAGCCTGCCCCTGCGCCTCGGGGTGCCGGAGGATTTCGCCGCCGGTGCCATGACGGCGGTGCTGGCGGCCTTCGCCCGGCAATACCCCGAGGTGAGGCTGGAGGTGCGAAGCGATCTCAGCCACGCCCTGTGGCAGGCCTTTGAGGCGGGGGAGCTGGATCTGGCGCTGATCAAGCAGGGGCGGGGGCAGGGGGTGCCCATCGCCCGCTGGCGCGAGCCGCTCGCCTGGGTCGACAGCCGCGACTGGCCCGCGGGGGAGCGGGATCCTGTTCCCCTGGTGGTGTTTCCGAACGAAGGCCTCTACCGGCGCCAGATAACCGACGCCCTGGATGCCAGGGGGATCCCCTGGCGCATCACCTACGTGAGTGCCAGCCTCGCCAGCCTGCAGGGGGCGGTGAGCGCGGGCATAGGGGTGAGCCTGTTGCCCACCCGCTTGCTGCAGCCCGATCAGGTTGAACTGACACACTGGCCGTCGGTGCGCCCGGTGGAGCTGGCCCTGCACCTGGGGGCCGGGGGCAGTGAGTCCCTCGCCCGGCTGTGCGAGGCCCTTATCGCGCTCTGTGACGAGGTAATGGGGGAGGAGGCAATCGTACCGCGCTGAGCAGGGCAGCGCGGCGCCGAACAGTGCCGTGTTGAGACGTGCCCTGCGAAGGCCGCTTTCGTCTCAGCCCCTCAGGCCAGGGCTTGCCTCGGTACCACGGCGAGCCAGACTTCCACCTCCCCACAACCGCTCTTTGGGTCAAATTTGTCGCCGTAGCGCTCAAAGTCCGGCTTGTGGGCGGACTCATAGTCCGAGTGTGCCAGCCAGTCCAGCGCCTGTTGCCAGGTGTGTGGCAGGGCATCGACATGGCCCAGATGGCGAAAGACCGCATAGGTTTGGGGGGCGATGCGCATCCGACCAAGCCCGGGGGGGAGCACCTCCAGGGCGGCGACCTCCACCGCGCACATATACTCGCATTGCGTCGCGGTTGCGCCGCAGATGACGCCGTAGGCGTGCTCCCCCAGCTGACCCGGCAGGGGGCCAAGGGCGCTGAAGTCACGCCACTGGCCACCGAAGTCACCGTGCTGGAAGTCGTGATGGCGACGCAGGCCGCCAAGCAGCATGGCGTTGCCGGTTTCGAAGCGAACGGGGTCTGACATGGTGCCTCCTGGGTTGTAGGAGAAGGGTTGAAGGGAAAGAGGTGAAGGGACAGGGTCGAGGTGAGCGCGTCAGTGCGCCCGACCTTCCTCACGCTTGCGCTCATAGTCCTGGCGAACGATGGCGAGCGCCGCCAGGACGAGATCCGGGGCAATCTGGTTGGTTTCCAGCAGTTCTATCAGATCCACCGCGAGTTTGACCTCGGGCGGTGCAGTTTCCAGTGACATCTTGGTTTCTCATGGGGCAGCGTGGTCGCCATTATAGCGCCCCGGACGGCGAAGACACGCCTCGGCTGCCGGGGTTTGACGGGTGTCACATGTGCTGGCGCATCTCCTTGTCGAGCTCCTCGCGCAGGGTCATCAGCTTCCTGGCGTACTGCTGCAATTGCAGATCCTGCTCGCTCACCGGCTGCCATTGGGGCACAGGACTCGGTTTGCCGTGCTCGTCCATGGCCACGAAGATGATGATGCAGTGGGTGGTCTTGTGGCGCGCAGGGTCAGTGGGGTGGCGGCTGTAGACGTCTACCGCCAGGTGCATGCTGGTGGTGCCGGTGTGGATCACCTTGGCGTGCACCTCCACCAGCTGGCCTATCTGGATGGGGCGTAAAAAACGGATGCCCCCCACATAGACGGTGACGGCATAGCCGCCACACCAACCGGCGGCGCAGGCGTAGCCGGCCTGATCGATCCACTTCATCACCATGCCGCCATGGACCTTGCCTCCGAAGTTGACGTCGGCCGGTTCGGCCAGAAATTGCAGGGTCAGTTCGCGGGGTGGGATCATGCTCTCTCCTCGGCTTATTGCCGGTAACTCTTGCGATAGGCCTCGGCCTGCTGGCAGGCGGGCACCTTGGAAAAATCGGGACGCTTGTTGCCCTCGCGCTGGCCGAAGCTGGCAAACTCCTGCTGGCAGCGGGTCGTTTTGCCCCCCTCCTTGATGCAGGCGTCGATGCGCTGCTGTCGGCCCTGCACGATCAGCAGTTGCTGGGCGTCGGAACAGGCCCGATCCAGCCCGGCTTGATGGGTTTCCCGATCCTGCTCTATGGCGAGCAGGCCGCTCGACAGGCTGCTGGCGAGCAGCAATATGACCATCTTCATCATGCTTTGTCTCCTTGTGGGGGGCGTCCTGCTATGACCAGGGCTATGCCCCCCAGAATGCCCAGAGATGACAATAACAACCGCAGCGACCAAGACTCATCCAACCAGATGATCCCGGCCAGCGCCGCAAGCAGGGGCACCAGCAGCTGGACGCTGGCGGCCAGGGTGCGTCCCAGTTGGGGCAGCACCAGATACCAGAGCGCATACCCAAGGCCGGAGGCGAGAGCCCCCGAGGCCAGGGCGTAGCCAATGGCCGCCGGGCTGGCCTCAAGCCGGCCAAGCAGCAGGTAGAGCAGCGCCGCCGGCAGGCTGGCCCGCAGGAAGTGACCGGCATTGGCGGCGATGGGATCGGCAAAGCGTGAGGCCCGCAGGGTATAGCAGGCCCAGGCGATGCCGGCGCCTATCATCAGGGCCGCCCCCAGGGGATCCGGCGCCCGGATGCCGGGCAGCAACAGCAATACCAGCCCTGCCATGGCGAGCAGCAGGCCAGCCCACTGGCGCAGTGGCAGGGACTCTCCGCGCAGCAGGGGCGGTGCCAGCATGCTGAGCTGGACGGCGGCAAACAGCAGCAGGGCACCGGTGCCTGCGGTCAGGGTGAGATAGGCGAACGAGAAGGCGGCGCCATAGGCGATGAGCGCGAGGGCACCCCCCCAGTCTCCCTGGCGCGGCGACGAGTGGCGAACCCGGCACAGCAGGATCAGCATCAGGGCGCCGCTGGTCAGCCGCAGCAGGGTAAACAGGGCCGGATCCATCCGCTCTTCGAACAGGGCGAGGCGGCAGAGTACCGAATTGGCAGCGAACGCAGTGAGCGTCAGCAGGGTCAGCAGCAACAGGCGGGGTAGTGACATCCATTCACCTTGAGTTCAGTGGGCGCGGCACAGCATGGTATTTCATGCAAATGAGGAGGCCCCATGAAACAGATGCTGGAGCAATTGATGGGAGCTGGCAAGGGCTGGCTCAACGATGGTGGTGACACGCGCAAGGCCCAGATGAAAGGTATGGCCCAGGGGGGGCTGGCCGCCGGAGCCATGGCGCTGCTGCTTGGCAACAAGAATATACGCAAATACGGCACCAAGGTGGCGGCGGTGGGCGGGGCGGCGGCCCTCGGCGGTCTGGCCTACAAGCTCTATCAGGACTGGCAGCAGAACCAGAGTGCGCCAGCGGCCGGCACGCCCCATCCCCTCAACGAGCTGGCGGGCGCCGAACTGGATGCCCGAGCCAGCTTGCTGGTGCGCGCCATGGTGGCCGCGGCCCGGGCCGACGGTCATATCGATGACGCCGAGCGGCTGAAGATCCAGCAGTACCTGACCGAGCAGGGCCAATCCGATGCCGCTCGCTGGATTGACGCCGAGCTGGCCCGCCCGCTGGATCCCCAGGCCCTGGCCCGGGAGGTCACCGACATGGAGCAGGCCACCGAGGTCTATCTCGCCTCCCTGCTCGCTGTCGAGGTGGATCACTTCATGGAGCGCGGCTATCTCGACGAGCTGGCCCGGGCCTTGAAGCTCGATGACAATCTGAAAACCAGCATAGAACGCCAGGTCGCCCAGCTGGGTGCGCCGGGTTGAGCCCTTGCTGCCATCAGGATTGTGCACAAGGCCCCGACACGGGGCCTTGTGGTTTGTGGCCATTCTGAATGGATACATTCGGCGCTTCACCTTGGTGCCGACTCCTCCTATGATGAACCCTCCCCCAGGCCTTGGGGTCAGTTCGTCAGCCAAATGCAAGGAGCACCCATTGGAAATACGCAAGGCAACCGAGCAGGATCTCGACGCCATTGTCGAGCTGGATCGGCAGATAGGGCAGATCCACTTCGAGCAGGCTCCCGAGGTGTTCTGCCCTCCCTCTTCACGGCAGCGGGCGTTTCTGCTGGACGCCATCCAGAGCGAGGGGCGACTGTTTTGTGTCGCCGTGGTGGAGGGGGTGGTCGCGGGGTTTCTGACTGCCCGAATCGATATCAATGAAGCCATTCCGTTTCTTACCAAGCTGCCCGTCTGTCGGATCACGACCGTGGTGGTGGATGAGCATCACAGATCCCGTGGCATAGGCAAGGCACTGATCGCCCATTGCGATTGCTGGGCCAAGGCCCGCGACGCAAGCCAGATCCGGCTGGAGGTGATGTCATTCAATGACAGGGCCAGGTCGCTTTACGAATCCCTTGGCTTTACCCGGCAGTCTGAAACGTACGCCAGATAGCCCGACGTCCGGTGAATAAACAAGGCCCCATCATGGGGCCTTGTTGTTGCTGTTGTTGAAAGTGCAGCGCGTGGTGAAAGTGCTGCGATCGTGCTTAGCTCTCCGCCGGCCAGGGGCCGAGCTCGATGCAGTGGCCACGATAGAGCGGGCGTTCACTTCCCGTCGCCATCACCAGCAGCTCGCTGCTCTGTTTGAGCTGTTGCCATTCGGTGGGGGTCATCAAGCGGCCCGCCATGACCTCCCCGAGGGGGGCGAGGGGCACCAGCTTGGCGGACTCTTTGTCACGCATCCAGAGCATGGCGTCGGCGGGCAGGCGCAGCGGGTTCGCCAGATTCTGTTGCAAGCGGATGCTGGACTGACCCGGCCGCTTGCCCTGATAGGCCACCAGCACGAAGGGGGCTTCCTCACCTGCGGAGGACATCGTGGCCAGGTAGCGCACCGGCTGGATGGGCGCGGAGTGCCAGGGAAGCAGCGGCTGGAGCCATACCCCCAGCAGCAGGGAGGCGGCCATGGCGAGCGGCCACCACAGGCGGTTGGGTCCGGGCTTGGGGGAGATCCCCTGCGCTATCCCGTGCCAGATCTGGCGGGGCAGGGGCGGGGCGGGTTGAGGCTGGCGCAGCAGAGGATCCAGATGTTGCTGCCACTGTTCGATCCACTGCCACCAGCCAGGATCGCGGGCCATCAGGCGGCTCATCCTGGCCTGTACCCGCGGGCTCAGGGTACCCAGCACATACTCGCCGGCGAGCCGCTCGCGCAGGGCGGGGTCTCGATAGCGTTTGGGGGTCATTGAGTCAGGCATAGCTTGAGCTCCTCCAGTCCGCGCCGGATCCAGGACTTGACCGTGCCGAGCGGGGTCTGGGTGTGGCTGACTATCTCCTGGTGGCTCAGACCGTGCCGATAAGCGAGCACGATGGCGTTGCGCTTGTCGGCACAGAGCCGTCCGAGGCAATGCTCGAGGGAAAAAGAGGGGGCCAGCCCCTCTGTCTCCTGGCCGGGCTTCTCCTCCCAGGACTCATCCAGTGGGGTCTCCCCGTGGCGTTTCTTCGCCCTCAGGGCGTCGATGGCCAGATGGCGCATGCACTGGCAGAGCCAGGCCCAGGGATAGTCGACGGGATAGGCGCTCTGACCGTGCCAGATCTTCAAAAAGCCCTCCTGCAGGATGTCTGCGGCCCACTGCTTGTCCTTGAGCAGGGCGTGGAGCATGGCATACAGAGGCTGGCCCGTCAGCCGGTAGAGCGCTTCAAATGCCTGCTTGTCCCTCTGCTGGCTGCGGGCGAGCAGGTGGGCAAGTTGCTGGTTGTCGATATTCACTCAGACCTCATAGTTGGACGCGGTGCCAGACATTCTTCACGCCATCCCCGCTGCTCTGGCCGGGCTGCTCATCCTTGATCCAGCGATAGAGCGGTTGGCCACGGTAGCTCCATTGATAGTTGCCATCGTCGCGCAGGATCAGGCTGATGCCGATGTCGGCCGCGCTGCCGACCCCCACCTTGGCCTGCTCCGCGCTGGCCAATGCTGGCGGCCACTTTTCGGCGCACTCAGCATAACAGGTTGATTTTCCTTGGGCATCCTTGTCGAAGCGGTAGAGGCTGAAGCCCTTGGCATCAACCAGATAGGTCTTGCCGTTCTCGGTCATCCGGGCGATGGGCAACTGCTCGGCCCCGCTCAGGGGCTGGGTGTCCAGGGCCCAGGCCGAGGCGAGGGGCAGGCAGGCGAGGGTGATGAGGAACTTGTTCATGGTGTTCTCCTAGGGTCTGTTGGCGATAGTCTTTTGGCTATGGAAGGCAGGGTTAACGGGTCCAGCCATCCTGGGCGAAGAAGGGCTCGCCTTGGGGGCTGTCGATGAAATCGATGAAGCGCTGGGTGCTGGCATCCGCGCCCTGCGCCTTGGTGATCAGCAGACCGCGATAGATGCGGCGTTCCGGCTCGATCTCGACGAAGTCGGCCTTGTCCTGGTGGTTCAGGGGCCAGTGCACCCAGGTGATCCAGGCATCGGCCTGTTGATGGGTGAAGGCCCGGAAGCTGGCGCCGCTGCCCTGCTCGAAGGCGACGATGTTGCGCCTGAGCTTCTGCACATCGGCCAGCTTGCCCCTGCGCCCGGCCACATCTTCCCAGAGCCCGGTGCCCGAGGTGTTGTAGCTGCCGAGCCCCTCGGTCA
This sequence comes from Aeromonas sp. S2(2024), assembly GCF_041402505.1. Taxonomy (NCBI): domain Bacteria; kingdom Pseudomonadati; phylum Pseudomonadota; class Gammaproteobacteria; order Aeromonadales; family Aeromonadaceae; genus Aeromonas; species Aeromonas sp. S2(2024). The sequence continues at coordinate 459,861 of NZ_JBGLRL010000001.1, forward strand.
CCACCACCTTGAGGGATCGGTTGATCAGATCCTCCACCCCGGTGATCCGCGCCGGGTTGCCCTTCTGTACCGCGATGACGCTGCGGCGCAGGTAGTAGGCGTGGGCGCTCTCCCTGTCGAGGAAGGAGTAGCTCTGCAGGTAGGCGGACATGGATTGCTCGGCCCCGGCGAAGATGAGATCCGCATCCTTGACGGCCCTGTCACGCCAGCTATGTTCGGGGCCGGCGGTGACCTCGACCGGGATCCCGGTCTCCTGCTGGAAGGCCGCGGCCGCCCGTTTCAGGGCGGTGTCCGGGCCACCGGGACCGTAGAGGCGGATCACGCCATCACCGGCCTGATGGACTGGGTCGGTCTGGGCAGACTGGGAGAGGGAGGCGGCCTGCAGCGGCTGGATGAGGGCCGAGCAGAGCAGGGCGAGCCAGAGGGGTTGGGATTTCATCGTCTCTCCTTGATTGAGGTTCAAGCAAGAGACGAAGGAGGGAGGCGATTGGATGCAGTTGAGGAAAAATTAATTTATCAATAAAGCCGAACCCGCCTCAGGCGCAGCTATCGATAAAGGCTAGGAGCCTCCCAGCTGCTGGTGGACCAGGGCTGCCAGCCGGGTGAGGGCGGCCTCCAGTGCCGAGCTCCAGGGATGGGCGCTGTTGAGGCGCAGGCAGTGGTTGTGCTGGCCCTGGCTCGAGAACAGAGCCCCGGGGGCCAATGAGAAACCGCTGGTCAGCGCCTGGGCATAGAGGGCCCGGCTGTCGAGGCGCGCGTCGAATGTCAGCCAGAGGAAGTAGCCGCCGTCCGGGGTCGAGATATGCACCTCGTCCTGGAAGAGGCGCAGCAGGGCCGCCCGCATCTGCTGCTGGCGCTGGGCCAGGGTGTGGCGCAGGCGGCGAAAGTGGGCGTCCACCCCGCCCTGGCGCAGCATGTCAGCGAGCGCCAGCTGGCTCGGCACATTGGTGGAGAGGGTCGACATCAGTTGCAGCCGCTGGATGCGCTCGGCATGGGATCCGGCCACCACCCAGCCGACCCGAAAGCCCGGCGCCAGGCACTTGGTCCAGGAGCCGCACAGTAGGCTGTCGCCCCGGGCGTCCCAGCGCTTGATGGGGCTGGGGCGTTCGCGGCCAAAATAGAGCTCGGCGTAGACGTCGTCCTCCACCAGGGGCACCTCATGGGCGTTGAGCAATTGCATCAGTGCCTGCTTGTGGCCATCCGGCATGGTGTGACCGAGCGGATGCTGCACGTTGCCCATCAGCCAGCACGCCTTGATGGGGCGCTGGGCGAGGGCCTCGGTGAGCAGGGCGAGATCGATGCCCACCCCGGGGATCACGGGTATTTCCACCACGTTGAGCTTGAGCCGCTCTATGGCCTGCAGGGCGCCGTAGAAGGTGGGGGACTCCACCACCACCCAGTCCCCGGGCTCGGTCAGCACCTGCAGGCTTAAGGAGAGCGCCTCCATGGCGCCCGTGGTGATGATGATCTCCTGGGGATCCACCGCTAGGCCGTCGTTGGCGTAACGCTGGGCGATGGCGCGGCGCAGCGCCTCGTTGCCGGGGGGAAGATCTGCCACCGTGCTGAAGGGATCGAGGCGGCGCATGCAGCTCGCCAGGGCCCGGCCGAGCTGGGGGTGGGGGAAGAGGGCGGGATCCGCCACCGCGAGCCCCAGCGGCACCAGCTCCCGGGACTTGCTCGCCTGCAACACCTCGAACACCAGATCGTTGATGTCCACCGAGCCGGTGTAGTGCGCCTGCTGCGGCGTGCTGGCGCGCAGCGGGGAGGCGGCGGCCTTGACGTAGTAACCGGACTGGGGCCTGGCCAGAATGAGGCCGAGGCTCTCGAGCAACTGGTAGGCCTGCAGCACCGTCATGGGGCTCAAATGATGGGTCTTGCAGCTCTGGCGGATGGAGGGGATGCGCTCCCCCGGCTGCCAGAGGCCGCTCTCTATCTGCTGCTGCAACAAGGCAGCCAGCTGACCGTAACGGGACATGGGGTGGCCTAAACTGTTATAGGTAGATTTCACTATAACTGCATCTGTTATAGGTGTCATGGCACGTGTTGTACTTAACGGGCGAAAACCTGTCTGTTAAATGCAACATAGAGAGTCATGCATGATAAGCCTGGATGATGTGGTCAGCCTCTCCCGAATACAGTTCGGCGCGACGGCGATGTTCCACTTTCTGTTTGTGCCCCTCACCCTGGGACTGTCCTGGATCCTGGTGATTGCCGAGTCCGCCTACGTGATGACCGGCAAGGTGATCTACAAGGACATCACCCGCTTCTGGGGCAAGCTGTTTGGTATCAACTTCGTCATGGGGGTCACTACCGGCATCACCCTGGAGTTCCAGTTTGGTACCAACTGGGCCTATTACTCCCACTACGTTGGCGACATCTTCGGCACCCCGCTGGCGGTAGAGGGGCTGATGGCCTTCTTCCTGGAATCCACTCTGGTGGGCCTCTTCTTCTTCGGCTGGGACAAGCTCTCCCGGGGTCAGCACCTGCTGGTGACCGCGCTGGTGGCGCTCGGCTCCAACCTCTCCGCACTCTGGATCCTCATCGCCAACGGCTGGATGCAGAACCCGGTCGGCGCCGAGTTCAACCCCATGACGATGCGCATGGAGCTGACCGACGTGGCGGCGGTAATCTTCAACCCGGTGGCCCAGGTCAAGTTCGTCCACACGGTGGCGGCGGGCTATGTGGCGGCCTCCCTGTTCGTGATGGGGGTGAGCAGCTGGTATCTGCTGCGCCGCATGGAGGTGCGCTTCGCCCTGCGATCCTTTGCCATTGCCTCGGGCTTTGGCCTGGCCGCCATCCTCTCTGTCATCGTGCTGGGGGACGAGTCGGGCTACCGCTCCGGGGAGGTGCAGAAGGTCAAGCTCGCCGCCATAGAGGCGGAGTGGCACACCGAACCCGCCCCTGCCTCCTTCACCCTGTTCGGCCTGCCGGATCAGGGTGACGAGACCACCCACGGGGCCATCAAAATTCCCTACCTGATGGGCATCATCGCCACCCGCTCTCTCGATGAGCAGGTGACCGGCCTTAAAGATCTGAAAGCGCAGCACGAGGTGCGCATTCGCAGCGGCATGCTGGCGTATGACGCCCTGGAGGCGCTGCGCTCAGACGGTAGCAATGCCGAGGCCCGCGCCACCTTCGAGCGTCACCGCGCGGATCTCGGCTACGGCCTGCTGCTCACCCCCCATGCCAAGGAGATTGGCAAGGCGGACGAGTCGGCCATTGCCAAGGCGGTCGACGACTCCATCCCTCAGGTGGCGCCGCTGTTCTGGAGCTTTAGGCTGATGGTGGGCATAGGCGTGGTGTTGCTCGGGCTCTTTGCCGCCGCCTTCCTGCAACTGTGCCGGGGCAAGCTGGTGCAATCCCCGCGTCTGCTCAAGGCGCTGTTCTGGTCTATTCCGCTGCCCTGGATTGCCATAGAGGCGGGTTGGTTCGTGGCCGAGTTCGGTCGTCAGCCCTGGACCATCAGCGACGTGCTGCCGGTCTCGGCCTCCGTCTCCTTGCTGCAACCTGGGCAGCTCTGGTTCAGCCTCATCTCCATCTTCCTTATCTACAGCACGCTGCTGGTGGTGGAGCTGTTCTTGTTGCGTCACGTGATCCGCAAAGGGCCCGCCAGCCTGCAGACGGGTCGTTATCAAGGTGAAGTGTTGAAAAACGGGAGTCCCGTCTGATGGATTACGAAACCCTGAAACTCATCTGGTGGGGGCTGGTGCTGTTCCTGCTCATCGGCTTCGTGGTGATGGACGGCTTCGATCTCGGGGTCGGCATGTTGCTCCCCGTGGTGGCCAACACCGATGAGGAGCGGCGCGTGCTGCTCAACAGCGTGGGCCCCGTGTGGGAAGGCAACCAGGTGTGGCTCATCGCCGGTGCCGGCACCCTGTTCGCCGCCTGGCCTCTGGTCTATGCCGCCTCCTTCTCGGCGCTCTATGTGCCCTTCATGTTCCTGCTGTTCGGCCTCTTCCTGCGCCCGGTCGGCTTTGACTATCGCAGCAAGCTGCCGGATCCCCTGTGGCGCCGCTGGTGGGACAGGGCCCTGGTGATGGGGGCTCTGCTGCCGACCCTGGTGTTTGGCGCGACCCTCGGCTTCTTGCTGCAAGGCTTGCCGTTTCGCTTCGACTCGGCCCTTCGCATCCACTACGGCGCCTTCGATTTCAACTGGCCGCTGCTGTTGACCTGCATGGGCACGGCGCTGGCTCTGCTGATGCTCCATGGCAGCAGCTTCCTGCTGTGCAAGACCCAGGGGGTGATAGCACAGCGCTGCGCCCGCCAGAGCCGCTGGCTCGGCCCATTGGCGAGTGGCCTGTTTGCCCTGGGTGGTTTCTGGCTGAGCCAGATGCGCGGTTACCGGATAGCCGAGATCGGGGATCTCAACAGCGTTCTGACGCCCCTGATGAAGCGGGTGGTGACAGCGCCGGATGGCTGGTTGGGCAACTTTATGGCGCACCCCTGGCTCTGGACTGTGCCTGCCCTGGGTCTCTTGCTGCCGCTCTTGAGCACGCTGGCAAGCGCCCTGGGCCGGGGGCGGCTGGCCATCCTCGCCAGTGGCGGTGCCTGCGCCGCCATGATGCTGACCGTGGCCATTGCGCTGTTCCCGTTTGTGCTGCCCTCGTCCCTGGAACCGTCGAGCAGCCTGACCCTGTGGGACGGTACCTCCAGCGAGCACACCCTCTTCATCATGCTGGGCATAGTCGCCGTGCTGATGCCCATCAACATCGGCTATACGCTCTGGGTCTATTGGGTGGCGCGGGGCAAGATGAGTACCGAGCAGGTGCGCCAGCAGGGCCATAGCCTCTACTAACACTGGAATTGAGGAGTTGTTGATATGTGGTATTTCACCTGGATTTTGGGGCTGGGGTTCGCGCTGCTGTGCGGCTTGGTCAATCTGCTCTGGCTGGAGGCGCGCTGGGCTGCGGATGAGGATCTCAAGGAGTCTTGAGCCGCACTATTTTGCCAATGAAAAAGGCCGACACTGGGTGTCGGCCTTGTCGTATGTGGGAAGTTAAACCGCCAGCGCCAATTTGGCCTCGCGCTTCTCGCTGACGTGGGTGAGGCCATAGGCCAGCAGCACGATCAGCGCACCAATCCAGGGGGTGTGCATCAATCCGAGGTGCTCCACCACGAAGCCACCGACGACAGATCCCAGCGCTATGCCGACGTTGAAGGCGGCGATGTTGAGGCCGGAGGCCACATCCACTGCATTGGGGGTGTGGATTACTGCCTGTTTTACCACCAGTACCTGCAGCCCCGGCACGTTGCCGAATGCGAAGGCGCCCCACACCAGCACGGTGAACACCGCCAGCACCGGATGGGGCGCGGTGAAGGTGAGCATCAGCAGGATGAGTGCCAGACCGCCAAACATCAGCTTCAAGGCGGGCAGCGGGCCCATCTTGTCCGCGAGCTTGCCGCCCCAGATATTGCCGACGGCAACCGAGACCCCGTACACCAGCAGAATGAGGCTCACCGCATTGGCACCAAAACCGCTCACCTGCTGCAAGATGGGGGCGAGGAAGGTAAAGGCGGTGAAGGCGCCGCCGTAGCCCAGGGCCGTCTTGGCATAGACCATCAGCAGGGGCTTCTTGGTCAGCACGGCGAGCTGCTCACGAATACTGGAGGCCGCGCCTTTTGGCAGGTTGTTCGGGATCAGCAGCAGGCTGCCTGCCATGGCGATGACCCCGAGTGCACTCACCACCAGGAAGGTCTCGCGCCAGCCAAAGACCTGACCAATCCAGGTGCCAAGCGGCACGCCTGTCACCAGGGCGACCGTGAGGCCGCTGAACATGATGGCGATGGCGCTCGCCGCCTTCTCCTTGGCCACCAGCCCGGTGGCGATGGTGCTGCCCACCGAGAAGAAGACCCCGTGGGCCAGGCCGGTGAGGATGCGGGCGACGATCAGGCTCTCGTAGCCCGGTGCCTGCCAGGCCAGCAGGTTGCCAGCAGTGAAGAGCGCCATCAACCCGACCAGCAGCCACTTGCGCGGCAGCTTGCCGGTGAGCGCCGTTAAGATCGGCGCGCCTATGGCCACCCCCAGGGCATAGAGGCTGACCAGCAGGCCCGCCGAGGGGAGCGAGACATTGAGCTGCTCGGCTATGGTGGGGATCAGCCCCACGATCACAAACTCGGTGGTACCGATCGCAAAGGCACTCAGGGTGAGGGCAAATAACGCCAGTGGCATACAAACTCCTTGGATAGTGGCTCCCGACGGGAGAATGGCGCCAGTATGCCGATGAGCTTTGTTGGCAAAAATGACGGCAACGTCAAATTACTTTTGCCAAATCAGCAGCAATGGTGCCGTGGAAGGAGGAGTGGCTGAGGCAAGAGCGGGCGAAGAGCGCGAGTTGAGTGCAGAGGCAAAGCGTACAGACCGAACTGGGAACAAAGAGGGATGGTTGCAGGGGAGAGGGCCAGCGCACGGGCGGCAGTGGCGCACGGTATTGGAAGCAAAAAAGCGGGAGGCACAGTGCCTCCCGCTTGGCTGCTCGTCGATGGTGTTGGGTTTTCTTTGCTCCCTTCTCCCCTGGCGGGAGAAGGGCTGGGGATAAGGGGGATCAATCCCAATCTGGCGCAAAGTCCGGGTTGGCGCAGCGCTCGCCTCGCTCCAGGGTGGCAATCTGTGCCATCTCCTCGGGGCTGAGTTTGACCTTCAGCGCAGCCAGGTTGGCGGCGAGATTTTCCCGTTTGGTGGAGCTCGGGATCACCGTCATGCCCTGGGCCAGCAGCCAGGCGAGCGACACCTGCGCCGCCGAGACGCCGTGGCGCTTGCCGAGCTCCATCAGGAGCGGCTCGGCGAGCACCTTGCCATAGGCCAGCGGCATATAGGCGGTGATGGCGATGCCGTGCTCCTGGCAGAACGCCACCACCTTGCGGTTTTGCAGCAGGGGGTGGATCTCCACCTGCTGGTGGGCGATGGCGCCCGGCCCCAGGATCTCGATGGCCTGCTGGAGCTGAGCCACGGTAAAGTTGGAAACCCCGATCTCCCGGGTCAGACCCTGGGCCTTGGCTTCGGCCAGCTGCTCCAGATAGACTGCCATTGGCACCTCATCCTGGGGGGAGGGCCAGTGAATGAGCGCCAGGTCCAGATAGTCGGTGCCCAGCTTTTCCAGGCTCAGCTCCAGGCTCGGGATCACCTTGCCCGGGCCGAACTCGCTGATCCACACCTTGGTGGTCAGGTAGATATCCTGGCGGGGCACGCCGCTTTCGTTCATCAAGCGGCCCACTTCGGCCTCGTTGTCATAGATCTGGGCGGTATCGATATGGCGATAGCCGAGATCCAGACCCTGCAGCAGGGAGTCGCGCAGGGGCTGACCCTTCAGGCGAAAGGTACCAAGACCCAGGTTGGGCATCTTCATCATCATATTCCTCAAGTTATTGTTTCTACGCTCAATATTGTGTCGGCCCATCCCGCATCCAGGGCGGGCAGGGGCAGGCCGCTGCTGGATTCAGGCTAGTTGATAGCGGCGTACATTGGTGCTGGCAAACCAGCCCTGGGTGTTGGCCACGAAGGCGAGAAAATGGGGCTGCTGCTGGTGGGCACTGAGGGCGGCCTCACTCTCCCACTCCTCGTGGATCATCCAGCCGTGGGGGCTCTCCAGGCTCTGGTGCAACTGGTAGCAGAGGCACCCGGGCTCTTGCAGGGTAGCCGCTATCAAGGGGCCCAAGGCGGCACGACACTCGGCGGCGAATTCAGGCTTGGCCTCAAGCTGGGCAATCACAATCACGGGGGATGACATCTGAACCTCCTCGTTAAGACGAGAATCAGTATGCCCGCCGCCTATCGTGGGAAACAGGGCAGCAGTCGCAAAACACTATTGAGATAAGAGCAGCAATGAATGGGCAGGGGCGAGGCTGAGGTGAGGAAGTCAGGGAGGTAAAGGAGCAGGGAACGCCGGAGCGCCCCCTTGCCATCAGGCATTGGCCGGCTCGGACCAGACCGCAAATTCATTGCCGCTTGGCTCGACAAAGTGGAAGCGCCGGCCGCCGGGGAAGTCGAATAGCGGGCGGTTGATGATGCCGCCATGGTGCTGCACCTTGGCCTGGGTTGCCTCTATATCGGCGCTGTAGAACACCAGCAGGGCGCCTCCCTGATGGCTGTGACTGCACATATCTGCGCGGTAGAAACCACCATCTAGCCCTTCCCCTTCGAAGGCGCAATAGTCGGGGCCGTAGTCCGCGAACTGCCAGCCGAAAGCGGCGGTGAAGAAGGCCTTGGTGGCCGCGAGATCCCTGGCGGCAAACTCCACATAGTTCAGTTTTTCATGGGCCTTGGTCATGGCAGCTTCCTTTTGTTTCAAACGATGTGTGATGGCGGCCGCGTGATTATCTGGGCTGCCAGCGTTTCTGTGTCTTTGGCGTGGAGCAGGGCAGAGCCCCCCAGGGAGTCAGCTTTAGCTGTAGCCGGCGGATCTGGAAGAAGATGGCCATCAGCAGACCGAAACAGAGGGTGAAGAAAGTGGCCTGACGCAGGGCATATTCCAGACTCACCTCATGTTCCCGGCCGAAAAACCACATCAGCAGTCCCCAGATGATGCCAGTCGGTAGCCCCAGTGCGAGCAGATTGATCATGAAACGCTCATAGTGGGGCGGCCTCAGCTGCCAGCCAGTTCGGCGCAGCAGACGGTATAGCGGCGGGGCGTAATTGGGCTCCTTCACACCCTTGCTTGCCAGCTCTTTATGGGCGGCGAATAGACGGTGTTCAAATAACATTGTGCTTCCTTTGTGTGGTAGCAGAGCAGGGCTCACGATGAGATGCCTGCCCAGAATATCTCTATGCGGGCTCCGATTGTAGCCTTTTTTTCCGGCTGGGGTGTTAGCGCCGGATCACATCGAGCCGTGCAGGAGAAGGGGAGAGCGGGCGGTGGGGATAGAGAGGGACAGGCCAGAGGGAAGAGAGGCACCTCCGGCCTGATTGACAGCGTCAGACGGCTTCTATGGTCACAGCGCCCGACCATCGTAGTGCTGCACCGGCAGCGACTCGGGCTCTATCCCCTCCAGGCAGCGGACATTGATGGCGACGATATGGTTGCCCTTGGGATCCACGCCTTCGCCATAGGGGTGCATGCCGCACACTGGGCAGAATCTGTGTTTGACCACATGCTTGTTGAAGGTGTAAGTGCTGGCCGCCTCGTCCGGGGTCAGCAACCTCATCTTGTCATGGGGCATGATCCACAGCAGGGACCCCTTGCGCTGACAGATGGAACAGTTGCAGGCCATGACCTGGCTCAGCTCCCCTTCGACTTCGAATGCCACCCTGCCGCAGTGGCAGCTTCCCTTGTATTTCATCACCCGACTCCTTGTTGTCTGGCTTGATCCTTAGGCAGGTACCGAACCACTTGTCTGCCAAAGGCCATCTTCATTACCCGCAGGGCTTGTCCCGATGGGATGCGCGAACCGACTCAGTATAGCCATCCCGCGTCGGACGCCTCTGGCGGGCTAATGCGCGCAGGTGACCCCTAGCGGGCCATGACGCTTGCCAACTCATCGCCATAATGACTATAAAGCCCCATGACTCTTGCCAGGACAACAACAATGAAGACCCATTCCGATGAACTGACCCTGTTCGTGGCCGTGGTGGAGGCGGGCAGCTTTCGCCAGGCGGCGGAGAACCTCGGGATGGACAACTCGGTGGTGAGCCGCGGCATCAAGCGCCTCGAAGAGAAGCTCGCCACCGTGCTGCTCAACCGCACCACCCGTCGGGTCAGCCTGACCGAGGAGGGGAGCTGGTTCTATCAGCGGGCGGTGAAGGTACTGACCGAGATGAGCGAGGCGGAGAGTCATCTGCTGATGCGCCGGGAACAACCCGAAGGGGTGTTGAGAGTCGACGCCGCCACCCCTTTCATCCTGCACCGGCTGGTGCCCATCATCGGCGAGTTTCGCCGCCGCTATCCAGGGATCGAGCTGCAACTGCACAGCTCCGAGGGCTTCATCAACCTGATGGAGCGGCGGGTGGACATGGCCATTCGCATCGGCGAGCTGACGGACTCCTCCCTGCGGGCCCTGTCGCTCGGACGATCCAAGCTGCGGTTGCTCGCCTCCCCGGACTATCTTGCGGAGCGCGGTACCCCGCGCCAGCCGGCTGACTTGCTGGCGGGCCACGAGCTGCTCGGCTTTTTGCACCCCGATCACCTCAACCACTGGCCGCTGCTGAGCAGTGAACAGGGGGACAGGTTCGCCATCACCCCGACCTTGCGGGCCAGCAGCGGCGAGACCCTGCGCCAGCTGGCGCTCAGAGGTCAGGGGATCGTCTGCCTGTCGGACTTCATGACGGGAGAGGACAGGGCGAGCGGTGCCCTGGTGGAGGTGCTGGCCCGCAGCAACAGCGGCGCCTCGCGCCCCATCCATGCGGTGTTCTACTCCGATGCCCAGCGGGATATCCGACTGCGGGTCTGGCTCGATTTCCTCAAGGAGCAACTCGGCGCCGAGGCGTTGTAGGAGGCGGGCAGGAGGTTGCACTCTCTGCCGACCGCTTTCTACCAGAGGGAGGAGATTGCATACCTTTCCTGACGAAGGGGAGGGGACAGAGGGGGCGCTCGCCAGCGCCAATAAGAAGAGGCCGACATTGCTGTCGGCCTCTTTGTTTTCTTCATCTCAAGGATGTGCCGGTTACCCGATCACTCCTCTTCGGCCCAGCGGCGTGAACGCTCCACCGCCTTCTTCCAGCCGTTGTAGCGTTTGGCGCGATCTTCCTTGTCCATCTGGGGGATGAACTCGCGATCGACGCTGAACTTGTCTTCCAGCTCTTCGGAGCTCTTCCAGAAACCGACGGCCAGGCCTGCCAGGAAGGCGGCGCCCATGGCGGTGGTTTCGATGCGGGTCGGACGCACCACTGGGGTGTGCATCATGTCGGCCTGGAACTGCATCAGGAAGTCGTTGGCCACGGCGCCGCCGTCTACCTTGAGGGCAGCCAGCTTGATGCCGGAGTCCTGCTGCATGGCATCCAGCACGTCGCGGCTCTGGTAGGCGATGGATTCCAGCGCGGCACGGATGATGTGGTTGCGGTTGGCGCCGCGGGTCAGGCCGACCATGGTGCCGCGAGCATACGGATCCCAGTAGGGGGCGCCCAGACCGACGAAGGCCGGTACCAGGTAGACGCCGTTGGTGTCGCCAACCTTGGAGGCGAAGTAGTCGGTGTCGCGGGCATCGTGAATGATTTTCAGCTCGTCACGCAGCCACTGGATGGTGGCGCCACCCATGAATACCGCACCTTCCAGCGCGTAATTCACTTCCCCTTTCGGGCCGATGGCGACCGTGGTCAGCAGGCCGTTGCTGGAGCGGACCGGCTCGGTGCCGGTGTTCATCAGCAGGAAGCAACCGGTGCCATAGGTGTTCTTGGCCATGCCTTTCTCGAAGCAGAGCTGGCCGAACAGGGCAGACTGCTGGTCACCGGCGATGCCGGCGATGGGGATGCGGGAGCCGCCGCCACGGGTGGTGTAGCCATAGACCTCGGAGGAGGGTTTGACCTCTGGCAGCATGGAGGCGGGGATGCCCAGCTCGTCCAGCATCCGCTCGTCCCACTTCAGATCGCGAATGTTGTAGAGCATGGTGCGCGACGCGTTGGTCGGGTCGGTGACGTGCACCTCGCCGTTGGTCATCTTCCACACCAGCCAGGTGTCGATGGTGCCGAACAGCAGCTCGCCGTTCATCGCCTTCTCACGTGCCCCTTCCACGTTGTCCAGGATCCACTTCACCTTGGTGCCGGAGAAGTAGGCGTCCAGCACCAGGCCGGTGTTCTCGCGCACGTACTCTTCCAGGCCGCGGGCCTTGAGCTCTTCACAGATGGCCGCGGTGCGGCGGCACTGCCAGACGATGGCGTTGTAGATGGGCTTGCCGGTGGCTTTCTCCCACACCACGGTCGTTTCACGCTGGTTGGTGATGCCGATGGCGGCGATCTGCTCGCTGTGCAGGCCGCTCTTGGCCAGCACCTCGGTGAAGACGGAGGACTGGGTCGCCCAGATCTCCATGGGGTCGTGCTCGACCCAGCCCGCTTTCGGGTAGTGCTGGGTGAATTCGCGCTGGGAGGTCGCGACTATGTTGGCATCCTGATCGAACACGATGGCACGGGAGGAGGTGGTACCTTGATCCAGCGCGACGACAAATTTCTTTTCAGCAGACATGATGTTCTCCACGTTTGGGGGGACCGCTCTTAGGCGGCGGCCTCTTCTTTATTGGACAGCTTGGCGGCTTCTTCGGTCACGACACGGTTGCCCGGGACGCAGGGAGCCAGCACTTTCACATACAGAGCGGTACCCAGCTGGGCGCCGACGATGGGGCCGAGGATGGGGACCCAGAAGTAGGGGTTGTCGCGACCACCGGTCAGGGCCACATCGCCCCAGCCTGCAAAGAAGGCGAACAGTTTGGGACCAAAGTCACGGGCCGGGTTCATGGCAAAACCGGTCAAGGGGCCGAGGGAGGCGCCGATCACCGCGATCAGGATGCCGATCAGCAGGGCGGCGGCGAAACCTTTGGGGGCGCCGTTGTTGTTGTCACCCAGCGCCATGATGCCCAGCATCAGGACGGCGGTGATCACCAGCTCGACCGCGAATGCCTGCATGTTGCTGAGCAGGGCATTGGGGTAGGTGGAGAAGATGCCGGCGGTGCCGAGGCTCTCTACGCTGCCGCGCACCACGTTGTGGGTCAGTTCCCACTGGGTGAAGAGGTTGCCATAGAGGAAGTAGACCAGGGCGGCGGAGGCGAAGGCGCCCGCTATCTGGGCGATGATGAAGGGCACCACCTTGCGCTTGTCGAAGCCGCAGAAGGTCATCAGCGCCAGGGTCACGGCCGGGTTCAGGTGGGCACCGGAGATGCCGCCGGTCACGTAGATGGCGATGGCGACCCCCAGGCCCCAGGTAATGGAGATTTCCCATTGCCCGAAGTTGGCGCCAGCCAGCACCAGGGCGGCCACACAACCAACGCCGAAGAAGATCAGCAGGCCGGTGCCGATAAACTCGGCGAGGCACTCGCCGAGCAGGGTATTGGGTCTTTGTATGCTCATAGTTGTTATTCCTTATATCCACCCAGAGTAGGTTTGATGTTCCGTTTCGTTATCTTGCATTCCCATTTCTTGCGTCCGAAAACGTTTCTTCTTGTTGTTTGAGCTGACGCAAACGTTATGCTCGTTTGCGCTCGTTATTGGACGAGAGAGAAAATAAACCTTCTGTGCCAATTCACCAGACCCCCGCCACTGGAAATGTGGACAAGATCCCATTCATTGCTAAGAAAATGTGACGAAAAGCAACAGTTATCGGCATTAATACTCCTTAGTGGGTAGCTAAATTCCGTGCCCTGCAAGGGCTGGAGGCCGATGCGCGATCACTCATCGGGTGACATTCTTTGTAATAAAACTGCAATAATTTAGCCTTCATCACAGATTAAATGTTCACATATGAGCACAATAGGCTCGCTTGCGAAGTAAGGACTCAACTGGTCGCAGGCACGATCGGGGCACCCTCAATCGCCCATAACAACAATAAGGAAGCAGAACATGCTTAGTCTCTTCAGGCCTGCACCCCACATCGACCGGCTACCGGCCGACAAGGTGGACCCCTTCTACAAACGCATGCGTTGGCAGGTGTTTTTCGGGATCTTCTTCGGTTATGCCGGCTACTACCTGGTGCGCAAGAACTTCAGTCTGGCGATGCCCTATCTCATCGAGCAGGGCTTCTCCCGCGGTGATCTGGGGCTGGCCCTGTCCGGTGTCTCCATCGCCTACGGTCTCTCCAAATTCCTGATGGGGAACGTGTCGGACCGCTCCAATGCGCGCTACTTCCTCTCCGCCGGCCTGCTGCTCTCGGCCGGCATCATGTTCATGATGGGGACTGTGCACTGGGCCACCTCCAGCATCGCCATCATGTTCGTGCTGTTGTTCCTGAACGGCTGGGTTCAGGGCATGGGCTGGCCGCCCTGCGGTCGCACCATGGTGCACTGGTGGTCACAGAAGGAGCGGGGCGAAATCGTCTCGGTCTGGAACGTGGCCCACAACGTGGGTGGTGGCATGATAGGTCCGCTGTTCATCCTCGGCATGGGCTGGTTCAATGATTGGCGCAGCGCCTTCTATGTGCCGGCTGCGGCTGCGGCTGCCATCGCGGTGATCGCCTTCTTCGTGATGCGTGACACCCCGCAGTCCGTGGGTCTGCCACCCATCGAGGAGTACAAGAACGACTACCCGAAGGATTACAACGAGAGTCACGAGCAGGAGTTCTCCGCCAAGGAGATCTTCATGAAGTACGTGTTGCACAACAAGCTCTTGTGGTACATCGCGATTGCCAACGCCTTCGTCTACCTCATTCGCTACGGCGTGCTGGACTGGGCACCGACCTACCTCAAGGAAGCCAAGGACTTCAGCGTGGATCACTCCTCCTGGGCCTACTTCCTCTATGAGTGGGCGGGGATCCCGGGCACCCTGCTGTGTGGCTGGATCTCGGACAAGATGTTCCAGGGCCGCCGCGCCCCGGCCGGTATCCTGTTCATGGTGCTGGTGACCGTGGCCGTGCTGGTCTACTGGTTCAACCCGGCGGGCAACCCGACCATCGACATGATGGCCCTGGTCGCCATCGGCTTCCTCATCTACGGCCCCGTCATGCTGATAGGCCTCTATGCCCTGGAGCTGGCGCCCAAGAAGGCCGCCGGTACCGCAGCGGGCTTCACCGGCCTGTTCGGTTACCTGGGCGGCGCGGTCGCGGCCAACGCCATGCTGGGCTATACCGTTGACCATTTCGGTTGGGACGGCGGCTTCCTGGTGCTGACCATTTCCTGCCTGCTCTCTATCGTACTGCTGGCCCTGACCCTCAAGCACGAGAACATCTCGATCGCCCACAAGGCCGCTGCCGACAAGGCATAAAACGTGATCCTGCCCTTATCAGTCCGAAAAGGGATAGGGTACACTGCCAAAGGCCCCGCAATGCCGGGGCCTTTTTTCGTCTCTCAAGCGGAGTGCAAGCGTGAAGCAAACCCAACGACATCTGGAGATCCTGGACGTTCTGACAAGGCAGGGCTTTGTCTCGACCGACGATCTGGTGACCCATTTTGACGTCAGCCCCCAGACCATTCGCCGGGATCTGAACGATCTCGCCGAGCAGAACAAGATCCGGCGCCATCACGGCGGGGCCTCCCTGCATTCGAGTACCGTCAATACCGCCTACAGCGCCCGCAAGGTGATGCAGCTCAAGGAGAAAGAGCGCATCGCCCGCGAGGTGGCCGCCAATATTCCCGACGGTTCATCGCTCTTCATCGACATCGGCACCACCACCGAGGCCATCGCCCGCGCCCTGCTCGATCACCGTGAGCTGCGGGTGGTCACCAACAACCTCAACGTCGCCAGCATACTCACCGCCAAGGATGACTTCACCGTCATCATCGCCGGTGGCGAGATCCGCAACCGGGACGGGGGCATCGTCGGGGAGGCGACCCGCGACTTCATCGGCCAGTTCCGCATGGACTATGGCGTCATCGGCATATCCGGTATCGACAACGACGGCTCCTTGCTCGATTTCGACTACCACGAGGTGAAGATAGCCCAGGCCATCATCGCCCACTCCCGCCAAGTGTTCCTGGCCGCCGACCACACCAAGTTCGGGCGCAATGCCATGGTCAACCTCGGCAACCTCAACCAGATCCACGCCCTGTTCACGGATCAGGAGCCGCCGGAGAAGTTGATGCGACTGATGTCCCAGCATCAGATCGCCTGCCACATCTGCTGAGTCTCCCCACGCCGCATTAGCATCAGGCCGCCGTCAGGCGGCCGCTTTCTTGCTGCGCTCTCACGGGGCCTTCCCCATGCGGGGCGCCTTGCCCCTGCAGCCTCTCTCCGTCTGTCCCTGTGTTGCGGTCTCGGCCAGCCGCGCCCGCATCCGTTGCGGCAGATTCGCCCTGGCAGTAGGGACAATGGCGAGGGCTTGGGGCGGCACTTTGTCACCGACCGGCAGCATTTTTAGCATTGTCAGAACAATCGCGATCACATTTCCCTCATAAAATGTTCGTTTATCATTTTTTCATGTTCTAATATGAGCGAAATCAAACATTGCCGGCATGGCGAACACAAAATAAGAAAGTAGGTGAACATGAGCGAACATTATGATCTGGTCGTCGTCGGCGGCGGCATCAACGGGGTCGGCATTGCGGCGGATGCGGCGGGGCGGGGGCTGAAGGTGGCGCTGTTCGAGGCGCAGGATCTCGCCTCGGCCACCTCGTCCAACTCCAGCAAGCTGATCCACGGCGGCTTGCGCTATCTCGAACATTACGAATTCAGGCTGGTGAAAGAGGCGCTGGCGGAGCGGGAGGTGCTGCTCGGCATGGCGCCGCACATCGCCCGTCCCATGCGATTCCGCCTGCCGCACCGCCCGCACTTGCGCCCGGCCTGGATGATCCGTGCCGGCCTCTTCCTCTACGACAACCTGGCCAAGCGCGACAAGCTCAAGGGCAGTTGCGGCCTGCGCTTCCTGCCGCAAGATGGTCTCAAGAGTGGCATCAACAAGGGCTTCGAGTACTCGGACGCCTGGGTCGACGACGCCCGCCTGGTGGTGCTCAACGCCATGATGGCCCGGGACAAGGGCGCCGATGTGCAGACCCGCACCCGCTGCGTCAAGGCGGTGCGCGGATCCAAGCACTGGACCCTGACCCTGGAGCGAGAAGGGGGCGAGCAGTTCAACGTCACCTGCCGTGGTCTGGTCAATGCGGCCGGTCCCTGGGTCAAGACCTTCTATGACGAGAGCCTGCACGAGAAATCCCCGCGCGGCATTCGCCTCATCAAGGGCAGCCACATCATAGTGCCGCGCATCCATGAGCGCGAAGAGGCCTATATCCTGCAAAACGAGGACAACCGCATCGTCTTCGTCATCCCCTACCAGCAGGACTACTCCCTCATCGGCACCACGGACGTGGAGCACCATGGCAGCCCGCGGGAGGCGAAGATCAGCGAAGCCGAGATAAATTACCTGTGCAAGGTGGTCAACGCCCACTTCACCCGCCAGATTGCGCCCTCCGAAGTCATCTGGACCTATGCCGGGGTGCGGCCCCTGTGCGATGACGAGTCCGACTCACCCCAGGCGGTGACCCGCGACTACACCCTTGAGCTCTCCGGCGAATCCGACGGGGCGCCGCTGTTGTCGGTGTTTGGCGGCAAGCTCACCACCTATCGCAAGCTGGCCCAGGCCGCCTGCAACAAGCTCAAGCCCTGGTTCAGCCAGATGGGCGAGGACTGGACCGCCACCAGCCGTCTGCCCGGCGGCGAGTTCGACTGCTCCACCACCGAGCTGGCCCGCGCCTACATGCTCGAATTCGACTGGCTGGACGAGCGCAGCGCCCGCCGCATCGCCGAAGCCTATGGCAGTCATGCCCGTCTCTGGTTGCACGAGGATCGCGGCCAGCACTTTGGTGCCGGGCTGTACGAGTCGGAAGTGCGCTATCTGATCAGCCGCGAGTGGGCCCACTCCCTGGAGGACATCCTGTGGCGCCGCAGCAAGCTGGGGCTGCGCCTGTCCGAATCCGAGCAGCAGCAGCTCGGTGCCTGGCTGCTTGAACACCATCACGCCCTGCCCAAGGCAAGCTGATTGAAGCGGCGGGCTGCCCCTTGGCCGCCCGCCGTAAAACTGCAATAAACCTCTGCTATAACAACTACCTACATCCAATAAACAATAACAAAGAGCACCTTTCATGAAACAACCTCACCTCTCTCTCGTGGCCCTGGGCCTCGGGGTCGCCCTCGCATTGCCCGCCCTGGCCGCAGATGAAGGCAAGATAGTGATTGCCCACCGCGGCGCCTCCGGCTATCTGCCCGAGCACACCCTGGAGTCCAAGGCGCTGGCCTATGGCATGGGGGCCGACTATCTGGAGCAGGATCTGGTGATGACCAGGGATGACCAGCTGGTGGTGATGCACGATCACTTCCTCGACGGCATCACCGACGTGGCGACGCGCTTCCCCGGTCGTGCCCGCCCGGACGGTCGCTACTATGTGGTGGACTTCACCCTGGCCGAGGTGCGCTCCCTGCGCATGACGGAGCCGTTCCAGCTGGTGGACGGCAAACAGGTGCCCGTCTATCCGGCCCGCTTCCCGCTGTGGCAGTCCGACTTCAAGATCCACACCTTCCAGGAAGAGATAGAGATGATCCAGGGGCTCAACAAGAGCACCGGCAAGAACATCGGTATCTACCCGGAGATCAAGGCCCCCTGGCTGTTCCGCCACGAGGGCAAGGACATCTCCAAGGCGGTGCTGACCGTGCTCAAGGAGTACGGCTATACCGGCAAGAGCGACAGGGTCTATCTGCAGAGCTTCGATGTGGATGAGCTCAAACGCATCAACAGCGAGCTGATGCCGGCCCTCGGCATGGACTTGAAGCTGGTGCAGCTGATGGCCGAGACCGACTGGAACGAGACCATGGTCTACGACACCAAGGGCAAGGCGACCCCCTACGACTATGACTGGATGTTCAAGCCGGGTGCCATGAAGACCATCGCCGGCTACGCCGACGGCATAGGCCCCTGGAAGCCAATGATAGTCACCGAGCCGGGCACCCCGGGCAAGCCGGTGTTCACCGCCATGGTGAAGGAGGCTCACGCCGCTGGTCTCAAGGTGCACCCTTATACCTTCCGCCAAGACGAAGGCCAGATCCCGCCCTATGCGAAAGACTTCACCGACCTGCTCAACATCTTCCTCTACCAGGTGGACGTGGACGGGGTGTTCAGCGACTTCCCGGACAAGGCGGTGGCGGTCATCAAGGCCCACGGCAAATAATAAAAGAAGAGCAACACGGGAACGCAAGCGGGGCCAGGTGCCCCGCTTTTTTATGGCGGCAGGCCGGCAAAGGCGTGATGAGGTACAGGGTGTAATTATTTGTTTACGATTTTCATGGTGCAGAGGGCCTTTTACACGCTACTTTCTGGCTGTTTTGGTCACGGGAGTGGTCATTAATCCATCTATTGATGCAGTAAACCGCTAGTTTCACTTGATTGTTTGTTTTTCCTTGGTAAGGTGAGGGCGGTTGCGTAACAAAGCGCTGACTTGTGTAAACAAATGAATACACCTTGGCGCAATTGGCTTGAATACAGTAGAGAGAATGAGAAAATGCAAAGAGATCCCCTGAACAACATCCATATCCAGTCCGAACAAGTGATGATCACGCCTGCCCAGCTCAAGGAGAAGCTACCCATCTCCGACAAGGCGCTGGCATTCGTGCAAGGGGCCCGCAATACCATAGCCGACATCATCCACCGCCGGGATCACCGCCTGCTGGTGATCTGTGGACCCTGCTCAATCCACGACATGGACGCCGCCAAAGAGTACGCAACCAGACTCAAAGCGCTGCATGATGCCTACCAGGACTCTCTCTACATTGTCATGCGGGTCTACTTTGAGAAGCCACGCACCACGGTCGGTTGGAAAGGGTTCATCAACGACCCGAATCTGGATGGCACCTTCGATGTAGAGCTGGGGCTGCACCGTGCCCGCGAGCTGCTCTGCTGGCTGGCGGAGCTGGAGCTGCCGCTGGCCACCGAGGCGCTGGATCCCATCAGCCCCCAATACCTGGCCGAGCTCTTCTCCTGGTCGGCCATAGGCGCCCGTACCACAGAATCCCAGACCCACAGGGAGATGGCGTCCGGCCTCTCCATGCCGGTCGGCTTCAAGAACGGCACCGACGGCAACCTCGGCACCGCCATCAACGCGCTGCAGGCGGCCTCCAGCCCCCACGCCTTTATGGGGATCAACCAGCAGGGCCAGGTCGCCTTGTTGCAGACCCAGGGCAACCCGGATGGTCACGTGATCCTGCGCGGCGGCAAGCACCCGAACTACGATTCGGTCAATGTGTCGCTGGCGGAAGAGGCGCTGGAGAAGGCGGGCCTGCTGCCCGGTCTGGTGGTGGATTGCAGCCACGGCAACTCCAGCAAGGATCACCGCCTGCAACCCAAGGTGGCGGACAACGTCATCCACCAGATCCAGGAGGGCAACCGCTCCGTCATAGGTGTGATGCTCGAATCCAACCTGTTCGAGGGCAACCAGTCCAGCGAGCAACCCAAGGCGCAGATGCGCTACGGCGTCTCCATCACAGATGCCTGCATCGACTGGGAGACCACGGCGGACCTGCTGGCCCGCTGCCACAGCCAGCTGGCGGCGCCGCTCAAGAGCAGAACCGCGCTGTAAGTCGTGGTATCTTGTCGTAACTGATTGAACCATAGAGGTATCACTGCCCACGCAGTGATACCTTGTTGCCTCTTGAATCACAGGGCGCCGCCGCCAGCGGCGCTGGCAGGGACTGGATATGGCTGAAGAGTTGAATGCCCTCAGGGACAAGATAGATGCGGTGGACAAGCAGCTTATTGATCTGCTGGCCGCCCGTCTGGCCCTGGTGGGGGAAGTGGGTGAGGTAAAGAGCCGGCACGGTCTGCCCATCTATGCACCGGACAGGGAGGCGAGCATGCTGGCCCGCCGCCGCGCCGAGGCCGAACGGCTGGGGGTGCCCGGCGATCTCATCGAGGACGTGCTGCGCCGGGTGATGCGCGAATCCTATATTCTGGAATCCACCAGCGACAAGGAGCACCACTTCAAATGCATGAAGCCAGCCCTTGGCAAGGTGGTCATCATAGGCGGTCAGGGTCAGCTTGGCCGCCTGTTTGGCCAGATGTTCGGCCTCTCCGGCTACCGGGTCGAAACCCTGGAGCAGGGGGACTGGCCGCGCGCCGACGAGATCCTCGCCGATGCGGGGCTGGTGATGGTGGCGGTGCCCATCGACATCACCTGCCAGATCATCGACCGGCTCGGCAAGCTGCCTGCGGATTGCCTGCTGGTGGACGTGACCAGCGTGAAGGCGGCGCCGCTCGAGCACATGCTGGCGGTGCACCAGGGACCTGTGCTGGGGCTGCACCCCATGTTCGGGCCGGATGTGGCGAGCCTCGCCAAGCAGGTGATCGTCTGCTGCCAGGGCCGCGACCCCGCCGCCAGCCAGTGGCTGCTGGATCAGATGGCCATCTGGGGTGCACGGCTGCAGCAGGTAGAGGCCAAGGCTCACGACGAGGCCATGACCCTCATTCAGGCGCTGCGCCACTTCGCTACTTTCGCCTACGGCTGGCACCTCTCCCGGGAGCAGGCCAATCTGGATCGCCTGCTGAGTTTGAGCTCCCCCATCTACCGGCTGGAGCTCGCCATGGTGGGACGATTGTTTGCCCAGGATCCCCACCTCTATGCCGACATCATATTGTCGTCACCGCAGAACCTCGCGATGATCCGCCGCTACTACCAGAACTTCGGCGAGGCGCTGGGGCTCTTGGAGCGGGGGGACAGGGACGGCTTCATCGAGGCCTTCTCGCAAGTGTCCAGCTTCTTCGGCGAACACGCCGACGAGTTCCTGCGCGAGAGCCGCACCCTGCTGGCCCAGGCCAACGACCGTCGTCACCATGGCTGACGGCACGCATCCATAACAAAGGGGCCGCTTGGCCCCTTTTTTCATGCTGCTCAGGCTGAGGCCCGGCTACTCGGCCGATGGCAGCCGCAGATCGGCGCCATCCCATCCCAGCGGCAGGGTGAGCAGCTGATCGATGAGCTCCCGGCGATCGGATTTCTCCAGATAGGCGAGATAGAGCGGGCGACTCAGCGCCTGTCCCCCTTCCACCAGGTGCAGTTGTCCCTGCTCCAGGAAGGGGCTCACCATGCGCCGCGGCAGATAGGCGGCGCCCCCATTGGCCAGCACGAACTGCAGCGCCATGCTGGCAGAGCTCGAGTGCAGCACAGGAGTCTTCTGCAGGCTCTGCAACCGGCTGGAAGGGGGCTCGAAACTGGTGCCCCAGTCGAGGTGAATATGGGGCATCTGCATCAGGCTGTCCGCATTGGCGGCCGGCTCCCGGCTTACCAGCTCGAACACCAGCTCGCCGATGGGGTGCAGGGCTATCTCGTCTATCTTGGTCGGCTCGGAGAGCAGGGCGAGATCGAGGGAACGCTCCAGCAACTGGCGGCACAGGTGCTCGCGGGAGGCGGTTTCGAGGCGCACCGCGAGACCGGGGGCCAGGGCATAGACATGGTTGAGCCAGTCATTGAAGTCGAGCTCCCAGAACACCGCGGGTGCACCTATGGCGAGCTGCTGACTGAAACCGGGGGAGAGGGCCACGTCCTGCCTGGCGCGGCCCAGGGTATGCAAGATGGCGTCTGCGTAAGGCAGCAGACGCTCACCGGAGGCGGTCAGACGGATGTTGTTGCGATGGCGGGCAAACAGGCTGACCCCGAGTTGTTGCTCGAGCTGGCGGATCCGAAAGCTGACCGCCGACTGGGTCAGGTAGAGATTCTCGGCAGCCCGGCCAAAATGCCGGGTCTTGCTGACCTCGATGAAGGTCCGAAGCAGCTCGGTATCCATTAATCGAGGGACTCGTCGCTGCCACCGCCGCCACCGCCCTCAAAGCTGCCGCCCGCATCCTCATTGGCGCCACCCGCGACTGTGCACAGACGGTGCACCCGCTTGGGACCAATCACCTTCAGGTACTTGAACCATACCTTGGCGTGGGGGTTGCTGCCGGCTGCGCCAGACTTGACCTGCTCAATGAAGGCGCTTTCTACGTCATCGCGGGGGGCCAGGTTGCCCTGATAGAGCGCCAGCATCACTGTGCCGTATTTTTCCAGACTGTCCGCTTCGGCCACGGTGAATTCGCCACTGCGACGCAGGCCACGGGGAAAATGTTTGAAGTCGTTGAAACGCTTGTCTGATTCGAAGCTCATAGTGCTCTTGTTCTGGTTAGTTTGACCTTTGCGGGCAAGTATCATCAGGCCGTCGCAGAGTGCAAAATCAATTTTCTTACTATGTTAATAAATATCTTTTATCGAACAGCCTTTGTCTCATCCCGAGGGAGAATTTTGCGGTCCGCAGCACAAAAAGCCTGAAAAATAGTGGAGTTATGTCAGGTTTTGTACAGCTGGACCCGGTCTCTGCAGGGTAAAAACAATAAAATAAAGGCGCCATGCGGCGCCTTTATGTGTTCATGGATTGGCTGAACCTGAGCGTCGGGCGCTCATTCAATCATGGCTGGCTGCGCCAGGTTGTCGGCACGCCACAGACGGTAGCGCACTTCATACTCCTGCGGCACATAGATGACGAACGGCAGCTTGGAGTTGTAGTTCACGAAGAAGCCCTGACCATAGATCTGGACGAAGCTCTCTTTCTTCTGGCCATCCGGGCAGGCCATCAGGGTGCTGACAGGACCCGAGACCTGGCCCAGGGTCAGGTAGTTGTAGCCCCAGCCCTTGACGCTGTGCTGTTCCAGGTTGCCGGCGAAGCGGGGCAGGTTGCAGTCCACCAGCATCTTCTTGCCCACTTGCAGCTCGACCATCATGTCGGCTTCGTTTTCGACTTCCGGCAGGCGGATCACGACACGTTCCTGGTTCACTTCGGCGGCAGGGAACATGCTGATATCAAATTTTTTCGGTTCGGCGGCGAAGGCATGGCCGCCCAGTAACAAGGCGCCCAGCAGGCTAAAACGCAATACGGTTTTCATCTGTACCTCATGGGATTGGTTCAACGCCGCTAGACTAACCGCTCTGCCCGTTTCACGCCAGCGCTCCGGCGCGCAAAACCCGCCTGAACCGGCACAGGGTGACGTAATTTGATGCTTTTTTGACGCCTTCCACCCCAAAGGGGCCATTCGGGGGAAAACCGGGCAGGGGAGTCCCCGCCCGGATGGCTCACCTTACCAGCAGCACCTGCTTTGCCCAGGAGCCGGGGGCCCGCATGCCGACGGCGCCACTGGTGATGTCCAGATAGGCGACGCCCTTGCTGGCGGGCACCGGGGTGGAGGACCAGAGGTAGACATAGCCGTCGTTCACCTCCTTGCCGTCCCCGGCCATGGCGCGGGGGAAGAGGGTCTCGTTCAATGCCGGCTTGTAGCAGGCGGACTCCAGTATGCTGATGAGCTCCTTGATGGTGGGCAGGCGCCAATCGGTGTGGCCGCCGAAACCGTGGAGGGCATGGCTCGGCTCGGTGCGGATCCGCTCTGCGGTCAGCAGGGCCTGCTGCCAGTAGAGCCGGGTCGGCTCGCCGCTACAGCTTCCATTCTGCCAGCTTTGGCCGAGCTGGCAGCGCATCCAGGTGAGGCCGGAGGCCCGGTCGGTGACGGTGCCGTTGCCGCGATCCAGGAAGCGGGAGCTGGGGCTGGTGCGCGGCAGGGTGTCGTCGCAGATGGCAATGGCCAGTGCCAGCGGGCTGCACAGGGTGAGCAGCAGGGTCAGAAGATACTTGTTCATCGGGTTACCTCGGCCACAAGGCGCAGTTGTATGGCATTGATTTCATTTTCGTTCTGGACGCCATAGGGGTAATCGGTGCCCGCATCCTCCCCCAGGAACTGAGGGCTGATGACGGCGATGGGGACGCTCTCGAGGCGCCGGGACGGGGTCAGGGTCTGGGTCCAGTAGCTGCCATCGAAGTCGCCGCTCGAGGGACCGACGTCGGGGAAGTAGCGCACATCCAGGCTGACCAGCTGGCCATCCTGGCGGGCGAGGGAGCCATAGTGTTGCAGACTGCCGAGCTCCTGGGCTGTGGGCAGGCGCCAGTGCCCTATGCCGCAGAGTCGTTGTCCATTGAGCCATTGGCGATACTGCTCGGTGGAGCAGATGGCCTCCCCCTCGGGGCAGGCATAATCCAGCTCCGCCTGACTGGGGTGATAGTTGCCAAACTCCCAGGCGAAGACTTTGTGCAGATCCCGCGGACTGTCCGGATCATCGAGCTTCTTCTCCCAGATGAGGCCGGTGTTGAGATCCTCCACGCACTCCCACTCGTCGGCATTGTCCGCCAGGGGCTGCCCCTTGCTGTCCAGCTTGCGATAGCGCAGGGGCGCCTGGCCCAGGCTCGCCTCCTGACCCGGGTGATCCGCAGGCTCCTGGGTCAGCAGGTAATCCACCTCGTCCGTGTAGGTAGTGACGCCGCTGGCGGTCACCAACGCCCGGGGTTGCTGCTGCATCAGCACGGCGGCGAGTCTGGCCTGCTGGCTCAGGAGCTCGGGGCTGGCGGCAAAGTGCCGGGCGAACTCGGGCAGCAGGGTGACCAGCCCCTGCCAGATCTGGCGTTGGCGCTCGCCGGTGGCAAGACCGGGCAGGCTGGCGGCGTCATCCCGTGTCGTCAGGGCGAGCGCCTCCAGTGCCCTGTTGAACTCCTCCAGCTGCACCAGGGCCGCGAGTCCCTGACCCGGTTGCAGGGGCGCAAGGGCGAGCAGCAGCTCGGCCAGGGCCTGGGCCGGCGGGATCCCGTCCGCGACCCGGCTCTGCAACAGTGTGCTCAAGGGGGTGGGGGTGAGGTGCTGATCGTCCAGGCGCGCAGCCGGGTGGGTCAGGGCCAGGGCGTCCGGCTCCCGGGGGATGAACAGCAAGGGGCTGGTGAGCAGGCCGGGGGCGCTGGCGCTCAACTGGCGCGCGCCAGCCTCGCCACTGACCACAGGCTCGCCTGGCTCGCAGTTGTCGTTCTGGTTCAGGTTGACGCACAGGGTGCCTGCTGCGGGCAGGTTGACCGTCAGACGGTAGTCCGGCGCGGTCAGGGGCGCCTCATCGGATCCACCACCACCACAGGCGCTGAGCAGGGGGGCCAGCAGACAGGCCAGCGGGGTCATTCTCATCTTCATTTCTTGTCCTTGGAGGGGCCTTGGTCCCTCTTTGCTTTTATGGGGATGGATCAGCCGCGACGGCAGAGGCGGCGCCAGAGGGTGAGCGACAGCAGCCAGAGCAGGTTGACAGTGCCGCCCCCGCTGCTGTCCGCGGTGTCGAAGTGGATGATGCCGTCATCCGGCGGGGCGACGGGCTCACCACACTGGGCGCCGGTGCGCTGGCTGATGCTCCAGCCGGTGATGCGCCCCTGATGGCCCGGCTTGCTGTCCACCACCTCCAGGGTCCAGCGACCGGCCAGCGGCTCTCCCACCAGGGGGGTGAAGGGCTGCAGGGGCAGCAGCTCGGTGGGGAAGACCCCCTTGAGCCGTGGCAACGGGCTGTATCCCTTGTCCCAGATCTGGATGCGGGTGCCGGAGGGGGAGTTGAGCCAGATCTCCAGCTCATCCAGGGCCTGGTGTTGCAAGTCCAGGTTCAGCTGCAGGCGATCGCTCACCCGGGCGTCGCTCTTCTCCAGCACCAGGCTGGTTTCGCTGATGCCGCGCACCTCCTCGCTCTGGGCATCCTTGAGGGTCAGCGGCTGGCCGTTGGCCCGGCTGATGACGGGGGTGCCGATGGGCAGGGTGAGGGACTGCTGCCACTGACGCTCGGTCGGGCTGGTACCGCTCATGGCGAGGCTCACCGGCAGGCTCACCTCGTCGCCACAGGCCAGCGGGCTGGCGGCCAGCAGTCGTACTGTGGTGGTGAGGCTGGCACCGGCCGCCAGGGTGGTTGCTGACCAGGCCAGGGGATCGGCCTGCAAGCCGGCGGGCAGGGACAGGGTCAGGGCGTTGAGGGTCACCGGGGTGCTGCCGGCGTTGCTGAGGTCCAGCTGCACCGACTGACGCTGCCCCAGCGCAAGAGCGCTGCCCTCGGCCAGAGCGACGTTGACGGGGGCCTGCAGCAGGCCGTGCTGGCGAAACGCCTGCTCCAGATGGCGGGCATAGGAGCGCGCCGGATAGAGGCGCGCCGCCGTGTCCACGGTAATGCGGGCCAGCTGCGGCATGCGGATGGCGGGCCCCAGGCCGAAGTGAGACTCGATGACGAGGCGATCGAACTCGTCCCGCGCCCCTTCCCCGTGCTCGGCCACAGACGCCAGCAGGGCCTGGAACAGCGGGGTGCCCCACAGCTGATCCCCGTTGCTGCCGTTGATGGTGCGGTGGGCCGGGTAGTTGTAGTCCGGGTGGTAGCGGGCCCGAGCATCGTCCAGCTGGCGCGGGGTGCGGTCGGTGAAGCGGGCATCCCAGTTGAACACCATGGCGGGCTCGAACTGGCGGCCCGCCTCGCTGCGCTGGCGATGGCTGGCGGCCAGGAAGTCGCCGAAGCCCTCGCCGATGGCGCCCCAGTCCCCCTCTTCCCCGAGATCCGGCACTATGTGGTGCTGCACTCCGTGGCCGAACTCGTGCCAGATGACCATGGGATCCTCGGCATCGGGGACACCGCTGCGACCCAGCTCCAGCCTGCGCTCGAACGGATCGTAGAGAGAGTTGTCCTGATAGCCTGCGTCCGTGTCGATGTCGAGGGCGCCGGGGATGAGGTCGGTGAAGCCGAGCGCCTTGAGGTGGCGCTGGGCCAAGTCCAGGTGGTAGTAGGCGTTGATGTCGGCAAAGCCCGGATCGTCCCGGGTCAGGCGAAAGGCCTGCTGGCTGTCTGCCCCGTAGGGGGTCGTGGTGGGCTCGATGGCATCCACCACTCGAGCGTGGGGGCCGCTCAGCACATAGTCATTGCCCAGCAGGGTGACCGGCAGTGCCACCTTGTCCTGATAGGCGGCATCTGCCAGCACCAGGGTCTCGTGCCAGACCAGGCTGGCGTCTTGCAACTGGGTGCGGGGATCGGGATCGAACACCCGCGCCAGGACCCGCAGATCCCCCGCATCCGGGGTACGCAGCGCCTGGGTGCTCGCCTGATCCCCCCAGCGGCCAAGTTCGCGATCGCCGTCGCAACTGGCAAACAGCTGGACTCGGCTGGCCTTGGCATTGCCCGCCTTGTGCTCGCTCACCCGCTGGCGCAGGGCCGGCACCAGGGTGTCGCCGTCACGCCAGTACCAGGCTTCGACCTGTCCCAGCGGTGCTATCTGGCTGCCGTCGGCGCGCAGCTGGTCCAGCAGGGGATCCAGGCTGATGCTGGCATCGCAGCCGGGCGCTGCGCTCTGCAGGGGGCGCAGATTGTGATAGAGGCGCCAGGGTCTGCCGGCGCTGTCTATGCTGACGGCGGCCTGGGTGGTGGCCACCGGCAGGCCGTTGACCAGCATGCGGAAGCTATGGTGGTGGCCGAGCAGGCTGGCCCTGTCGTAGTCGGGGGCGAGGGTCACGCCGAGGCGCTGCTCCAGCCAGGCCTGGGGCGTGGTGGCCAGGGGTTCTTCATCGACAAACTGCAGCTCGGCCGCCAGCAGGGGCTGGGAGAGCAGGGTTGCCGCCAGCCAGAGGGCCAGGGAGGAGGGTTTCATGGGTGACTCCAAAACAGAAAAGGTGAATGCGGACATCAGTGACGGACCCCCGCCAGGGAGAGCAGGAAGGCATACTCCCGGGCCGCGCGCAGCTCGGCCGTGCGGGGATTGGCCAGGTGGCCCCCCTCGAGTTCGGTGTGCAGCAGATAGGGTCCGGCCCCTGTGCTGTGGGCCCGCAGGCGGGCCAGCCACTTGAGGGGCTCCCAGTAGGGCACCTGGCTGTCGTGCAGCCCGGCCGTCACATAGAGGGGCGGGTAGGGGGCCGCGTTCAGGTTGTCGTAGGGGCTCAGGCGGCGCATGGCCGCATAGTCGGCCGGGATGGCCGGATTGCCCCACTCCCCGTACTCCTGGCGGGTGAGGGGCAGCTCGGGATCCATCATGGTGCCGAGCATGTCGACGAAGGGCACCTGCAGCACGGCGCCGGCGAAGCGAGTCGGCGCCTGATTGAGGGTCGCCGCTACCAAGAGACCGCCGGCGCTGCCGCCCATGGCGAACAGCCGGGTGGGATCGATGGCGGGATCCCGGGCGAGGCTCTCTGCCACCGCCAGGAAATCGTCCACGCTGTGTTGCTTCTGCTGGCCGCGACCCTCCTTGTACCAGGCCTCTCCCAGCAGACCGCCGCCGCGCACATGGGCAATGGCGTAGACGAAGCCGCGATCCAGCAGGCTCAGCACCTGGGGCTGGTAGTAGGGGCGCATGGGGGTGCCGTAGGCACCATAGCCATAGAGCAGCAGCGCCTTGGGCGCCTGAATGTCCTTGCGCCACACCAGGGAGACAGGCACCCGGACGCCGTCCCGGCCGACGACCCAGCGCCGCTCGCTGCGGTAGGGGGAGGAGGAGGCCAGCTGCTCCTGGCTCCAGGTGCCGGAGGCCAGATCCAGCCAGCGCTGGTGCGGCGCCTCGGCCATGCCCTGGCGGCGGATCAAAATCTGCTGGCTGGCGGGATCATGGGCACCCTGGATCCAGGCCGTGCCGGCCCCTTCGGTGAGCGCCAGGCTGTGGGTCAGCTTGCCGCCTGCATCCAGCACATCGAGCCAGTCGTCCCCGGCCTTGCGGTATTGCAGCACAGTGTGGTGGGCAAACAGGCGCCACTTCTCGAGCTCCCGGCCCTCGCCTGACCAGAGGGGTTGCCAGAGCCCGGCCGCTACCTGAGCTAGGCTGGGTGCCTGATAAAGACCCATGGCCCCGGCCCGGTTGCTCTTGACAAGCACCCTGTCCCCTTGGGTATCCAGGTAGTACTCGAGCCCGCGCTCACGGGGCTTGAGCAGGGTAGGACCGCCCTCATCCAGCAGGTATTGCTCCGAGCTGTCGTGGTTGTTGCTCTGCAAGATGAGGTGACGCTTGTCCGTGGTGCGATAGAGGCTGAGCAGCCAGGCGGGATCGGCCTCCTGGTGCACCAGCGCCTCCTTGCCTGCCTGCCAGGCCCACAGTTGCCAGGGGCGCAGGGTGTGGCGCTCGTTGGCGACCGTATAGAGGGCCTTGCCATCCAGGCTCCAGAGCAGATCGCTGGCGCGGTGTGGCAAAGAGGCAAGCGTCTCGCCGCTCGCCAGATCCAGCAAGGTGATGCGGTAGTCCCTGTCCCCTCGGTGGTCTTCGGCCAGGGCAAGCAGGCGGCCATCCGGGTGCAGGGCCCAGGCGGCAACCTCGTAGTAACCCTGATCGGGCTGACGGGAGGCCAGCCGCTGGCGGGGGGCGGAGCGCGCGTCGCTGCGCTGCCACAGGCTGCCGTCCGCCTTCATGCGCCACTGGCTGCCGGCCTCGGTCAGCCACTCTTCTGGCAGGGGTTCGCCCCTATCCCGGGCCTGCCACTCGGCTTGCAGCGTCTTCGCAAGCGGCTGCTGGCCGGCGAGTTGCTGTTCGGTCCAGCGGTTCTGCTCGCGCAGCAGCGTTAGCAGCTCGGGGGCGCGGCGACTGTCGTCACGCCAGCCGCCATAGGGGTCGAGGCGGGCTATCTCCCCCTTCATCAGCAGTGGGCGCTCGGGGATAAGGGGCGCGGCCTCCTGGGTTGCCTCAGGAAGCGGGGCGGCAGGGGCCGGGGTGGCCAGCAGGCTGGCCAGTACAAGCAGGCTGTGCATCAGATCCCCACTAAGGTGTAGCGCAGGCTGGCACTGAAGGTGCGGCCGCTCTGGGTGAAGAGCCCGGCATCGGTACCGGCTTCCAGCCCGGCCACATCCTGATAGCGGGTGTAGCGGGTGTCGAACAGGTTATCGAGCTTGAGGTTGACCTTGAGGGCATCGGTGATCAGCCAGTCCGCCGTCATGGCGAGGCTGAACCAGCCCGCGCTGGTGAGGCAGGCATCCTGGCGCTTGGTCAGGCTGTTGCCGCAGCTGGGCACCCTGTCCATGGCGGCGGCGTAGTCCGCCTGCACCCCCAGGCTCCAGTCATGGGTCTGGTAGCTCAGGCGGGTGTTGCCCTCCAGCGGCGTCAGGGTGCGCAGCGCCTCGCCCTGGCTGTCTTCCCCGTCGACCCAGCCGAGCTTGGTGGCCAGCTCCCACTCCTGGGTCAGCCAGTAGCTGGCGGCGATTTCCGCCCCCCAGGTTTCTGCCTTGGCCACGTTGCGGTACTGGCGCAGGATGACGCCGTCACTCAGGCGCAATCCCACCTCGCGCCAGTCGATGAAGTTGTAGTAGCGGTTGTAGAAGAGGGCCGGCTTGATGCTCCAGTTCTCCCCCTCGCCGCTGAGCCCCCACTCAACGCTGTGGCTGGTCTCCTCCTTCAGATCCGTGTTGGCGATGATCTGGAATGGCGGCAGGGCGAAGTAGTGGGGAATGTTGCCGTACACCTTGTCGTAGGAGGGGGCCCGAAAGCCGTTGGCATAGCTGAGCCAGCTGCGCCACTGCTCGTTGACGCGGTAGCTGGTGGCCAGGCTCGGGGAGAGATGCCAGCTGTGGTTCTCGCCCTGATTGCCATCTTGCGGGCGCAGCCACTGGTGATCCATGCGCAGGGTGGGGGTGAACTGCCACCGGCCCAGGGTCGCCACGTCGCCGAGCCAGACGCCGGCCCGGTCGGTGCGGGCACTGCTGAAGGGCTCGGACTGGCTGGGCTGGGGCACCCCCGCCTCTAGGCTCAGCTTCTCCACCGGCCGCTCGTGGCGGGTACGCTCCAGCTCGACGCCGTAGTTCAGCTTGTGGGCGATGTCGCCGGTGACGAGATCCCGGCGTACGTCCAGCTCGCTGCCGACCCTTTCTTCGGTGAAGGTGGAGAGCTCCCGCTCGCTGCGGTAGCGGGGATAGCCGCTCAGCAGGTCGTTTTGCAGCAGGCTGCGCTTGTTGGCGCTGTTCTTGGAGTGGTTGCCATAGAGGCTCCAGGTGAACTGATCCGCCAGCAGACTGTCGAGATCGCTCGCCTCCCAGCCAAGCTTGCCCCCCTGGGTGCGCTGGCTGCCCTGCTCGTGGTATTGGCGCACCTGCCACTTGCCGTCAGGCTGGGGCACTTCGCGCGGCCCCTGATCCCGCTTCGCATTGTCCTCGAAGTAGTCGAGCTCCAGGCGCAGCAGGTGGTGATCGCTTAACGGGAAGCGGGAGCTGGTGGAGGCGCTGAGGCCGTCCAGATCCGCCGGGATGCGGCTCTCGTCATAGTTGGCGGTCTCGTGCCCCTGCCAGCCGGAGACCCGCAGCAGGTGCTCGCTATTCAATACCCGGGCGGCGCCGGTGGCGCTCAGCTTCTGCTTGTCGCTGCTGCCGTCCTGCAGCACCTTGCTGCCCAGATAAGCATCCTGCCCCTGCAGGTAGTCCTCCGGCTGCTTGGTAGAGATGACAATGGTGCCGCCGATGGCGTCGGAGCCATGGAGAGAGGAGCCGGCACCCTTGGCGACCTCTATCTGCTTGACGTCATCGAGATCGAAGCTGAAACGGCCCACCTTGTCGTTGAGGTCGTCGGCGCCGAAACCGTCGCTGACCCGCACCCCATCCTTGATGATGAGCACCCGGTTGCCGCCCATGCCGCGGATAATGATGTTCTGCGGCCGACCGGCCGACCGGCCGAGCCGGTCACCGAGACCCCGGGTTCGTTCTTGAACACGTCGGTGAGTTCGGTGGCGACCTGGCGATCCAGATCTTCTTGTGTGATGACGGTGATGGAGACTGAGACATCGGACAGCTTCTGCTCGATGCGCTGCCCCTTGACCACTATGGTCTCGTGGGCCCTGGGTTCGGGATCTGTCCCAACGGGATCGCTGGCGGCCAGGGCTGTACCGGACAGCAGCATGGGCCAGTAGTGAAGCAGTGTTTTCATTGTTGATAATGATTTTTATTTAAGCCTGAAGGGCGCGGATTATTGCAGATGAATCCCTTCGCTTCAATAATTGATAATCATTATCATTTTGGTTTTATGATCTTGATCGGACTGAGTTTTTTGAGAGATGAATCAGTAGTTGCAGGGCATACGTTTGCGAAGGGCGCTGACCGGGGGAGGGGAAGTGAGGTGTCCTGACTGGATCTTGAGGCAATAAAAAGCCCGCCGAGAAGGCGGGCTGATTGGAGCCGTCAGAGCACCTACGCCATCAGAGCATCTAGGGGGTGCGATAGAAGCGGTTGAGCTCGTTCATCACCTGGATCATGGCGCCCATGTCCGGGGTGCCGTGCTTGATGGGGCGATAGGTGGCGCGATCCAGCAGTTCGAAGTCACCCTGCTTGTTGAACTGGGTGATGGTGTTGTCCTGATAGATGGCAAAGTCATTCTGATCGCCGGCCAGCAGCCAGTTGCGCGGGCTGGTGTCGAACAGGCTGCGCCCCGTGCTGTAGTCCCGAGGGGGGTTGCGTACCCCCAGCATGCCCTTCATCAGGGTCGGCACCAGATCCAGGTGGCTACTTGCCTGCTCCTGTGGCTGGCTATCTATCCCAGGCCAGGCGAGCACCAAAGGAACCTGCACCTGATAGGGAGAGTAGTTGCTGCCATAGCCCCAGCTGTTGCTCTGGGTTTCGTTGAACTCCTGGCCGTGATTGGAGGTGATGACGACTATGGTCTGTTCGCTCAGCCCCCGCTGCTGCAGCTGGGAGAGCATCTGCTCCAGCAATTGATCGGTGTAGAACACCGAGTTCTTGTAGCGATTCTCCAGCTTTTGCAGGTTCTCGGGTCTATAGGCGGTGGCCGGGTTGAACCGGGTCAGCTCGGGCTGGAAGGGGCCCTTGAGGCTGGCGGGCACCTGATAATCTCCCGGGCTCGAGAGATAGACCAGGGAGAACCAGGGTCTGTCCGCGGTGCGGGTGCCAAGCCACTGCTGCCAGTCGCCGATGAGGCGAGTGTCATCACTCTGGCGGGAGACAAACACCTGCTTGCGCAGGCCGGCGAGCAGGCTCTGCTGATATTGCTTGGCGTCTTCCAGTGCACCGAACAGGCCGAACTGGTAGTCCTGGCGCAGCATCTCGTCGAACAGCACCGGCGGGCGCTTGTCGGCACGGATGTCGCCATAGTAGTGGCCGGGCAGCCCGTAGAAGAGGCCGAACATCCCCATGGCGTCATCGTTGCCGCCACTCATGTGGCGTCTGTAGTTGAGGTGCTGATCTGCATAGCGCTGCAGATTGGGCATGTTGATGTTGTTGAGCATGTCGGCCCGCAGGGAGTCGACCACCACCACCAGCAGGTTCTTGTGCTCGCTCGGCGCACTCACGCTGAGGGGGCGCAGGGGATAGAGCAGACGATGCTCGGCGCTGCCCTGGTTCTCGGCCTTTTTCTCATACTGCTCGAGATCGAGCCAGCCATGCTTGGCCAGGAAGCTTCGGGCTGTCATGGGGTAGGAGAGCGGGAAGTTGGCGCGCTGCATGGTGATGGGTTGATACAGGGTTGCATCGGCCCAGCTGTTGACCAGGTGAGTCAGCATGAAGCAGACCAGCAGGGCCAGCCCCACCTGATTGCCGTACTGGCGGCGCTTGCGCTTGTTGATCTTGCGCCACACATAGGCCGACAGCAGCAGTTGCAGCAGGAAGATGGTGGGCACGGCGACGAAGATGATGCTCCAGATCGAGCCCTCTTCGGTCTGGGCCTGATCCAGCAGCAGTTGCCACACCTGGCCATTCAAGTGGAACTTGAACAGCTGGAACACCTGGGTGTCGATGAGCAGCAGCACCTGCGCCAGGGTGGCGATGATGGTCGAGATGAAGCGCAGTGGCTTCTCCCTGGGTAGCACGAAGCTCAAGGGGAAGACGGTCAGCAGATAGGTGACGAAGCTCAGGAACGAGAAATGACCTATCCAGCTGATGATGAGATAGGTGACCCCGAGCGTGGTCGATGGCCAGCTGATGGAACCCAGATAGCGGGTCGCGATCAGCATGGCCAGGATGATGTTGAAGAAGGAGAACCAATGCCCCCAGGTGATCAGGCGAGAAACGTTATCACGATAGGGGTTGCCGGTTTCGACCATAATGATCCATCTGCTTGAAAAACATCAAATAATGCGAAGAAACTCAGTGAGCATCGTGGCGATGATCCACCGAGGCGGTGAGCGCCTGGATGTACTTCTCGGTGATCGCCTGACGCTGGGCCGGGGCCATACCGTTGATGATGTTGGTGGTCAGGTTGCCAAGCACCATGAGACTGAGATCCACCGGCGCCTTGTGTTTCTCCAGGGCGGTGATCAGGTCGTTCATCAGGGCGTCAAACTGCTCGTTATTGTACTTTGATACGATGGGCATAATCTTGGGTTCATCTCGGTTCAAAGCG
Source organism: Aeromonas sp. S2(2024) (assembly GCF_041402505.1). NCBI lineage: Bacteria > Pseudomonadati > Pseudomonadota > Gammaproteobacteria > Aeromonadales > Aeromonadaceae > Aeromonas > Aeromonas sp. S2(2024). The sequence continues at coordinate 494,548 of NZ_JBGLRL010000001.1, forward strand.
CCTTATAATACTTCACCCTTTCGGCTAACACTATGGCTTTGTGACATGAGTCTCGATATCGACAAGATCATTCTTCACTCCCTGCGCGCCGGCAATGACGGTCAGCCGCACGCCGATACCCGCAGTCAGACGCTGCCTGCCGACGAGGCGGTGCAAGGGCTGATGGCAGAACTGCATCGCATCTACAACGGCAAGGGTGGCAAGGGCTTCGGCTTCTTTGCCGACCCGGAAGCCGACGTCGCCGAGCTGGCAGAAGGTGAAGAGGCTCCCAGACAGCCGTCACCGGCCTTTCGCATCGCCCTCGAACAGCTGCTTGGCGAGCAGACCGAATTCGTCCCCTTCTCTATTACCCTGACCCAGATGCTGGTCAAACAGTTGGTGGAGCACGCCTTGGACGAGCAGGGCGTGTTGCTGATTGCCAAATACAACTATGTCGGGGTCGATTATATGATGGTTGCCCTGCTGGAGGGCAAGGAGAGCGTCACCGTCAGTGAGGCGCTGGACCTGCGCCACATTCATTATCTGGATATCGGCAAACTCAACCTGGTGGCCCGCATCGATCTGACCGAGTGGAAAACCCAGCCAGACTCTCGCCGTTATATCACCTTCAGCAAGGGGCGGGTCGGCCGCAAGCTGGGGGACTTTTTCATGGACTTGCTGGGTGCCCGTGAGGGCATGGATGCCAAGGTACAAAATAAAGGCTTGCTGCAGGCGGTGGACGATTACTGCGACAGCCGCCAGCTCGAATCCGACGAGCGCAATGATTACAAGAAGCAGGTCTTCAAATATTGCACCGAGCAGGCCAGCGCCGGTGAAGAGATCGAAATCAAGGAGCTGTCAGCGGAATTGCCTGGCGATGGCGATCTCGATTTTTACAGCTTCATCGGCCAGGAATACGAGCTGGAAGATCGCTTCCCGGCCGATCGCTCCACCCTGCGCGGCCTGACCAAGTTTGTCGGCTCGGGTGGCGGCCTGACCCTGAGCTTCGAGCAGAAATTGCTGAACAGCCGGGTCTTCTACGATCCCCAGACCGACACCCTGACCATACGGGGCGTGCCGCCCAACCTCAAGGATCAGCTGCTGCGTCAGTCGTAATGTGATCTGCTTTCCACTTTTGGCAAAAAGACACCGCACTTCGCTGCGGTGTCTTTTTATTTAAGGGGGTAAGTCGCATCGAAACCAACTCGGTGCTTTGTTAACAAATTAAACAGAATAACCACCATGAAAGGGTTTTCAATGAGGTGAAAACCCTTTCATTCGTGTTTTTTTATTTCCATTTGGTTATTTAATTTCCATTTTTGGCGAGGAATATGCCAATAAATGGCGATAACCCCCTGAAATAAGAAAATGTTTTCAGAACTTTCTGGAAGAAAATACGTAATTGCATTTCAAAAATGCGAGTTGCGTCATGTGAGGCGGTGACGGCTTGGGATAATATTCATCTCGCACACAATGCTCTTACAGCGCGGAACTAATACAAGGAAAGGCTCATGAAAAAGAAATTGCTGTCATCCCTGATCGGTCTGGCTACTCTGGGCGTGGCTTGCTCTGCCACTGCCGCCATTGACGAAGGTCAGCTGACCATCTGGATCAACGGTGACAAGGGCTACAACGGCCTGGCCGAAGTAGGCAAGAAGTTCGAAGCCGAGACCGGCATCAAGGTGACCGTCGCTCACCCGGATCAGGTAGAAGTGAAGTTCCAGCAAGCCGCCGCCACTGGCAACGGCCCGGACATCTTCTTCTGGGCTCACGACCGTTACGGTGAGTGGGTCAAGGCCGGTCTGCTGGTGCCCGTGACGCCGAACGCCGCCACCAAGGCCAAGTTCGAGCAGTTCGCCTGGGACGCCATGGCTGTCGATGGCAAGACCTATGGCTACCCGGTCGCGGTGGAAGCCGTCAGCCTGATTTACAACAAGGATCTGTTGCCCAATCCGCCGAAGACCTTCGAAGAGATCGCCAAGATCGACGAAGAGATGAAGAAAAATGGCAAGCGCGCCATCATGTGGGCCTATGACACCCCCTACTTCAGCTACCCCCTGGTGGCTGCCAACGGTGGCTATGCCTTCAAGAAGACCGCCACCGGTTATGACGTGAAAGACACCGGCGTGGCCAACGCGGGTGCCAAGGCGGGCGTCGGCTACATCTCCGAGATGATCAAGTCCGGTCACCTGGAGAAGGGCATCGACTACGGTGTCATGGATGCCAAGTTCAACAAGGGCGAAGTGGCCATGATGATCAACGGCCCCTGGGCCTGGAGCAACCTGGACAAGAGCGGCATCAAGTACGGCGTAGCGCCGCTGCCCACCCTGAAGGGTAATCCGGCCAAGGCCTTCGTCGGCGTACTGGGTGCCACCATCAACGCCGCCAGCCCGAACAAGGATCTGGCCATCGAGTTCCTCGAGAACTACCTGCTGACCGATGCCGGTCTGGCACCGGTGAACGCCGACAAGCCGCTGGGTGCCGTGGCGCTGAAGTCCTTCCAGAAGACTCTGGAAACCGACCCCAACATCAAGGCCACCATGCAGAACGCCCAGAATGGCGAGCCGATGCCGTCCGTGCCTGAGATGAGCCGTTTCTGGTCTTCCTTCGAAACTGCCCTCAAGAACGTCACCTCTGGCCGTCAGAGCGTTGACGAAGCCCTGGATACCGCTGCCAAGCGCATCGTCCAGTAAGCACACACTACCCGGGAGGCCGCAACGGCCTCCCACTCTCTCCAATCTCTCTTGGCGCAATAAAGGTTAATTGGCATGGAAGTAGTACCTTCTATTGAATCCTATGCCGGTCCGAAGAAAGACAAGTACGTCTGGCTGAAGTGGACCATGGCGGCACTGATCGCAGTGCTTAATGGTTATGCGGCCGTGATGATGTATGCCAGCGGCGAGTGGGTGTTTGCCCTGCTCGATCTGGTGGTCGTTTCCGTCGGTCTCTATGTCTTCATGAACAAGAAGACCTATGCCCACCGCTATATTTTCCCCGGTGTGGCAGGCATGGTTGTTTTTATCATCTTCCCTCTTGCCTACACGATCGGCATCGCCTTCACCAACTATTCGGGGTCCAACTTGCTCTCCCTCGAGCAGGCACGGGATTTCCATCTGAAAAAAATCTATAAGGTGACCGGCGGTGAATTCGATTTCACCCTTCTGGGTGGTGAGAACAATCAGTTTCAGCTGCTGCTGCAACAGGACGACCAATCCTTTATCAGTCAACCCCTTACCTTGCTGAACAACAAGGCACGTGAACTGGCCGTCCGTGAGGGCCGGGTTCATGACGAGCCACAGGCTGTTCAGTTGCAACCCCTGAACGGGGAAGCGATCGACCAAGCGGCACCCATCCGTGCCATCGTCGATCACCGTACTCACCTGAGTGCTCTGGATCTGGTACTGCCGGATGGCAATATTCACCTGACCCTTAGCAGCCTGCGCAAGTTCGCGGCGCAAAAGCCCCTCTACACCCAGCTGGTGGACGGAGCCGTGCTCAAGCAGTCCGGTGTCGTTATCAAGGACGGCAACCTGCTGCGTGACAACCAGAGTGGCGAGCTGATGCTGCCTAACCCGGACACCGGCTTCTATCAGTACATAGATACTGACGGTCACTTCGTCGGCAAGGGCATAGCCCCTGGCTTCGTGGTGAGCGTGGGCTGGAAGAACTTCGTCCGCATCATGACAGACCCGGGCATCCAGGGTCCCTTCATGCAGATCTTCGTCTGGACCGTGATCTTCTCCGCCTGCTCCGTGGCCTTCACCCTGGCCATCGGCATGGTGATGGCCTGCCTGGTGCAGTGGGAGCAGCTCAGGGGGCGCGGTTTCTACCGGGTCATGCTGATCCTGCCCTATGCGATACCGGCGTTCATCTCCATCCTGGTGTTCAAGGGCTTGTTCAACCAGAACTTTGGCGAGATCAACCTGTTCCTGGAAGCGGCGTTCGGCATCAAGCCGGACTGGTACACCACCCCCTTCCTGGCCAAGGTGATGATCCTCATCGTCAACACCTGGCTCGGCTATCCCTACATGATGATCCTCTGCATGGGGCTGCTCAAGGCCATCCCGGAAGATCTCTATGAGGCATCCGCCATGGACGGTGCGGGTCCGGTACAGAACTTCTTCAAGATCACGGTACCGCTCTTGATGAAGCCGCTGACGCCCCTGTTGATTGCATCCTTTGCCTTCAACTTCAACAACTTCGTGCTTATCCAGTTGTTGACGAACGGAGCGCCGGACATCATAGGGGCCAGTACCCCGGCCGGGACCACGGATCTGCTGGTGAACTACACCTACCGGATCGCGTTCCAGGGCTCGGGTGGTCAGGACTACGGTCTGGCCAGTGCCATCGCCACCGCCATCTTCCTGATCGTCGGCGCGCTTGCACTGCTCAACCTGAAATTGTCCAAAGCGGACAAGCTGTAAGGAGGCTTCTCAATGGCTATCGTACAACCCAAATCAGTGAAATACCGGGTGTGGGCAACCCACCTGGTCATGTGGGGCTTCCTCGCACTGATCATCTTCCCGGTGATCATGGTTATCGCCATCTCGTTCCGTAACGGCAACTTCTCGGTGGGGGAGATCATCCCCTCCAATCCGACTCTGGATCACTGGAAGCTGGCGCTCGGCATGTCCATCACCAACGCCGATGGCAGCATCACGCCGCCACCGTTCCCAGTGCTGACCTGGCTGTGGAACTCCATCAAGATCGCGGGCATCACCGCCCTGATGATAGTGGTGCTCTCCACCACCTGTGCCTATGCGTTTGCCCGCCTGCGGTTCCGTGGCAAGCAGACCATCTTGCAGGGGATGCTGATCTTCCAGATGTTCCCGGCGGTGCTGGCACTGGTGGCCATCTATGCGCTCTTCAACAAGATTGGTGACTACATCCCCTGGTTGGGTCTGAACACCCACGGCGGCCTGATCCTGGCCTACATGGGCGGCATCGCGTTGCACGTGTGGACCATCAAGGGCTACTTCGAGACCATCGACTCTTCGCTTGAAGAAGCGGCGGCCATCGATGGTGCGACTCCCTGGCAGGCATTCAGGTTGATCCTGCTGCCCCTGTCGGTGCCCATCCTGGCGGTGGTGTTCATTCTGGCCTTCATCGGTTCCATCACCGAGGTGCCCGTGGCCTCCATCCTGCTGCAGGATGTGAACAACCTGACCCTGGCGGTCGGTGCCCAGCAATACCTCTATCCGCAGAACTATCTGTGGGGTGACTTCGCCGCAGCCGCCGTGTTGTCCGGTCTGCCCATCACTGTCGTCTTCCTCATGGCGCAGCGCTGGCTGGTGGGTGGCCTCACCGCGGGCGGTGTGAAAGGTTAAGGTTAATGGCCGGGGGAGCAGGCTCCCCCGGCCGTCACGATTTGCAAAGATTCAAGAGCGGAGCTCGTCATGGCTGAAGTAGTACTCAACAACGTTCGCAAAAACTACGATCCGGCGGTCCACAAGGACACGCTGCGCAACATCAACCTCGCCATCAAGGAAGGGGAGTTCATCGTCTTCGTCGGCCCGTCCGGTTGCGGCAAATCCACTCTGCTGCGGATGATCGCAGGGCTGGAAGACATCACCAGCGGTGAGCTGACCATCGGCGGTCGTTACATGAACGACGTGCCGCCGGTGGAGCGCAACGTGGGCATGGTGTTCCAGTCCTACGCCCTCTACCCGCACATGAACATCTACGAGAACATGGCCTTCGGTCTGAAGCTCAAGAAGATGGACAAGGAGAACATCCACAAGCGGGTAATGCGTGCCGCCGAGATCCTGGGGCTCGAGCCCCTGCTGGACAGAAAGCCCAAGGCCCTCTCCGGCGGTCAGCGCCAGCGGGTGGCCATCGGCCGTTCCATCGTACAGCAGCCGCAGGTGTTCCTGTTCGATGAACCCCTGTCCAACCTGGATGCCGCCCTGCGGGTCAAGATGCGCATCGAGATCGCCAAGCTGCACAAGGAGCTCAACTCCACCATCATCTACGTGACCCACGATCAGGTGGAGGCCATGACCCTGGCCAACCGCATCGTGGTGCTGAGCCCGCTCAAGGGTGAGGCGACCACCAACCTGGAGCAGTTCGGCACCCCGCTTGAGCTCTACCACAACCCGGACAACAAGTTCGTGGCGGGCTTCATCGGCTCCCCCAAGATGAACTTCCTGGCGGGCGAGCTGCTGGAGATAGGCGAGCAGGAGTGCGTGATCAAGCTGACCTCCGGCGACACCGTGCGTGCCCGGGTCGATGCCCGCAGCGGCGCGGTCGGTGACAAGGTGGAGCTGGGCATTCGTCCCGAGCACCTGGTACCGCTCGATCATGCCCATGCCGACAGCAAGGTTAGCGGCGTGGTGCAGGTAGCCGAGCACCTGGGTGCCGAGTCCTTCGTCTACATGGACGTGGATGGTCACGACTTCACCGTCAAGGCCAGCTCGGACGTGGACGTGGCCACGGGTCAGGAGTACAGCGTCGGCATTCCGGCGGAGGCTTGCTACCTGTTCGATGCCAAGGAGCAGGCGTTCCCCCGTACCGCCAGATATATCCGTACTTGATGATTTTTTTGCGTTGGTTTTCTTTAGTATTCAATGCCTTTTTGCCGGTCGAAAGACCGGCTTTTTATTGCCTGTCGTTTCGGTAATCGAGCCGGCAGGGCGCAAGGTTCAGGCTTCGAGATCGGCGGTGATGTCGGGCACGAAGGTCTGGCTGGTCAGGGGCGGGCGCTCATAGCCCTCGGTCTTGATGGGGGGCAGGGTGATGGGCTCGTAATGGATCGCCTCGTAGGGCACCTTGCCGAGCAGGTGGGCGATGCAGTTGAGGCGGGCGCGGCGCTTGTCGTCGGCATCGACCACGAACCAGGGGCAGTCCTCGGTATCCGTGTAGGTGAACATGTCATCCTTGGCGCGTGAATACTCCACCCAGCGGGAGCGGGATTGCAGGTCCATGGGGCTGAGCTTCCAGCGCTTGATGGGGGTGTTGATGCGCTCCTTGAAGCGCTTCTCCTGCTCCTCGTCACTGACCGAGAACCAGTACTTGATGAGGGTGATGCCGGAACGAGTCAGCATCCGCTCGAACTCGGGGCAGGCGCGCAGAAACTCGCGGTATTCGGCGTCGGTGCAAAAACCCATCACCCGCTCCACTCCCGCCCGGTTGTACCAGGATCGATCGAACAGCACCATCTCGCCCGCCGACGGCAGGTGGGCGGCATAGCGCTGGAAGTACCACTGGGTGCGTTCCCTGTCCGAGGGGGCGGGCAGGGCGGTGACCCGGCAGACCCGAGGATTGAGCGGCTCGGTGATCGCCTTGATGACGCCCCCCTTGCCGGCGGCATCGCGCCCCTCGAACAGCACCACCACCTTGAGTCCCTCCTGCTTGACCCACTCCTGCAGCTTGACCAGTTCTTCGTGCAGGCGGGCGAGGCTGTGCTCATAGGTTTTCTTGTCCAGACGCGGGCGTTTCTTGCTCTTTTCCTTCGGCATGGTCTTCTCCTGTTCGAGTCCTTTCTGTGGGTCGTCCCAGCTTGCCCCAGGGAGGCGCCACTGCCAAGGCCGACGTGTTACACTGCCGCCCCATCGCTGGCAGCAAGACAGAAGAAAACATGAGGCAATGTATGGCGATTGATACTGCCGCCTCATCAGCCGCTGGCAATAGAAAAAACATGAGGCAATGTATGGCGATTGATACTGCCGCCTCATCAGCCGCTGGCAACAGGAGATAACATGAAGCATTTTATGGAGATAGCGGGTCGCCGCATGGCCTATCTGGACGAGGGGCAGGGCCCTGTGCTGCTCTTTGGCCACAGCTATCTGTGGGACAGTGCCATGTGGGCGCCGCAAGTCGAGGCGCTCAAGGGTAGCTATCGCTGCATCGTCCCCGAGCTGTGGGGCCACGGTGATTCCGACGTGCTCCCTGACGGTGGCTGCACCCTGGCAACCCTGGCCCGGGATCACCTGGCACTGCTCGATGCCCTCCACATCGAGCAGTGCGTGCTGGTGGGGCTGTCGATTGGCGGCATGTGGGGCGTGGAGCTCGCGCGCATGGCGCCCAAGCGGCTCAAGGGACTGGTGCTGATGGATACCTTCGTTGGCTGGGAGCCCCAGATCCCCTGCGAGCGCTACCTCGGCATGCTGGCGATGATAGAGCAGCTGGGCACCCTGCCTGCCCCCGTCATCGAGCAGGTGGCGCCGCTCTTCTTCGCCCATGAGCCGGATCCCGCCCTGATGAGCGGCTTCAAGGCGCGGCTCGCCCAGTGGCCAGCGGACCAGGTGGCGAGTCTGGTGGCGGTGGGGCGCAGCTTCGTGACCCGGGAGGATCGCATCGAGTGGCTCGAAGAGATGGCGATGCCGAGCCTGGTGATGACAGGCTGCGAGGACAAGGCGCGCCCGGTGCTGGAGGGCTATCTGATGGCCGAGGTGCTGAACTGCCCCTTCAGGGAGATACCGGCTGCGGGCCACATCTCGACCCTGGAGAACCCCGAGTTCGTCAACCGGACGCTGGCCGAGTTCCTGGCCGGGTTGCAAGGGTGATGCATTGCCCGATAGCACAAGAAAAGGAGCCATGGGCTCCTTTTCTGTTATTCAGTCCTGCCGGATGGGGTTACCAGATATAGCCCACGCCGAAGCCGGCGTAGAGTTCGCCATCGTGCTGGACGATGGGGCTGTTGGCGATGTCGTCGTCGTAGCGTTCGTAGTTGGCGGCAAACATGCCGATCCAGTGGGGGCTGAAACGGTAGCTGGTGATGATGGCCACCATGGGGGAGAGGGTGGTGCCCGTGTCCCACTCGGGGCGTTGTGCCCTGGCCTCGCCCCCCGAGACGCCGCCAAAGTAGTAGTTCGCCATCTTGTCGCTGCGGATCATCATCCCCATGCCGGGCATGATGAGCAGCTTGTCCCGCAATATGGGGAAGTCGGCCCACAGCAGCAGCTCCTGGCCGTTGCTGCGCCCGGTCACATCAGTGCTGAGGCGGGTGCTGAGCAGGGCATAGGGGGTGATGAGGCTGGCGCCTATGCCCCCTTCCAGCTGCCACTTGCGCTGCTCCATGCCGGCCAGCTCGGGGGCATCGTCGGGATCCAGGTTGCCAAAGCGCATCCTGCCGTAACCGTAGGCGGCGAAACTGTCATCCTTGTGAAAGTAGTAGCGGGCCCTGTCCCCGAGAAACATGAACTGATCGCCGAAGTAGATGAAACCCGGTATCGCGAGGGCTGTGTCATCCTGGCCCTGATAGCGGGCATCGCCACCGATGACGGCACCGCCCAGCACCAGCCCCTTGGGCACCGGGCTGGTGGGGCTGTCCTGCACGAAGATATCGAGGGAGCCGAGATCGACCTCGGCCCGGGCCGGGGTGGCGAACAGCAGGGTCAGGAGCGCGCCAAGGGCGGCGCGGTGCAGGGGGCGAACAGGGGGCATGGACTGATCCTTCAGAGTCGGGGCTGGCAGAGCATACTGCCGATGACCTTGTCAGTGAAGCCTGTTTTTATTTGAAATTCAAGTCGATAGCGTCATGGTGTCCCGCCTGGATTCAGGCGGGAACGGAGTCTGTGGTCGACGAGATCGCGGCAATAACAGAAAAGAGGTGGCGGCTTCTCCCGTCATCAGGGGGCGGGGCGGGGAAGATCGTCCCGTTTGGGCCAGGCGTTGAGCACCGCTTTCACCAGGGTTGCCAGGGGAATCGCGAAGAAGACGCCCCAGAAGCCCCAGAGCCCGCCGAACACCAGCACGGCGATGATGATGGCCACAGGGTGCAGGTTGACCGCCTCGGAGAAGAGCAGGGGTACCAGCAGGTTGCCGTCGAGGGCCTGAATGACCAGATAGGCCACCATCAGCCAGGCGAAGTCCGGGGTCAGTCCCCACTGGAACAGGGCCACCATGGCGACGGGCACGGTCACCGCCACGGCCCCAATGTAGGGGATGAGCACGGAGAAACCGACCGCCACCGCCAGCAGCACCGAGTAGCGCAGCCCCATCAGGGCGAAGGGCACATAGGTCGCCACCCCGACGATGAGAATCTCGATCACCTTGCCGCGGATGTAGTTGATGATCTGGTCGTTCATCTCCACCCAGACCCGGTTGACCAGGGTGCGGTTGCGGGGCAGGAAGCGGCGCAGGCCGCCCATCAGCACCTGTTTGTCCTTGAGCATGAAGAACACCATCAGGGGCACCAGGATGGCGTAGATGAGGATGGCTACCACGTTGATGAGGGAGCTGAGCGAAGCGCTCACCAACTGCTCGCCGCCTGCCAGGATACGCTGGCGAATGTTGTCGATGATGGTCTCGACCAGGCTGACGTCGATGATCTCCGGGTACTTCTGTGGCAGGGTGCGCACAGCGTCCTGGGCATGGGCCAGCATGGACGGCGCCTCCTTGGCGAGGTTGACGCCCTGGCTCACCAGTGTGGGAATGAGGCCCAGCACCATCAGGGTGGTCACCGTGATGAACAGCAGCAGCACCAGGCTGGTGGCGAAGGTACGGGAGAGCCCGGTGCGTTGCAGCCGGCTGACCGGCCACTCCAGCAGGTAGGCCATCACCACGGCCACCAGCAGCGGCGCCAGCAGATCGCCGAACAGCCAGAGCACCGCGAAGCAGAACACCAGCAGCAGGAACAGGGTGACGGCATCGGGGTCGGAAAAACGGGTCTGATACCAGCGCTTCAATACATCTAACATCGAGGCTTCCTTGGTTTATCGGGTCATGGCGATGGAAAGGGTCGATCCGGTGTTGGTCCATATCATGGGCATTGGCACCATCATGATGGCCGGTTTTGGACGACGAGCCGCAGGGTGAGAGCTGCGTCTGACTCCTGCAGGCGCTGCACCTGATGGCCCTGCCGCAGCAACCAGGCCGGAATGTCTTGGCGGGAGCCGGGATCCTTGAGCAGGATCAGCAGGGATTGACCGGCCCGGGCGCCGCGCAACCAGAGCTTGAGCCGGATCAGCGGCTCCGGGCAGCGCCAGGGGGTCAGGTCGAGCTGTTCCCAGTGCGGTTCCATATCGGGGGAGGCTCCATGGTGCGTGATGGCCGTCATTATGGCCGCGATGGGAGGGCGAAACAACGCTTGTAGGCCTTGATGGGCAAGGGTATTCTGCCCCCGAGCACTTTCTGATGGAGATAGAAACACAGTGGCCCGCTTTTCCCCCTTGATGGCATCACTTCCCCTGCTGGTCTCCCTGATGGGCGCCACCTTCCATGCCCAGGCGAACAACCAGTTGCCCGACATCGGCACCGCCGGGGTCGCGGCCCTGCCCATCGAGCAGGAAGTGCGCTATGGCAACGCCTTCATGCGGTTCGCCCGGGCGGGCTTGCCCATCATCGATGATCCCGTGCTGAACGAATACATCGACGATCTGGGTCAGCGATTGCTCACCAATGCCGACGGGGTACGTTTCCCCTTTACCTTCTTCCTCATCAACGATCCCAGCATCAACGCGGCCGCCTTCCTCGGCGGGCGGGTCAAGGTGCACACCGGCCTCTTCCTCTACGCCGACAGCGAGAGCGAGCTGGCCTCGGTGCTGGCGCACGAAATCACCCACGTGACCCAGCGCCACATCGCCCGTTACATGGAGGCGCAGGCGAGCAGCTCGGCCATGACCCTGGCTGGCCTGGTGGGCTCCATCGCGCTTGCGGTGATCAACCCCACCGCCGGTATCGCCGCGCTGCAGACTACCCTCGGGCTCTCCATGCAGTCGGCCATCAACTATACCCGTGACAACGAATACGAGGCGGATCGCATCGGCATGAAGACGCTGTATGACGCCGGTTTCGATCCCATGGGCATGGCCAACTTCTTCCAGAAGCTGGCGGCGGAGTATCGCTACGCCAGCAAGCCGCCCGAGATGCTGCTCACTCACCCTCTGCCCGAGACCCGGATCAGCGAAGCCCGCGCCCGGGCGGGCAGCTATGGCCGCCGAGCCTTGCCCCCCAGTCTCGACTTCTGGCTGGCCAAGGTGCGCATTCAGGTGCGTTATGGCACCGAGAGCCCCCAGGCGCTGCTCACCTATTTCGACAGCCGCCTGCAGAAGGGGGACTACCCCCTCAAAGACGCCGCCACCTATGGCAAGGCGCTGGCCCTGTTGCAGCTCAAGCGCACCGACGAGGCCGATACCCTGATGCAGGGGCTGGCCGCCCGCCATCCGGAAGATCTGTTCGTGGTGGATGCCCTGACCGACATCGATCTCGCCAAGGGGCGCAGCGCCCAGGCCATCGCCCGGCTGGAGCGCTTCCGCACCCGGATGCCGGACAACGAGGTGGTAGTGGTCAACCTCGGCAACGCCTATCTGGAAGGGGGCAACTACCAGAAGTCCATCGCCATCCTGGACCCCTATGCCCGGGAGCACGACGAGAACAGCCTGGCCTGGAGCCTGCTGTCGGACGCCTATCGCAAGGCCGGCAGGATGACGGACCTGCACATGGCGCGGGCGGAGACCCTCTCCCTGCGCGGCGACTATCAGGCCGCCATCGACGAGCTGGTGGTGGCTCGCGGCACCACCAGCGACAAGCTGACCCTGGCCCGCATCGAGGCACGCATCACCCAGTTGGAGAGGGCGAAGAAGGATCTGGACAGCCTGAAGGGCTAGTCCGGTTCACCGCTCCTGTGACGAAACGGGGTGCACCAGCGATGGGGCACCCCGTTTCGTCATGGGGCCATCAGGGCTGTGCTGCAGCCCAGGCCCTGAGGTCGGCGAGCCTGTGTTCATCTATCTCTCCCACCAGTGTCTCCTGCAACCGGCCCTCGCCATCGAGCAGGTAGCTGGTGGGCAGCGCGCCGGGTCTGGGGAAGGGGAGGCTGGCTTCATCGAGGGGGACCATCAGGGGGACGGCTATCTGATGGCGCCGGGCCAGCTCGGCCAGCTCACCAGGGGAGGCGGGATCATAGTTGATGGCGATCACTCCAATCCGCCCCTCCCGGTGCAGCGCCGCGAGCAGGGGCATCTCCCGCAGACAGGGGGCGCACCAGGGGGCGAAGTAGTTGACCAGCAGCGGCTTGCCCGCCAGGGCGCTCAGGCTGATGCTCTTGCCCGTCTCGTCGGTGAAGTCGGGCGCCGGGCTGCAGGCCCCCAGCAGGGTCGCCACAATCAGCCAACAGATTCGTTTCATTTCCATATCCTTCCCGCTTACCCTGCCCATCCGTTTCCCCTACAATAGCGCCATTTGTTGTCCCATCTTGCAATATCAGGGAGTTACCATGAGCGAGACCCAAATCTATCACAACCCGCGCTGCTCCAAGAGCCGTGAAACCCTGGCCTTGCTGGAACAGCACGGAATAGCCCCGGAGGTGGTGCTCTATCTGGAACAGGCGCCGAGCGAAGATGATATCCGCACCCTTCTGGGTCAGCTCGGCTTTCGCGATCCGCGCCAGCTGATGCGCACCAAGGAAGATCTCTACAAGGAGCTGGGGCTGGCCGAGATGAGCGGCGATGCCCTCATTCGCGCCATGCACCAGCATCCGAAGCTTATCGAACGCCCCATCGTCATCAAGAATGGTCAGGCCCGCATCGGCCGCCCGCCGGAGCAGGTGCTGGAGATCCTCCAGTGAGCACCCGCTTCGCCCGTCTGCTGACCCTGGTCGGCTTCTTCGGTCTGCTGGGCTGGGTCATCCTGTGGCATCTGTGGCTCTCGCCCCATCCGGATCTCAATCCCTGGCTGCTGCCGGTGATCTGGACGGTGCCGCTGCTCTTCCCCTTGAAGGGGATAGTGCAGGGCAACCCTTACACCCATGCCTGGGGCAACTTCGTGCTGATGCCCTACTTCCTCCACGCCCTCACCCTGATCACCACGGATGAAGGGGAGCGGTGGCTGGCGGTGGTGGAGCTGGTGTTCACCACTCTGGCCTTCGTCGGCACCATCTATTACGCCCGCCTGCGCGGTCGTGAGCTGGGCCTGAGCATTCGCAAGAAGAAGGAAGATCGCTGAGCCGCTCTGCCGCTGGCAGTCGTGCAGCCCCCATCAAAAAGGCCCCTTTCGGGGCCTTTTTGTCATCCAGGGAGGTCAGAGCGTGTTCTTGTAGATCTTGCCGTCCTTCATGATCACCTTGAAGTGGTTGGCCGGATCGGCCACCAGGGAGAGATCCTTGAGCGGGTCACCGTCGATCAGCAGCAGATCGGCCAGTGCCCCGGCCTCCACCACGCCCAGCCTGCCCGAGTAGGGGCTGCGCGGGCCGGAGAGGGCCAGCAGCTCGGCGTTGTCATGGGTGGCCATCCTCAGCACCTCGGCCGAGGTATACCAGGTGCCCATCTTGGCCAGCATGGTGCCCTGACTGGCGGCGGCCTGGGCGCTGAACAGGGCGTCGGTACCGAACGCGGTCTTGATGCCGTACTTCTTGGCCATGGCATAGGCGTGGTCGGTGCCCTTGTACATCTCAAGCTGTTTCAGACGGTTGGCCGAGCCCTCCGGGAAGGGAGACTTGCGATCGTCGGTGAAGGGTTGCAGGCTCCACCAGACCCCCTTATCGGCCATCAGTCTCGCAGTGTCCTCGTCGAGCATCTGACCGTGGTCGATGCACTTGACGCCTGCCTCAATGGCCTGGCGCACCGCTTTCGGGGTATAGGCGTGCACGGTCACATAGGTGCCCCAGTTGTCGGCGGCCTCCACTGCGGCACGGATCTCCGGCACCGTGTACTGGGTCACATCGATGGGATCATAGTTGGAGGCCACTCCGCCACCGGCCATCACCTTGATCTGGGAGGCACCGAGGGCGAGTTGCTCGCGGGTGCGCTGGCGCACGGCATCCGGACTGTCGGCGACCATGGCCGCGTTGGCCCGCTCGCCGAAGGAGTATTGTCCCGCCAGTGCCGGCAGTTCGTTGGGCAGGCGGAAGTCGCCGTGGCCACCGGACTGGGAGATCATGGCGCCGGCCGGCCAGATACGCGGTCCATTGATCAACCCCATGTCGATCCCCTTCTTGAGGCCGAACACGGGGCCGCCGAGATCACGGGCACTGGTGAAGCCGCGCATCAGCATGTCGTTGGCCGCCCTGGTTGCCGCCACCGTGGTGAAGGTGACGTCGTTGGTCAGCACGGCAATCTGCGGCAGGGTGGCGAACATCAGGTGGGTATGGGCGTCGATGAGGCCCGGCATCAGGGTCTTGCCCTGGCCGTCGATACGCTGCACCTCGCCTTCCACCTTGATGCCGCCCTGGCTGATCCTGGTGATCAGGTTGCCTTCCACCAGGACGGAGGAGGGGGCGCTGAGGGCACTCCCCTTGCCATCGAAGATACGCACGTTTTCAAACAAGATGGCTGCATGAACCGGCTCGGTGGCGTGAACGGCGCCACCGGCCAGGAGGGCGCCGCACAGGGCGCTACAGAATAATCGCAATGACATGAAGAGGTCTCCTTGGGTCTTGAGGGGGCTGAGTCTAGCCCAGCCGCGCCCGTTCAGCCTGAGCCCGGGCTGAGCGGCATCGCCAGTCTCCTCCCTTTTTGGGTGCCATAAAAGACCCAGTCTGATCCAGCTTTCGTTTCCTCCCTTGCCCCGCCAGCCTTGTCTGAAACAGGATCAGGGCATCTAACCTGGGGGGCCTTGAGGATCCCTGGTGGCGCGGTAGTGGGCGAGCTGCCGCTCACTGAAGCAGATCAACGCGGGATAGAAGCGCAGAAACCCCCGTTCACACTCGTGCCAGCGGCCCTCATCCAGGGTATGGAGTGCCTCTCCCAGCAACAGGGGGCGACGCAGGCGGCGGCCGATGCCGTTGAGGGCCTGACTCAGCCCCTCCCGGTGCCGGTATGAGGCGATCCAGTCCTGCTCGGCCATCCGCCTGAGGGGCACCGGCAGGCCCTCCGGCAGACGGTGATGATCCGCCAGCAGTTGACCATAGCTCTGTTGCAGGAAGCGGGGCAGGGGTTGCGGGCTGAATTGCTGCCAGTGGCGACTCAGCCAGTGGTCGTAGAGCATGTCCACCAGGATGCCGCCAAAGCGGCGCCAGGGCGCCTCGAAGCTGGCGACCGCCGCCCTGTGCTCGGGGTGGGCATCGGTGAAGGCGTCTATCTTGCGGTGCAGCCAGATCCCCTCATCGAAGGGGGGTTCGAGACCCGTGGGCAGCGGCCCCTTGACGAAGTCTCCCAGCAGGTTGCCAGTGAGGGAGCTTCGGGTGTGGGCCGCCAGGTGAAGGTGCGCCAGGTAATTCATGGGATCAGGGTCGTGTGCAGATCGATGACAAGGTGCTCAGAGCCTAGCGGATCCACCTTCTGTTGACCATGGTCCGGGTTTTTGCAACGGACCTGCAACGCCCCCTTGCGGGGCAAATTTTGGGCGTGCTAAGGTGGCTGACATCTTTGTCACAGGACACGACAAACCATCATGATGCGCAAAGCCAGAGGCTTTTTTCTGGCCTTCTACTTCAAGCCTTTCTACCTCTCCGAGTGGTTCGACGAATAAGTCGAGGCCCCGGAGCAGTTCATTGACGCCCGCCGATCATTGATACCCGACGATCATTGATATCTGTCGATCATTGATACCCAGGGGGCTGATCTCGCTCATCCGCGTTTTGCCGTTTGTTGGCCATCGCTTGCCCACGCTTGCGATGCCTTGACCGCGCCTGTGCGCTTTCTATGTAATGGAGTACTCATGATGAATACCAAACTGACCCTGTCAGCCCTGTTTGCTGCCTGCCTGCTCACCACCCTCGTCACGGCCAAGGAGTGGAAAACCGTGCGTTTCGGTGTGGAAGGCGCCTATCCTCCCTTCTCCTGGACCGATGCCTCGGGGGAGATCAAGGGCTTTGACATCGATCTCGCCCATGCCCTGTGCCAGCAGATGGCCGTCAAGTGCGAGCTGGTGGCGCAGGATTGGGACGGCATGATCCCCGCCCTGTTGTCGCGCAAATACGATGCGATCATCGCCGCCATGTCGATCACCGACGAGCGGCGCAAGAAGGTGGATTTCACCGAGAAATATGCCCATATCCCCAACCGCTTCGTGGCGGCCAAAGGCACCGAGCTGGCGCTGACCCCGGCGGGGATAGCAGGCAAGCGCATCGGTGTGCAGCGCGCCACCACCCACGACAAGTACCTGACGGACAACTTTGGCTCCGATGTCACCATAGTGCGCTACGGCAATGCCGATGAAGCCTATCTCGATCTGAAGGCGGGTAGGGTGCTCGCCTTGCTGGCCGATGCCTCGGCCATCGATCAGGGGCTGCTCAGCAAGGCGGGCGGGGACAAGTTCGAGTATGTGGGGCCGGCCCTGACCGATCGCCAGTGGTTTGGTGACGGCATGGGGATTGCGGTACGCAAGGGCGATCAGGATCTCAAGGCCAAGTTGGACGAGGCGATCAAAACCCTGCGTGCCAATGGCAAGTATCAGGAGATCAACCAGAAGTACTTCAAGTACGATATTTATGGTGGTTGATGGGGGGAGGGAGCTTGCTCCCTCTCTTTTTTTGCAGCAAGAGGTGATGAAACAAGGAGATACCCCATGTTGACCCTGATCGAGGGTGCGGAAATTCATAGCCCGGTCCCGCTCGGCCAGCAGGATCTGCTGGTGGCCGATGGCCGCATCGCCTGGCTGGGGAAGGGGCTGACGGTTCCCCCTGACTGGCCGCTGGTGCGTGTCGACGGCCGTGGCCGCTATCTGGTGCCCGGGTTGGTGGATCCCCTGGCCCACATCACGGGGGGCGGTGGGGAGGGAGGCTTTGCCTTTCGCACCCCGGAGCTGGCGGCAAGGGAGGCGCTGAGTGCGGGGGTCACCACGCTGGTGGCGGCGCTTGGCACCGACAGCCTGACCCGCACCCCGGCCCAGGTGCTCGGCAAGGTGCGCGAGTTTCGTGCCGCCGGGGTGAGCGCTTACATGTATACCGGCTCCTATCACTTGCCGGTCAAGACCCTCACCGGGTCTGTGGAGTCGGACATCATGCTGATTCCCGAGGTGCTGGGGGTGGGGGAGCTGGCCATCAGCGATCACAGATCCAGCGCGCCGACGCATGACGAGCTGGCACGGCTGGTGAGCGAGGCGCGGGTGGCCGGGCTGCTCGCGGGCAAGAGCGGGGTAAGCTTCTTCCACGTCGGGGACGGCCGCGGGGCGCTGGCGCCGCTGCGAGCCCTGCGCGATGGCACCGACATTCCCCTGCGCCAGCTCTATCCCACCCACTGCAACCGCAACCCCTGGCTGTTTGCCGAGGCCATCGACTGGGGCCGGGCGGGGGGCTGGGTCGATCTCACCACCTCGAGCTTCCCCGAGCTGCTGGACGATGGCGAGCAACTGGCGGCAGAGGCGCTGGTGGCGCTGCTGGAATCCGATGTGCCTGCCGATCGCATCAGCTTCAGCTCCGATGCCAATGCCAGCCTGCCGCGTTTCGATGGCGAGGGGCGCCTCATCGAGTTGCGCTGCGGCCAGATTGCCAGCCTGTGGCAGGAGTGCGTCCGCGCCTGCGCCCTCGGGGTGTCGCTCGAGGTCGCCTTGGGGGTGGTCACGGCCAATCCGGCGCGGGCCCTGGGGCTGGCAGGCAAGGGAGCGATAGCGGTGGGGCAGGATGCGGATCTGCTGCTTATCGACCCGAATACGCTGGCCATCCAGCGGGTGATGAGCGGCGGCCAGTGGCGGGCTTGAAGCCAGTGTGCGTCCGTCAGTAAACAGAAAGCCCGGCACTGCTGCCGGGCTTTTTTCCACCTGGGGGGCGCCAGGCTCAGATGGCGAGGAATGCCAGTATCAGGATGGGGCCGAGCAGGCTCATAATGAAGCCCGAGACGATGGCCACCGGCACCACCTGGATGCCACTTCCTGCTTGAACTTGGCAGTGAATGAGCGACGTTGTTTTGCCATTGAACACCTTAGGTAACGGTGGCACCTAAAATGGTGTTCGGGATGATTAGATCACTACACTCGTTCAGCCGCTGTACTGGGCGCGTGAGGATAATACTGTCTTCATTCCGTGGTTGTGCAGCAAGTCACTGAAGAAACGCAGTGCTTCCTCGGGGAGCAGGGGCGTGCCACCAGCGCCTGAGTCTGGGTTTTGAACTCATCCCAATGGGACAGCCCACTCCCAGCGAGGCCTTCACTGCCACTGCATCAAATTGTGTCGAGCGGGGCAACTTGACGTTGAACTTTACCTCGCTTTGTTCAACGGTCCAGTCCATGCCGGGCGGCCTGGAGCCAGATGTTGAGAGATTGCTGCGGGGGTAACAGATTGCCGAAGTCATGCCCGGGTGTTTGGCCGGTGTAGGCTATGGTCTCGATAAGGTGAGCCATATTCCCTCCAAATGACGTGATATGCAGGGAAAATCCTACGTATTCATGGAGGTGATATATGACTTTCTTATTTTAAATTACGGAGATTTTAATAGTAGCTAATTAGGATGATATTTTTACACGCTAAAAGGATAAAAACGGTGGAAAAAGTTCACTGGTAAATTTAATCGTCAAAATTATAACCAAAATGCCAATTATTAAGATTTGGTGATTCATTTGTTGTTAGTATAGCTGGCCAGTCAATGTTAATAAAGATGAGAAGTATGCGTGTTTTGTTTTTTATATTTCTGTTTCTAACCTTATCGATAGCGTCGGCTACTGAGTTTTCATCCTCAGATGAGGTAGACCTCAATGAGAGTCGCAAACAGATCAGAGCTTTGCGCAAAGCTGAGCGGAATGCCACCATCCCGGCAGATGTACGCCCATCTATAACTCGGTCAAGTCAGTCAAACCAGCAGAGGCTGAATCGCAAGTGGGAACATGCATTACCTTTCTATGCGCAGAAGGCGATTGAGCTTGGATTTGATTTACCTCTACCGTTCTCCTTTTCCATTGTGCCAACTTATATGCAACAGGGGATTGGTTTTTCCGACTTGAAGCTGGCAATCCCCAGTCGTCCGAATATCGACTTTGATCGTTTAAATCTGGATGAGATCGATTTTGGTCATCCAGAAAGCAATACCCAGACATGGCAACTGAAACTCAGCTCGTGGGTTCTACCGTTTATGCAGGTCGGCGTACATGCCGGGCGTTTTGATGGAAGCTCAGACCTGGAAGTCACCATCCCGGATTCGGTGTTTAATCATATTAAGCAGGGTATCAAACCGATTCATTTTTCGCCAGATTTCTCAGGTTGGAATTATGGGGTAAGTACGAATTTTACCGCTGGTTTCGGTCAGTATTTTGGTGTTCTGCCGATCAGTTATACCAAGTCGGAAACTGATGATAAGCGAACCGAAAGTGTAGCTCTCCTGATTAGCCCGCGAATTGGTCGTTCATTTCACCTCAACAATCTGGGGTTGGTCAGCCCTTTTGTTGGTTTTTCTTATATGAAAGTGAAGGGATTTACGCAGCAAAATGAGCCGTTTGGATACAATGTCGCTTACAGTATTTCTTCTGAAAACGAAAATGAATGGGCAGGTGTGGTTGGGCTGCTCAGAGATCCCCTCATTTTTAGAGACTCAAATAATTCCAAGTGGGCGGGTATATAAGCGGTGTTGCTTCAGGTAGTAGATAAATTTATCCATCAACAAGACCGCATTGGC